>NZ_AJIN01000011.1:0-250950 GCF_000257925.1 Prevotella sp. oral taxon 306 str. F0472
TTCTCGCGTACGCGCGCGCGAAGCGTACCGCAAACCCTGTAAACAAAGGACTTCTAGAAGTTTCCTTTGTTCTTTTTTTGTGTCCGTACCTAAACCGAAATATAGAGAAATTAAGCACGAAATAACAACTATTTTTAATCAATAAAACAATGGAGAAAAAGAAAGAAAAGAAGAACTATTCTGCACCTAATTGCGTAATAGTTCAGGTAAACGAAACCACTAATTTAATGGCGGGGTCTCCTTTTAATGGTCAGCACAACCCAGCAACACCTGGAGGAACCATCAGCAGTGCTAAGCAAGCACCAGCATGGCAGGGAGCTGACAATGAGAACGAAGACGATTTTTCCGCTTGGGAAGACTAAAAGAGAGTTATTAACAAAGAGAACTAAGTAAAAAATGAAGAAAACAATGAAACGACATTCATTCATCACACGACTAGAGTCTTTGACTGTCGTGTGTGGTTTAACACTAGCCTTTGCCTCTTGTGCGAACGATGATTTAGCACAGAACGGCAAGACTACAACTGACGATAAAGGCTTAACCGCATTCAGCACTGGCGAACCAGCAACACGTACAACCATGGAGGCAGATGGAACATTCTATTGGGAAGCAGGCGATAAGATTTGGGTTAAGGACGATAGCGGCAATTGGAAGCAAAGCAGCAACTCGCCAACAGGTAAGACAGCCTCTTTCAAGTTCTTAATGCCTGGTAAATACACCGCCAAATCTTCATACGAGGTTTATTATCCTGGCAAGAATGGTAATCAAGACCGAGTAACCATCTCTGCGAATCAGACACAAACAGAGCCTAATACCACAGCTCACTTTGGTGCATCAGGCGATTGCGGTATAGCCAAAGCAACACGCAACGCTACAAGCCACGAGTTTGAGTTTGCACTCGACCACAAGGCTGCTTACCTTGTTTTTAAGCCTTATACAAGCAATGATGTACTAAAGTATTGTTATCTCACGAAGATTGAAGTAACTTCAGATAACGATATTACAGATACCTATACCCTTGATCCAACCGCTGAGACAAATACAGGCGCATTGACCGGTACAGGTTCAGGAAATAAGATAGAACTTACAACAAAAGGCGACTATGGTAGTACATACCCAAATGGTTTCCCATTGACAAATACTTCTGCCAGCCTAACAACCAATGGTGCTTACATGGTTATCAAGCCAGGCACACACACTTTAAGAATCCGTTACTGGGTAAAGGATGTTGCGACACAAATAGAGGGAACAATTACCAAGATTATTCCTTCTCACACCTTTGCAAAGAACGAATATGTCAACATGGAAGCTGATCTGCAAATCAAGAACTACGACGGCGATCATTACTACATGTGGGATGCACAGCAGCAATATTGGTATGGTTACGAATGGACAAAGCATTTGCCAGGAAACACAGGTCAGCCAACACCAGATGGTAACAGTTCCCCAAATTACGCGCAGAGTAATAGTGATTCACGTTATTATAACGAGGGCAACGGTTCCCCTTTCTTCAATGCCACCCATTCATGCGGCACTCTCCCTAATGCCAACGAGATAATGTGGTACGTCACAAGTGATCCTCGGTGGGATGCAGATGAACTTTGGACATCTATGGGGCATTTATACAAAGGTGGTATGTGGTTTAAGAAGAAAGCATACATAAGCGGATTCAACGCTAACACAGCACTCGTTGGACGTGATTGGCGAAAAGAATTTGGCACTCCCACCCTAGGTAGGAGTGCATCTAGCACCCTCCCCGATGCAGCTGACGCAGGCAATTACTTCTACCTGCCCGCCTTGGGTTACTACTACAAAGGTCAACTGCAAGGAATTGGCATATACGGCTACTATTGGTCGTCTAGTGCTTCTAGGGGGGTGTCGGCGGGCGCAGTCTGCCTGACCTTCGATCACAGTGGAAACGTCGGTTATACCTCCAGCAGCCGCTGGCAGGGGAACAGGGTCGGAGCATTCGAGTAGTCCTTGCGATTGTTCGTAGTCTGTTTTTGTACCCAACGAATGGGTAGAGTTATACCCAGCGAAGAAGTACGATCGTACCCAGCGAATAGGTAGGGGTCTACCCAACGGGCAGGGTACGACGCTACCCAGCAGCTGGGTACAAGACGACCCAACTGCTGGGTATAAAACATACGAAAAAGGCATCAAAATGATGTTGATATATTAATCTAATGTTTAATTAAAAACCAGATCAAAATGATTGAATTCAAAGTTGCACCTCGTAAGGCAACAATGGGAAAAATGAAGGGTAAGACGGTGTATATCGCCGTACCGAAAGGTCAACAGAAGATTTCACCCGAAATGGTGTTGGAACGTATTGTTCGTGAGACTTCATTAACGGAGGGTGATGCACGTAACGTGATTATTACGCTTCGTAACCTTATCTTGGACTGTGCACGCATGGGGACAGGCTTAGACCTCGGCGATATCTTCTCTTTGCGTGTGAACGTTCCCTCGAAGATGGAAGAAAACGAGAAGGATGTATGCGCCAAGAGCCTTAAAGCTCCGAAGTTGACATTGACTTGGAAAGAGTCGGTGCGTAAGGCATTGAAGGAGTTGCAGGTGGATGTGGATAATCCTGCGAGGAGAAAACAAGGCCTCACCCCCGCCCCCTCTCCGAGTGGAGAGGGGAGTGAAGACCACACAGGACCACAGGCAGGGTAATACCCCCTCCACAAAAGAAAGCCTCCCCAAGCCCCTTCAGAGGAGGGGATGTCCCTAAGTCCGCTCATATATATTTGGCTATTTCAAACTGTATGCAATAAGGACATCCCCTCCTTCGGAGGGGCTTGGGGAGGCTTCCTTTTAGGAGGCTTTCTTTTTATACCACGGGAGCATTTTTTAGATTGATTCAGGGTATCAATCGTTCTGTAATAAGACAATCGATTATATTAATTGTGAAATTAATGTCTTTCAAAACTAGTGTATTAATTTGGTTCTCTCGCTTCCGTGGTACACTGCCTCACCCCCAGCCCCTCTCCTTCAGAGAGGGGGGCGCCTAACGGGGTGAGGCTTTTGTTTTAGACAGAGGAACACAATTCTATGTTCAAAACAATTTATCTTGATTAAAACGTCTAGTTTATAATCCTTTCTTTAAAGATGTTTGTGTAATTTGTGTATATTTGCAGTGCGAGAACCCGCCAAGCCTCTCAACGATGCTCAAATGTGCGGGTCGTTTTTTTATATACCTAAGCAAATAGTGGTGATATAAGAAAGACTATAACGACTCATTTACTTTCGAATGGGAATGTAAATGAGTCGTTATTATATATAAGCTAGTCTTGGTCTGGCTTGAGTCTAATCCTTATCTATCCAAAGATACGCTTAAAGAAACCTTTCTTTTTCTCTTCTGATTTCGTTATTTCCTCCTTTTGAAGATTGATATCTTCTTTGTGAAATTGCTCTTCTACTTTAACCTCAGGCATATCTTCACCCTCAATGATTCCAGCTGCAGCCCATTGTGTAGCAAGTGTTGTTACATCTTTTTTAGCTGTTTCTTCATCAATCTCATATTGTTCACAAAGGAGTTGGGTGAGAGTATCAATGGTGAAGTTGTCTAGTTTCTGCACTTCTTGCCATAAGTAAGCCGAACTCTCATTCATAGAGATGATATTGCTGAAGTCGATATTCTCATCTCCTTCTGCAACTATGATATTTTCTCCGCAGACTTCACGGAGGTTAAAGCCATTCTTTACTTTCATTATTGTTGATTACTTATTATGAGTTAATGTCTTAGCCTTATTTGTTTGATTGGATAGAGAAAGGAACTTTGTCATTTGCTTAGATTGGTCCGAACAATGGAATCCACAATCGCCTATAGGCGGCAAGGAGATAGCGACGAAAGGGAAGTAAACCTACCCATAGTTTGCTATATAACTTCCATTTCCACCCGTCAGTACGATCCATGGTCTTATGTCCTTTTCTGTAAAAACCAATGACTGCACCAACAATGTTCTCTCGTTTACAATGTTCAACACCGAGATTTCCGTCACCACGAAGCGTGATATTCTCTCCGTCTATTTGGTCAATGCGATGCAGAACAAAATGTTTTGGACCTATCTCGGCAAGGACTGGATCGCCAACCTTTATACTTGAAGGTTTTACCAGTAAAGCCTTGTCTCTGTCATTCTCAAGGAATGGACGCATAGAGAATCCCCGAAGACGCAAAGTTACATTATGTCCTTCGTTTAAGATCTTAACGACTTCCGGGATTAAATCGGCATTTGCAAATTGAATCTCTGTCGTTGTGAGGATTGGCTTTTTAGTCGACATTCCTTATTTAATTGCTATTGCGCGTTGACAAACCTCCGCTGCTTCTTTGTTTGGCAAGCAGTGGAGAGTATATATACGACCAGTCTCAACTATTTTAGTGATAGTATCACAAACAGCATTGTAGATGGCTGAATCCCATTTCATACTAGAGCAAGAAGGGAGGAGAGAAGCGAATGCTTCAATAGGAGAGGGCTTGTCGACAGAGTTCTCTTTAGCTCGGTCTATACGTGTGATTGCGCCTAAGCGAGCTTTAATATTACGATAGCAAGGAGTTTTTCCACTCCAAGGACTTCCATAGATCCATGCTTCTCCATCAATAAGTCTCACAATGGGATTATCATCATTCATGAGATCACTACCTGGAATATGACGCAACCACATGCTGACTTGTGTTGATTTTCCCGTTCCACTCTTTGCTATAAAAGCATATCCATAACCATTATTGCGTACTAAGGAGGCGTGGATAAGCAAGACTTTTCTTTGAGCACCCGCAAATGCAAAGATGAGCATCAGTGCATTATTAAGACCGAATGTACGCATATTGGTGTTGCCATTCAAGGCGCAATAACATTCGCTGAAATCCTTATTACATTTAAGCAAGCAACAATCAGCACCACTAATATCTTTGATGATGTATTGATAACTTCCGTCTTCAACACGATCAACAATGGTATCTCCATTACCAGTGTCAAAGGCACGAATACGTTTGCGTTGCTCTTTGGGTACAGGTCTTATTGAGTCATCAACAATAAGACGAAAGAAAGGTTTGTCCGATTCTTCCTTGACTCTAAAAGGTTCAAACGAGCGTAACAAGTGCATTCCGTTGATACTTGTATCACGGAATGTAATCTGTACATCAAGGTCAGCTACTCTAAAGTTGTTTACGTCCATTTTATGATTGTTGGTCGGGTTCAACAGGCGTGTACTTAAACTGACTATCTTTTAAACTCTTGATGGAGTATTTCTTTTTCGATTTCTCGTAACGTTCTTTTAGTTTAAGATACTTCCTTGTAGCATCTTTCTCGTTCTCTGCGAACATTGTTATACAAGTAGGATAAGCCTCCAAACCATTACTTTGTAAATAGTTGCGTAATTGATAAGAATAGTCTTCACGATTAGCCAAGAACTTTGTTCTGTTGTTTACCAAGTACGCATTTACTGTTTGAATATCCGTTAGATAGACAGTTGAATCGTTAAAAGAAGCAGCAAACCCAAACATATAAATCTTTGCTGGTCTATATCCTTTTGCATTACCGTTAATTACACATCCCACAAGAAGAGCTGTGACGATTAATAGTTGGCGAAGTCTCATTTTCTTATTTCTATGTTAATATTATTGCCCAAGATAAGCCTTGAGTATTTTACTATTTGTTTGTTGACGTAGTCGTCTTATTGCTTTCTCTTTTATTTGTCTTACGCGTTCACGTGTCAGTCCATATTTACTTCCAATCTCTTCCAAGGTCATCTCCCGTTGGTTGATACCGAAGTAAGCCTCAATGACTTTCTTTTCTCTATCTTCGAGGATATCCAACACTCTACCAATCTCTGCTCGTAAGCTTTCTTCCACTAAAGACTTGTCAGTAGATGGAATTGCATCATTCGGAATAACATCCAATAAACTACTTTCATCGTCATCATGAAAAGGAGCATCAACAGAGATATGATGTGTGTTTACTTTAAAAGCCTCAATTATCTTTTCTTCAGGAATATCTGTATCCTGTGCTATCTCATCTATGCTTGGTCTTCGTTCGTTTTCTTGCTCAAACTTGTTTAGCACTTTGTTTATCTTGTTGACCGAGCTAACTTGATTGAGGGGTAATCGAATGATTCTACTTTGTTCTGCAATAGCTTGTAAGATACTCTGTCGAATCCACCACACTGCATAAGAGATAAACTTAAAACCGCGCGTCTCATCAAATTTCTCAGCAGCCTTTATCAATCCGAAGTTACCTTCATTGATAAGGTCGGCGAGCGATAATCCTTGATTTTGATATTGCTTTGCCACAGAGACAACGAAGCGTAGGTTGGCTTTAGTTAGCCGCTCAAGAGCCTTACGGTCACCTTTTCGTATTCGCTGAGCAAGTTCAACTTCCTCCTCAATACTAATCATTTCTTCATGACCGATTTCTTGAAGATACTTATCAAGAGAAGCACTCTCTCGATTCGTAATCGATTTTGTGATTTTCAATTGTCTCATGTTGTTTGGCATTAACTAAAGTGATGGCAAATTTACGTAAATTCAATGAGCTGAACAAATAAAACGTAGAAAATATTACCTTATTATAGATAGAAATCCTCCTTTCTCATGGTTATTTTCAGGAGAAAGGAGGATTATCTTTTATTGTCTCAAAAGACTATAGCTAAAAGCTTAGTCACCTAATGGTACTGCGAAGTATGCTTTCTTGCCAGTTGGATAAATACCCTGTATGTAGAGTACTGGATCTTTGCTGGTTGAAGCCTTCTTTACGAGACCTTGTAAGTCGTCAATGCTCTTAACCATATTATCATTGACATTTTGGATGATGAAGCCACGATTGATACCAGCAGACTTCAACGCACCGTTATTAACCTTCAGTACTTCAAGTCCATAGTTGATGTTCAATTGCTTCTTCATTGCCTCTGTTACTGGGCGGAACTGACCACCAAGAACATCTATATCAGCTTGCTCGATAATCTTTGTAGTACCCTGCGCATTCTTCAATGTAATTGTCTTTGTAATTTCTTTCTTATTACGTAGATAGGTTATTGTAACCTTATCACCAGGACGTTTTCCATTGAGTGCCTGTTGAAGTTCAGACATGCGTGTGATCTTTTGGTTATCAAACTTTGTGATAACATCACCCTTCATCAAGCCTAGAGCTGCACCATTGCCATCCTCTGACATTACTTCGGCAACATATACACCTTCATTCGTTCCAAGATCTACATTCTTACCATCTTCCTTCTGTGCGTTGATATAGTTGAGAACGTCACCGCCTTGAATTCCTAAGGTTACACGCTGAACGCTACCATACTTCTTAATATCATCAACCACCTTATTCATTATAGTTGTTGGGATGGCGAAACCATAACCACTATAAGAACCAGTCTGTGAGTAAAGCATTGCGTTGATTCCAACCAGTTCGCCTTGTGTATTTACCAGTGCACCACCAGAGTTACCTGGGTTGATAGCTGCATCAGTTTGAATGAAGCTCTCGATACCATTTTGAGAAGCTCCTAAGCCACGAGATTTTGCACTAACGATACCAGCTGTAACAGTAGAACTTAAGTTATAAGGGTTACCAACAGCGATTACCCATTCTCCAACTTTTAGTTTATCTGAGTCACCAATCGGTAGAGTAGGGAGATTCTTTGCATTTACCTTCAATAAGGCAAGGTCTGTCTGTTTGTCAGTACCAACGATACGTGCAGAGAACTCTCTATTGTCATTTAAGGTAACTGTCAATTCGTCAGCACCTTCAACCACGTGGTTATTCGTTACGATATATCCATCTGATGAAATAATAACACCGCTACCAGTTGCCTCTTTCTTTGGTGTTTGAATCTTCTGTTTGCGTGAACCTCCGTTACCTTGATTAGGGTTGCCGAAGAAACCGAATGGATCGAAGAAGTCTCCAAATGGGTCATCTTGAACGTCTACTGTCTGTGTCTTAGAGTTTTGTACATACTTAATATGCACTACAGCAGGCAGTGCTTTCTCTGCTGCATAAGTGAGGTCTACTGGCTGACCTGGAGCTACAACCGGTGCTTCAGCTGCATATACTTTGATGAAAGCACCAGTGGAAAAGGCAAGAGCAGTAACACATGCTGCACCAGTCAAATACTTTGATAAATTCTTCATATACTTATTCTTTTATTTATTAGTAACTTTGTTATCTGTCAAATTGGCATTGTATGGAATGTCCATCAGACTTCTTTTGTGGATGCAAATATAGGTGCAAATTGTGTAAATCGGTTATTTTGTCAGTTATCTTTATCCGATTTTAACACTTTAATTTCGCTACTTAACGGCTCTTAATTAGAAGAATTGATAAATTTACATTCGTTCAGTTTCAATGCTTTTTTCTGTTATCTCTTATTCAATTCATTGTTTATTCTTTCAAGTTAGTTAATTATAACCATAGATTCTAAGTCTTTGTAAGTATCATCAAAGGACTTGATATCTTTATTATATATGATTTTCTAAGGAGAAAAAGGAGGGATGTTTAAACTAAGGTTATAACATCCTGATAATCAACAGACAATTTGAAGTATATTACAAGATGCTTTGTAAGGTTATAAAAGGTGCTTTCTTTCATAAGAAAAGAGTACCTTTAAAGATAAAGAATATGCTCTTTTCTTATGCTATTGAATAGTGATATGCAATGTAGTTATAGTTTGTGAGCCCTTCTACTTATATGAAAAAAATCAAAATATTTTGCCCGTTCCATGTTTTAATAGTATCTTTGTAACCCTGATAAGGCAGTGTTCCGGCTCTGTCGCTGGTATCCTTTAAAGGTACGAGAGGAAAGTCCGGGCAGCATAGGGCATCCTGCTTCCGAAAGTAGAAGCTATTGGTGACAGTAGATGAAGGTAGAAGAGAATGACCGCCACTTCTAATAGTGGTAAGGGTGAGAAGGTAGTGTAAGAGACTACCAGCAGGCGGGTGATCGTCTGGCTGTACCGTTCAGGAGCTGCAAGTTCATGTAAACCGTTGTTTGAGGGCTGCCCGCCCAAGCGTTAGCACAACGGAGGGTAGAATGCTTGAGTTACAAGGTGACTTGTAAACTAGATAAATGACAGGCATCTTCCTATTTATCGAAAGATGAGGAAGAGACGGAACCCGGCTTATAGGAACACTGCTTTATCTTTTTTATCAATTATGCTCCTTTAATCTTCCTTTATAGAAGATTAGCGTGGGTGAGAGTGTGACATTAGCTAAAAAACAAGTTTAATCATGAAAGATTTAGAAGAACAATATGTAACTGTAGTGGATGACTTCCAGCACGTTGTAGAGAATAAGATAAGAAATCACAAGGATGAAGCAGGTTTCCCTCAACGTCCAGTAGAGGTTAGCGAAGAGGTTCTTTCAGATTATTTGTTTGATTATCAAGCAGCTTTAGATAGCGAGGGAACCGAACGTTCACGTTATACTGTAGCTGGCATCTTATTATGTTTGCCAATCCTCGTAATGTCTGGTTTCCCTGACGACTCACTACCTTTCAAAGGCGTGTGGAATGTTTTGGCGGCAATAGCTGTCGGTTTGGTGCTCTTCTTAATCTATAGAGTAATCATGAAGGCAGTTGTTCGTAGTCGTGTTCGTCGTGCTAATCAAGATTATCCAGAAGCTAAAGCATACGTTGACAAAGTGATAGCCTTTAAGTAATAATTTTAATGTAATTGTAATATGGAAATACCTGATTTACAGAAATACAAGGACAAGTTCTCACAGCAGAACTTCATTGAGAAGATACAACGCATAGCCAAGCGAGCAGGAGCTAAGTTGGTTTATATAGCTTTGATTCTTTATTATCTCATGCAGAGTGACAAGGTCTCATTGAAAGACAAAGCCATCATCATTGGGGCTTTGGGTTATCTGATCTCTCCTATAGATGTTGTTCCCGATGCAATACCAATAGCTGGTTTGGCTGACGACCTCGCCGTTCTTCTCTATGCTTTAGGGAAGGTTTGGAGTCAAGTTGACGAAAACTTAAAGGATAAAGCAAAGGAGAAACTCTCTAAATGGTTTGATGAGGATGAGCTAAACTTCTCTGAAGATCCATTTGCTGAGGATGATACGAACGTTCCTGTTTAAGAGATAGAAGGAGGAGGATATGTGGCAATATATTGTTTTAGCAATAGTTCTTCTTGCGGCTCTAGCCTATGTGGGTTATAGAATTTGGCAAACATTTCAAACTGCCAAAGACCCTTGTCATGGTTGCGCCGGATGTGCTATCCACGACCAACTCAAAGCTAAGCGGAAGTTGAAAGGGCGCAAGAAGCCTGTATGCTTTAAGTAATTAGAAACGGAGGACTTCGCAAGTTAACCATTAACTGAAGTCCTCTTTTTAATACCCTTTAAGTAGTATTGAGCAATGCAACGTAAGGATGATTTTCTTATGCGGCATTGAAAAAAATCTTGAAAAGTTTGGTTAAACCGAATAAAGTACTTATCTTTGCACACGCAAAGCAAGATACTCCTTTGCTAACAACAATGGTGCTTGGGCCGGGAGGTTAGGCAATGGTCTGCAAAACCATGTAGAGCGGTTCGATTCCGCTAGGCACCTCAAAAAAGACTCTCAATGATGAGAGTCTTTTTTTTGTGCCGATTGATGATAAGGTGCAACGTATATCCGAATGTGAATTAATCATTCTTCTTCATCTCAAGACAAGATGACTTCTTCGTTAAGTGCAACTTCTTAACGAGTATAATATTCTTTACTTGCACTTTGTTTCTTCTTATGACGGGCACAGTCCAAGTTCCACGATAAGTCTCTCCGCCTGCTAGTGCCTCGTAAATGCTATAAGGCGGATTGTCAAACATTAAGGTTATTGTGTCTTTCTTTAGTTCCCACACTCCCTTACCACTTGAATACATGAGGTCGAAATGTTCTGAGTAACTGAAACTGCTGTCCTTACGTAGTGCTAGACGGCAACTCCCACTCATCCCCTTTCCCACCTTATATATATAGTGGTATTCTCCTGCCATGTTCCCGACAGTCAACTTTGAATTGCAAGAACAGAAGGATATTAACGCAATGCAAGAACCAATGAAAGTTTTAATCAGCATAGGCATTGTATTTTAAAAAGCTAATTGAAGATTACTTTCCGCTCTACGTTCTTAACCTATCCCAATGAGTTCAATCTCAAAGATTAGTGTAGAGAAGGCAGGTATATCCCCGTCTCTTTTCGTACCATATCCGTCTTGATAAGGGATATAAACACGCCAATGATCCCCCTTGTGCATGGCGCATAGAACTATTTGAAAGCCTGTAATCAATTCGTTAACACGGAAAGCCTCTGGCACTCCCCTTTGCCAACTATCATCGAAAACCTTACCAGAGATGAGGCTCCCACGATAATTACAAGTCACGATAGAACGTGACTGCACCTTTCCTTCGCCCGTCCCTTCTTTTATTATCTCGTAAAGAATACCATGAGGAAGAACCTTTATTCCCTCCCGCTGACTAACTTCTTTCAGATATTCCTCATTCTTTTGCTTGTATTCCTGTTTCTTTCCCATGATGGTTTAATAATACATTAATGTACGCAAAATTACCTAATATCTTTTGAATTCACAATTAATTCAATTACTTTTGCCGACTCATTCTGCGTGTATATAGCAATGTAAGTTAGTATGTCATGTTGTCCCTTCTAGTAGGAAAATCAACGATATAATATAGAAAAGAAATCTTATGAACTTTGATAGAGTAGAGAATGAAACTCGTCGGATGGAGCTTATCCGCGTGTTAGAACATTCCATAGAACGTTTATCCTTGGCTGAGTTGGAAGCTTTATATTACGACCTTGTAGCGAAAGACTATATTCGTGAGTGAAACAATGATGCGATTGGACGATAAGAATAAGGAGATACTCCGCCTAGCCTTACCTTCCATTGTGAGTAATATCACGGTGCCGCTGTTAGGACTAGTTGACCTTATGGTGGTGGGGCATATTGGCAATGAAGCCTATATCAGTGCGATTGCCGTTGGAACAATGATTTTCAATGTGATGTACTGGTTACTTGGATTCCTAAGAATGGGAACCAGTGGGATGACTTCTCAAGCCTTTGGACGTGCGGACAATGCGGAATGTATTGGTATATTGGTGCGTAGCTTAACCATTGGACTTGCTTTCGGTTTATCGTTCATCCTTGCTCAAAGAGGATTGGAATGGGGCTTATTACGTCTGATGAATACGCCTGAAGCCTCGTGGGATTATGTTGCAACTTACTTCCGCATTGTTATCTGGGGCGCACCAGCAATGTTGGGCTTATACGGGTTGACAGGTTGGTTCATTGGGATGCAGGACACACGTACACCTATGGTAGTAGCCATCTTACAGAATATAGTGAATATTCTTACTTCTTTATCCTTAGTGTTTGCCTTGGGGTGGGGGATAACAGGTGTAGCTACAGGAACGTTGCTCGCTCAATGGATTGGTTTTCTGGTGGCATTATTAAGTGCATGGAAGCGTGTAAGTAAGATTAATAAGGCGAGAAAAGTAACGAGCTTAGGGCAGTCTACTTGGGCTAGCTTGACTCACATTCTTGCCGTGAAAGGAGCGTGGATTGACTTCTTTCTTGTCAATAAAGATATCTTTCTTCGCACCTTGTGTTTGATAGCCGTTAACTTCTATTTTACTTCGGCGGGAGGAAAACAAGGTACAATGCTGTTGGCTGTAAACACGCTGTTGATGACCTTGTTCACTATCTTCTCTTACGTCATGGATGGTTTTGCTTATGCAGGAGAAGCCTTGAGTGGCAAGTATTATGGTGCTGGAGATAAGCAAGGATTGCGAATTACGATACGACGCTTGTTTGCGTTTGGCGGCTTGATGACCCTAATGTTCACGGGGTTATATGTGATAGGTGGAACAGGATTCTTACATCTTCTTACGGATGATGCCGCTGTCGTTGAGGCGGCACGACCTTACTTGCCTTGGGCTTGCTTGATACCAGTTGTAGGTGTGACGGCTTTCATCCTTGATGGAGTATTCATCGGACTTACTGACACGAAGGGTATGCTCTTTTCAACGGTCATTGCCATGCTATCGTTCTTCGCTGTTTACTTAGGGTTTAGGGGGAATCTTGCTAATGAGGCATTGTGGCTTGCCTTCCTTACTTTCCTACTGATGAGAGGATTAGCCTCGATGGTTTGGATGCGCTTTTTCACTAGGATTGATGTCTAAGGATAAGTGTGATAGCTGGTTAAGTTAGGTGTCAACCATACTTTATGTTAGTGTTCAATCGTACTTCAATAAGACTTACCGAGTTCTACACGTTTGTATAACGAATTATACAAACGTGTAGAATCAATTATACAGACGTGTATAATTCGTTATACAAACGTGTAGAATATCGGACTCTAACTTAAAGTAGGATCGCAGTCTAAGTATAAGTATGATGGACGATTAAGTATAAGTACGATTGCAGTTTAAGTATAAGTTCATTTGATGATTAAAGTAGGATATAAATAACGACTAAGTTATAATATAAATAATGGTAAAAGTAAAGTACAAAGGTAGAAGTATGAATGTAACAATGATAGTTGTTTTTGCCCTCATCCTCTTGACAGGTTGTGGGTATGTTGGTTGGCACGTTTGGCAATTATTGCCCTTGAGTAATGTTGGTAAATGGGTGATAACAGGAGCGTTGCTCCTCTGTTTCCTTAGTCTTTTTGCCCACTTCTTTATAGATCGGTTGCCGATGTCAGTTGCAACAATACTTTACGAAGTGGGCAACTCATCCCTCTTCATTGGTTTGTATCTGATGATGCTGTTCCTCATCCTCGATTTAGGGAAAGTTGCACATCTCGTTCCGCCCACCTTTCTGCGCAATAGTTGGATAGGGACGACTTCGGTGCTTGTTATCATCGTGGGGCTGTTCGTTTATGGTTATCTGAATTACTTACATAAAGAGCGTGTGCCATTGACTTTAAATTCAGCGAAGACAATGCACAAACAACATCGAATAGTCATGCTTACGGACTTGCACTTAGGTTATCACAATCGTGTGAAGGAGTTCCGTAAATGGATTGACAAAGTGAATGCTGAGCATGCGGAGGCGATACTTATAGCTGGAGATATTATTGATGGAAGTATTCGTGCATTACTTGATCAGAATATGGCTGCGGAGTTTAAGAAACTTAATGCACCCGTCTATGCTTGCCTTGGTAACCACGAATATTATAGTGGAGAGCCTCGTGCAAAGCAATTTTATAAGGATGCGGGGATTCATTTGCTGATTGATGATCATGCGCTTGTACCTCTGACTGATGGTGATACTTTGCTTGTTGTGGGGCGTGACGATAGAACAAATAGGCGTCGTGCTAGTCTATCGACGTTGTTGCAAAAAGCACCAAAGGGCTACTATACCATTCTGATGGATCATCAGCCTTATCATTTGGAGGAGGCAGAGCAAGCAGGAGTTGACTTTCAGTTATCAGGGCACACACATTATGGTCAAGTTTGGCCTGTTAGTTGGATAGAGGATATGATCTATGAAGATGCTTTTGGTCCTTTACAAAAGGGTAATACACAGTATTATGTTTCTTCAGGTATCGGTATTTGGGGCGGTAAGTTCCGCATTGGTACACGTTCTGAATATGTGGTGGCCGAGATTAAGTAGAAATGATTAGCTTGAGAGCGTTCATCGATTTTGTTGTTATAACTATCCTTCCTCTTGTACTCGTAATTATTTGCTTATGCGAGTGCTTCTATAAGAGATAGTTATAACAGCAAATAAAGTGAAATTTATAGTTGGGCTACGATAGGAATCTATCAAACTTGAATAAGATAATAGACGCAATAAGAAATCAATCCTCTTCTAAGAATCTCGTGTTTCCTTCAAGTATTTTGTAAATCTTTAATGTACTCTTTATGGTAGGATCATAAAACGAAAAGAGCGGCCTCTTACGAGAACCGCCCTGATGAAAGGAGGAGTGGTACCACCAGGAATCGAACCGGGGACACAAGGATTTTCAGTCCTTTGCTCTACCAACTGAGCTATGGCACCATCATGTTTTTACTACTCATACTTTAGCTATCATTGTTGCTATTTCTGAATTGCGATGCAAAGGTAGTGCTTTTATTTGAGACCTCCAAACCTTTCTAAGGATTTTCCTTACAATTTTAATCCTTTAACAGATAACTTAATTTTCCTTTACTGCCCATCCTTGTGCTTGCAATTCGAACTCATTACCATCACGTGTGATGATATAGTTACCTAGACTTTCCTTTGTAATATAACCTATCTGCTTGATATTCTCTAACTTATCAATCTTCTCATGGTCACCGATTGGAACAGTGAAAAGTAGTTCGTAATCCTCTCCTCCATTTAAAGCCGCAGTTGTGAGATTCATATTGAACTCTTCACAGGTTACTGCTGTTTGATAGTCAATAGGAATATTCTTTTCATAGACCCTACACCCACAGTGGCTCTGTTGACAAATATGCTTTAGTTCGCTAGCTAAACCATCAGAAATATCAATCATTGAAGTGGGGTGGATTCCTGCTTGACGTAGTTGTTGCAAGACATCCCCACGTGCTTCTGGTTTCAACTGTCGGTCAATGAGGTATTCTTTTCCAGCAAAATCGGGTTGGAAATCATCAATAGCAGCACGTTCTTTCTGTAAGGCTTTCAATCGAGCCTGGTCATTGTTCCGTTGTGCCTCCCTTACCTTATTATTATATTCCTCAACTTGTTGATAGTAGACAGACTTTTCCCTTTCAAGGATTTGTAAGCCCATATAGGCAGAACCCAGATCGCCTGTTACACAGATGAGGTCTGTCTCATTTGCACCAGAACGATAGATTATGTCTTCTTTGGAGGCTTCTCCAATGCAGGTGAGATTGATAGCAAAACCAGTATAAGATGATTTGGTATCCCCACCAATAATATCGACGTTCCATTTAGCACATGCCTTATTTAAACCAGCATAGAACAATTCGATATCCTCAACCTTGAATCGTTTTCCTAAGCCTAATGAAACAATGAGTTGACGTGGCTGACCATTCATTGCAAATATATTGCTCATTGTTGCCATAGCTACCTTGTAAGCCAAATGCTCCATATCGATATATGTAAGGTCGAACTGAACCCCCTCCATAAACATCTTTGATGTTACAAGAACCTCCTTATTGGAGTAATTCAGTACGGCAGCATCATCTCCTATGCCCTGTTGGGTGGAGGCGTTTTGGGGGACAATGTTCTTTGTCAGTCTTTCTATAAGACCGAACTTACCGAGATCTTTAATTTCCATTTATTATCAAAAAACTTAGTGATAAATGTTGGACGTTCTTTATCTACACCTTATTATATATATGATAAAGAACGTCCGGGCAATTTTATGTATCTATTATTATGAACGCTTAATCATCTCGCGCATAATCTCTGTCATGTGTGGTTGTGCCATGTTAGCTGCTTCCTGTACTTCCTCATGACTAACTTCAACAGGAACATCAAAACCACCTAAGTCTGTAATTACACTAATACCAAAGACCTTAATACCGCTGTGACGTGCAACAATAACCTCTGGAACAGTACTCATACCAACAGCATCAGCCCCCATCTTATGATACATGCGATACTCTGCAGGTGTTTCGAAGGTAGGACCTTGTACACCCATATAAACACCATGTACTATACGGATGTTCTTCTCTTTTGCTATCTCGTCAGCCATTTGTATGAGTTTGTGATCGTAAGCCTCATGCATATCAAGGAAGCGAGGTCCAGTTGGGAAGTTCTTGCCATGTAAAGGATGTTCTGGGAAGAAGTTAATATGATCAGTGATAATCATTAAATCACCAATCTTAAACTCTGGATTCATACCGCCAGAAGCATTAGATACAAATAAGCTCTCGATTCCTAACTCGTGCATAACACGTATAGGGAAAGTTACTTGTTTCATATCGTATCCCTCATAGAAATGGAAACGTCCTTCCATAGCCATGATGTCCTTGTCACCAAGCTTACCAAAAATCAGTTTACCAGCATGCCCTTCTACTGTAGATACAGGGAAGTTGGGTATCTCTTTGTAAGAGAATTCATAGCTATCAGTTACCTCTGAAGCTAATTGTCCTAGGCCGGTGCCCAGAATGATGGCTGTTTTTGGACTTGTTGTCATCCTCTCTCTTAGCCAGGATGCTGTTTCTTGAATTTTTTCGTACATAAGAAATTATTTTTTCATTAAATGTCTCTTCTTTATCAAGCATGAATCTAACCTTGATAGGGAGTGTATATATATTGTCTTTTACTTCCTCGGATAACCCTTCTATATCAATAAGTCTTGCTTTATCTTTCTCTGTTGTTATTATTAATTTGGGTTCTTCCATTTGTGCAAAGGTCTCATTAATTTTATTGATATCCTTCGTTGTGAAAGAATGATGGTCAGGATAAGATAAGATTGTCAGAGCATTATTTCCTGTATATGTATTTAAATCTAATTCCAAATGCTTAGGAGTCGCAATACCTGCGAGCAATAGAATGTTCTTACCTCTGATCTCTGTTAAAGGTATATTTTCTCCTTCCTTAAATATAGGCTCTAAATCACAATAATCAAGAGTTGTGAAGTAGAGTTGCTGGAAAGGGTAGAGTTCCATAGCCTTACTGAGCACTCGATAGTCTATTGGATTAAGACTCTTGGGGCATTTTGTAATGATAACGATGTCTGCCCGATGTTTTCCAGATAATGGCTCACGAAGTCTACCTGCTGGTAGTAATTTGTCATAGATAATGAGCCGATGATAATCCACTAGAAGAATGTTTATACCAGGTTTTACATATCGGTGTTGGAAAGCATCATCCAGTAGAATAACATCCGTATCATTGGTTTCAGGGTCAGAAGTTATGTTATCAATACCTTCACATCTTTTCTTATCTACAGCTACATGGATATGAGGGAACTTTGTTTTCATTTGATAGGGTTCATCCCCAATCTCTCTCATTGGTGTATCAGCATTGGCTAACACGTATCCATGGCTTTTACGTTTATAGCCACGTGAGAGAACTGCTACTTTTACTTTATCTTGAAGGAGTCGGATAAGATACTCGACATGAGGTGTCTTACCAGATCCTCCAACTGTAATATTACCAACAGATATAACTGGTATATCAAAGCTCCTAGTCTTGAGTATATTTAAATCAAATAATTCGTTACGTATGCCCACAATAAGCCCATACAGCCAACTGAAAGGCAATAGCCATTTGTTTATTTTAATGTGGTCGCCTTCCATATACTATTAGTGGATGTTAGGATAATAAGGTAAACGAGCTTGAATAGCACTCTGGTGATTGAGCGTCTTCAATAGTGTGAATGGCTCATAGAGGTCTCCTAAGTTTGCACGTAATTGTTCATCAAGATAATTGTTAGGTGTTGATTCCTGTATTATCTGTTCAAACATACTCTTTTGTGCAGGATAAGAGGCTATGCTATGGT
This sequence comes from Prevotella sp. oral taxon 306 str. F0472, assembly GCF_000257925.1. Taxonomy (NCBI): domain Bacteria; kingdom Pseudomonadati; phylum Bacteroidota; class Bacteroidia; order Bacteroidales; family Prevotellaceae; genus Prevotella; species Prevotella sp. oral taxon 306. The sequence continues at coordinate 18,423 of NZ_AJIN01000011.1, forward strand.
TCGATAACTTAGCTAATTGAGCCGCCTTTGTAATGGCTACATCTAATCCTCCTAGTTGGTCAACAAGACCAATCTTTATTGCATCTTGCCCAGAATAAACATGACCTTGCGCAATCTTTTCTATTTGATTATCAGTCTTCTTACGACCTTCTGCTACACGATGGCGGAAGAGCTTATAACCACGGTTGATATACTGGTTTAAGTATGCCATTTCTTCTTCAGAGAAAGGACGAGACTGAGTACCGAAGCCTGAGAACTTATTGGTTTTTACTTCGTCAAACTTAATTCCAAGTTTCTCTGTTAATAAGCCACTAAAGTCGGGGAACATTCCGAAGATTCCTATAGAACCTGTAAGTGTTGTTGGTTCTGCCACAATCCAATTGGATGGAGCTGAGATATAGTATGCACCTGATGCCGCCATTCCTCCCATACTTACAACGACAGGCTTTAGTTTTTTTAATTCCATTATTTGATGCCAAATCTGTTCTGATGCATAAGCTGACCCACCACCAGAGTTGATACGAAGGACTACAGCCTTTACGTCTTTATCATTGGCAAGTTTTTCTAAATCCTTACATACAACTTGTGCATCAATCGTATGACCTTGTGCAAATAGACCTCCTGCAGCACCATCAACAATGTCTCCGTATGCGTAATAAACGGCTATTTGATTATCACTATTATCATTCTCCTCATCCTCTACACCTTGCATATCGTCAATTGACACTTGGTTAATGTCATCGTCCTTATCAAGACCTAGCTGTTTCTTAACAACAGCCTTTACTTGGTCAGTATAAAGCAAACCATCAACAAGTTTATATTTGAGATAATCTGTAGGTGCTGCAAATGTAATCATACTATCTGCATAAGCATTAAGAGAAGATACGGATATATGACGAGTAGCACTTACATCCTTTGTTATAGTTCCCCATATACTATTCAAGTAAGCAGAAGTTTGCTCACGATTGGCATCACTCATCTTATCGCCCGTAAACATTTCAGTCGCACTCTTATAAGTTCCGACCTTCATCACTTGCATCTTTACTCCGAATTTCTTTAATAAATCCTTTACGAAGACTGGCTGAGACGATAAACCATGCCAATCAATCTGACCTTGTGGATTCAAATATACTTTATTAGCAGAAGAAGACAGGTAATATGTTCCTTGTGTGTAGATATCTGCATAAGTGATAATCCATTTGCCAGACTTTTTGAAGTCTACCAATGCATTCCGTACAGCTTGTAAAGAAGCATAGGAATCAGCAGTGAAAGCACCAGCCTCTATGTAAATTCCCTTAATGTTCTTATTATTCTTTGCCTTGTCAATAGCTGATAGGAGGTTATCTAATCCAATAGTTCCTATCTTTCCTTGCAACTGACTGATTATGTTATTATCTTCACTTCTCTCAGTGAGTTGACCTGACAGATTTAAAACAAGGACAGAGTTATCTTTTATTTCGTTTGTCGTTTGCGTTGAGGCTATCATACCAATAATTGTGATAAAAGCAAAACACCCCATAATAATACTGAAAAGGAGTGTTCCTACAAACGAAGCAAATACATACTTGAAAAACTGTTTCATAAAGGTATCTAATTGTGGTTTACCATTTGCAAAGATATATATAATAGATGTAACAGCCAAATAATTCAAGATTTCTTAATAACATTGTAGTCAAGAAGAAACGTGTTATTTTCTTAATTTAAGTTCCTCTATAATCTTAACTCTTTACCTTCTTTCTGAAAAGGGTTAACCTTTCAGTCGAAAAGGGTTGACCTTTTTGGTGGAAAAGGTTAACCTTTTTGGCAGAAAACGTCAACCTTTTCTGGGAAAAAGGTCAACCTTTTGCGAGAAGAGCCTTATCGTACGATAAAACAAGGGTAAGAAAAGTTAGGTTGATGTCCGATTTATAGCATGGTAATTTCCCTATATGGATTATAAATAGTAACTTTGTAGCCGTTTTTTAAAAGCTAAAAGATTGTTTTTTATGGACGAAAATCAGATGGTATCTTCCAAAACGATCCTTCGTAGAAAGTTGGATCTACTCCTAAGGACAGGACAAATATTAATGGAGAGTTCTGCAGATACAAGTCGTGTAAAGCGCAATATGGAGCGTACGGCGGCTTATTTGGGGCTTCCTAAGGAGAATCTACACATGGACATCGGTTATTACATTCTTCAGGTGAATGTTAGCGATGAAACCCATAGTTTCTCAAAAATGCAACGTTGTGACAAACACGTCATTAATATGCTAGCCATTCAGGAAGTTTCAAAACTCTCATGGCGAGCTATCCAGGAGGATTACACACTTGATAAATATCAGGAGGAATTAGACAAGATAGCCAATGGTAGGCATTATTATACTGATTGGATGATTGCTATCGGAGCAGGTTTTGCTTGTGGTGGTTTCTGTATTCAGTTCGGTTGTGATTGGACGGCATTCTTCTATGCCTCTATTGCCGCTATATTGGGTAATAGATTACGAATGTTCCTCAATCATTCTGGTTCTAACCTTTATGCGAACTTCGCTTTAGCTGCTTTTGTTAGTACACTTCTTGCTTGGCTATCATCTTATTTGTCTACTCCTGGTGTACAATCTGCTTTACCAGAATTTCTCCGTCCAATACTCTATACGTCCACTCCTTGGCATCCGCTCTTGGCTTGTGCATTGTATATCGTACCAGGAGTACCGCTGATCAATGCTGTGAATGATTTATTGGACAACCATATCAACACAGGTTTGGTGCGAGCAATGAATACACTTCTCATAGTAGTTGCTATGGCATTTGGTATTGCAATGGCAATCAAATGCGGAAGTATAGACAACTTTGTGAAAGACTTATCTATGACACCACATCATAGTTTCGTAGAGTATGCCATAGCTGCGGCTATTTCAGCTATGGGGTTTGCCACTATCTACAATATTCCTTATCGCTTAATGCCATGGATAGCCATTGGCGGTATTATTTGTGTATGCTCTCGTAACTTTATCAATCTTGGTCCTGCAACGGGTAATATAGGATTGGGCATGGGCTTAATCGTTGGTTCGCTTTGTGGTTCTGCGCTTATTTCTATTATCAATATAAAGGCCGTACATATATTGCATACACCACATCAATGTATTACAATTCCAGCAGTAATCCCAATCGTACCAGGTGTATTGATGTATCGTGCCCTTTATGGTTTCTTGGAGATGCAAGGCGTAGTGGGTGAAGTAACCTTTGCAGTGTTTAATGCAATCAATGGTTCGTTAGTTCTATTCTGTATTGCGTTAGGTGTTGCTATTCCAAATATCTTTGCACGTAAATGGATAACCCCACATCGCAAAGCTAAGTTAGCTCGTATGATAGAGGAACGCCGCCAGCGTGGTAAGTTTGTAGACTTGCATAACTTTGTTGTAGACTAAGTTCTATCATTTATATGTGATTGCCCCCTTGTCGGTATTGTTTAATAGCAGATTGTCAAGGGGGCTATATATTATAAGGTGTAATCAGCGTTAGTTTTCTTCCCCTCCTTCATAGTAGTCAATCTCCTGCAAACAGTACTATTCACTTCCCTCTCCACTCGGAGAGGGGGCGGGGGTGAGGCTGTAGAGGGGTCGGGGTGAGGCTTTTTTTCTTTCTTTTTCCTTGCTCATTCCATTTTATCTTCTTACCTTTGCCGCCGTGAAAGAATTAGCAATGACATATCAAGTGAACGAAGTACTGCAAAGAATTATTCGATTCTTTGCATCTTTTTGCACTTTATCTTTGGTCAATCCAAATAATTTGCTAACACACACACACACACACACACACATTCGCACCTAGCGTCTAATAACACATTTTTTCTTCTCGCATACGCGCGCGCGAAGCGTGCCGTAACCCCTGTAAACAAAGGACTTTCAAGAGTTTCCTTTGTTCGCTTTTTTATGCCCTTTTTGAAGACCGCTAAAACGCAAAATATAGCAATTTTTTCGAGTATAAAATCAAACTTACATAGTGCTACAGAGCATCAAGAGAAGGAGATAATTCATTGTTTTAACAACTCTTCTTATGCTTTCGTCTCCCTCTTGAACTCTGTGACACGAAGTAAAGCAAATGAGAATCATTAATAATAACTATTTTTTAATCAATAAAAGCAATGAGCAAAAAGAAAGAAAAGAAAGATTACGAACGACCCGAGTGTGCCGTTCACAAAATGGAGACAGAAACATTTATCTGTATATCTACAAAAGTTACCCCCAACGCGCCACTGACAACAGAGGAAGAGTGGGAAGATGGAGGATCAGTAGACGGTGGAGCACAAGATATTTAATCTGCTTCCCAATAAGAATATTCCGTACTTATCTCAATTAAGAAACAATTAAAAAGGAAACAACAATGAAAATCAAAAGAATTAATACGGCATTTCTGCTGCTCGCCCTCGCTGGTATGACGCTCGCAGGATGCAGCAACGAAGACATTGCCAACGTTAATCCCCAAGAGAAGGGAACGGGCAACGTGTCATTCTCTATCGTTGAAAAGGATTACGAGCCAGCAACTGACAACCCTAAGACGCGTGCAGCTGCAGAGGAGACAAAATCAGTAACACAAGACCTTGGCGACGGACTGATGGCAGAAGTTAGCCTTGTGCCTGACACCACGCATATATCCACTACGCCCAAGACACGAGCTATCAACAAGTCAACCCATTACACTATCCAAGCCTTTCAAGGCGGCGTAAAGAAAGGCGAACTAAAAGGCACATTCAATGGCTCTACGTTTACGCCAGATACTGGTCAGCCAGAAGCTATCGGTCTCCCTCATGGCACTTACGACTTCGTCTGCTTCAACGATGATGTTACATCCAACGGTACGCAACTCACTGTCAATCGCTCTGCTGCTGCGACAGCCCGCTTTACGGTAAAACGCGGAGTTGTTATCAATCAAGATCCAAAGCAGCAAGTTGAATTTACCCTCAAGCATGCAGGTGCAATTGTTAGCTATTACCTTGAATCTCAAGAATTTGTGTTTGAGGGAATAGTAACAAATACTCAAACCATAGATAAGTATGGACAACCTGCGTATGTATGCGATTTTGCAAATGAAGAAGATCGTATCAAGTACAAGATAGCATCAGCAGCAAGCACAGTGCCTTCAACCATGGTTTACAACTTTGCTACCGATACTTACTCCTACCCAACAACGGAGCAGGTCTCTAAGTCTGCAAATGTAAATCTTGGTACAGCCCCCGTTGCATATAGCACGCCTGGTACAGCCTTCAACGGATCTCCAATCCGTGTACCTGCCGATTATTATCTTCCTTCAACCAATTGTGCCGATATGAAACTTACTTTTACACACGGGAAAATAAATGGTGGTAATCTGGCAGGCAAGTCTATCACGATACCAACGAGTACGTTGGTAGAGGCGAATAAGGCTTATGCGGTTATAATGCGTCTCTACCTTGCAGACCGATATGTTTACAGTGACGGCAGTTATGGTCCACGCTCTCAAAACTCTACTAAGACACCTATCGCAGTGATTGTATCTGACCGCATAGCAATTGCGCTCCATGATGTCAATGAAGGAGGGGCAGAGCAGCTGCAATGGGGCAGTAACACTACTTCTTCAGAAGTGCCATCCTGGTACAATACTTGTGCGAATTATGCAGATCTTTTTGATGCTAATCAATATGGAAGAGCAGTGAATGCTACAGGAGCTGCAAAAAGTGCTGTGAGTGGATATGCTCCCGCAGCTCCTACTGGGAATACATGGCGAGTCCCTACATTGGTGAATTTCTTTCAAATGGGAACTACCTTGGGAAGAATTAAGGAAGGTAGTAGCTTTGAGGATTACGTATCTTATGTAGTTAGTGGAAAAGATTATGCTTTTTTTATACCTTCAGGAGCCGCAGCAACGGGCTTCACCCCAGCCCCCTCTACTGTCAATTTCCCAGCAATGGACATGGCACGCTTCAACAATGCGTTTACGAAAGAAGGTGGCACGCCTCCATCAGGCACGTATTGGACATACATGGAATGCAAAGATGGAACGGAATATAAGATGGCAACGATAGAGATTTCTGGTGGTAAGTTCCACTTGGGCTTAAAGTCTAAGACGGAAACTGCGAAGATAAGACCAGTTATTCTCTATCACTAAAAGTCCCTGTTCTGAAAGAGGCGTAGCAGAAAATAAAAAAGCTAATGCCCTTGATGCATACGAAAGCATAAAGAGTAAAAAGCGAATATATGGAAAGAAAATGCTGCACGGACTTCTCAACCTGTTCTCCGAAAATTTCCAACGTGTTTGCGATTCACGAGGAACGTGTTTGCGAGAAATTTCTAACGTGTTTGCGGTTTACGGGGAACGTGTTAGAAGAAAATTTCTAACGTGTTAGAAATTTATGGGGAACAGGTTGGAAATTTATCGTAAAGCTGATGGAAATTGAACGCTGTCGTAATGCCTTTGGAATTGGAGGCTGTTTGGGTTGAAGATTCGGGCTGATGGGCGTTTATTTCCATCGGTTTAAAGTAATAAGAAATGAAGATGCTGCAAAGTGCAGCACATTAATTATAACTAAAAATAAAATAAATCATGAAAATTAAATTAGTAAAAAGAAAGAGACCAGGCGCAAAGGAAGACGCAGGTAAGTTGTATGCAAACCCAGTGAATGTTGGTAAGAAGACGTTGCGCGACATTGCGAGAGATATTGCGGGTCGTTCGTCATTGACACGCGGTGACATTGAAAATGTGCTTACAAACTTTATGGAGTGTTTGCCTTCTTATCTCCGTGATGGCTTTAGCGTACAGTTGGGCGAGTTCGGTACGATGCGCTTAACCTTATCTAGTACTGGTGCGTTGGACGAGAAGAGTTTTAAGGTTGAAACCATCAAACCTCGAGTAACATTTACGCCAGGCGTGGAACTGAAAAATGGATTACGCGACAACTTGTATGAGTTGCCGAGAAAGAAGAAGGAAGAAAAGGAGGAGAAAGAGGAGAAGAAAAAGAAAGAAGAGGAAAGTGGACCGACAGCAGGGTAAAAGCCTCCCCAATCCCCTCCTCCGGAGTGGATGTGCCTACGGGGGCTAGTTAGAAAATGTGCTACGGAAAACCTCTTCAAGCCGAGGGCGGGGAGTGCCTAACGGGATATAGTTCGTAAGAATCTTATTTGTTTGATTTGAAACGATTTGTTCTATTTCTGCCGTTAGGCACCTTTTTAGTAGGATTATGTCTGGGGAATCATGCAAATCGTTTCAAATCTTTTTGTGCTTATACTCGCTTCATAAGTATAGCACGTTCTTTCGGACTAAATTTCTCAATGGCATAACGTAACATGGTGCGTGGCATATCCGCGCGGCGTTCCATGACATACGCATAGAGTCGCTCGGGATTCCGTTTGCCAGCTTCACGAAGCATCCAGCCAATCGCCTTGTGCATGAGGTCGTGTGGATGGCGCATCATAAGGTCACTTAGTGCGTATGTGTCCTCCAGTTGACCTTTGCGGATAAAGGCATAGGTGGAAACGATGGCGATTCGGTTGTCCCATAGAAGTTGGCTTTGTGCTAATTGGTAGAGGCGTTCGTGCGATTTGTCAAGCAGGTATTCACCAACGATAAAACGACAGGAGAGGTCGACTAAGTCCCAATTATTAATTCTTTCGGTCATGGCGAGGTAGAGGTCAAAGAGCTGTTTGCGAAGTGTTTCGTCCTTTTTCTTGCTTTTCTCTACCATGACTAGCAGTGCGCAGAGTCTTACCTCATGCCATTTTGACAGCATTAGTTCTCGTATTACATCCAAGGATATATCTTTATGTTGTTTGGCTATAGTGCGGATGTTGGGAACTGTGACACCTAAAAAGAGATCGCCCTCACCGTATTCCCCTTTTCCTGTTTTGAAGAAGCGTGGGAATACTTCTCTCTTTTCAGCATTTGATAACGCTTGGAGTTCGTCAATAATCATTTTCACTGTTGGGCTTATGCTTTCTGTCATACTTGTATAAATTTGTTTTTGTTGCAAAGATACTACATTTATGTTATGGCTCAATAGAAATTGATGAGGGTTCTTCTATAAATTCTTAATGTTGTATGTGTATGCTGACAGGATGTCAGATATTGTTTTGAATGTTTATATGTATGTTTCTTTGGCATGGTTTTCGTATAAAGCAAAGCGGAACTACTGGTTTAGTAGATAAACAAAAGATTAAAATCTAAAAATATAAAGAGATTATGACAATTAAACCTTTATCAGACAGAGTATTGATTCTTCCTGCACAAGCAGAGGAGAAAGTTGGTGGTATTATTATCCCTGATACAGCTAAAGAGAAACCACAGCGTGGTAAGGTTGTAGCAGTTGGTAATGGTACAAAGGATGAGGAGATGATTCTCAAAGTTGGTGATGAGGTTCTCTATGGAAAGTACGCTGGTACGGAATTAGAGAATGAAGGTGAGAAGTATCTGATGATGCGTCAGAGCGATGTTCTCGCTGTAGTAGAATAAAAAACCTCTTCCAATCCCAACGAAGGGAGGGATGCCTCCCCCTAACCCCTCCGAAAGGAGGGGAGAACAGGAATGGAACGATAGCTTTGAACATCTAATCTAAAGTTCAAAAATCAAACGTTAAAGTTCAAAGTTTAGATATCAAAGTCAATATTAAAGTTCAAAATTCAAAGTAAAAGTAAAATGGCAAAAGAGATAAAATTCAATACAGATGCACGTGAGCTCTTGAAGAGTGGTGTTGATCAGTTAGCAAATGCAGTAAAGGTGACGCTAGGTCCTAAAGGTCGTAATGTTGTTATCGGTAAGAAGTTCGGTGCTCCACAGATAACAAAGGACGGTGTAACCGTTGCTAAGGAGGTGGAACTTGAAGATAACTTCGAGAATGCTGGTGCACAATTAGTAAAGAGTGTAGCTAGTAAGACTGGTGATGATGCTGGTGATGGTACCACAACTGCCACAATCCTAACACAAGCTATCGTAACAGAAGGCTTGAAGAATGTTGCGGCTGGCGCTAATCCTATGGATCTCAAACGTGGTATTGACAAGGCTGTAGCAAAGGTTGTTGAGCATATCAAGGAATCAGCTGAGGTTGTCGGCGATAACTATGACAAGATTGAGCAGGTTGCAACCGTTAGTGCTAATAATGATCCTGAGATTGGTAAGCTGTTGGCTGATGCAATGCGTAAGGTTTCTAAGGATGGAGTTATCACGATTGAGGAGAGCAAGACCCGTGAGACAAGCATTGGCGTAGTAGAGGGTATGCAATTCGATCGCGGTTATTTATCAGGTTACTTCGTTACCGACACTGATAAGATGGAGTGTGTAATGGAGAATCCATACATCCTTCTCTATGACAAGAAGATTTCAAATGTGAAAGATTTCTTGCCAATTCTCCAGCCAGCTGCTGAGAGTGGTCGCCCATTGTTGGTTATTGCAGAGGATGTTGATTCTGAAGCATTGACAACATTGGTTGTAAACCGCCTACGTGCAGGCTTGAAGATTTGTGCAGTGAAGGCTCCAGGCTTTGGTGATCGTCGTAAGGCAATGCTAGAAGATATAGCTACATTGACTGGTGGCGTTGTTATTAGCGAGGAGAAGGGTCTTTCATTGGATAAGGCTACACTCGATATGTTGGGTACAGCTAAGAAGGTTAATGTATCAAAGGACAATACAACCATCGTTGATGGTGCTGGCGATAAGGACGCAATCAAGGAGCGTGTGGCACAAATCAAAAATGAGATTGCTGCTTCAACAAGCTCTTACGACAAGGAGAAGTTGCAGGAACGTCTGGCAAAGATGGCTGGTGGCGTAGCTGTTCTCTATGTCGGTGCTAACTCTGAGGTAGAGATGAAGGAGAAGAAGGATCGTGTTGACGATGCTCTTTGTGCTACTCGTGCCGCAATGGAAGAGGGCGTTGTTGTTGGTGGTGGTACCACTTACATCCGTGCTCAAGAGGCATTGAAGGATCTCAAGGGCGAGAATCAGGACGAGCAGACTGGTATAAACATTGTTTGCCGTGCTATTGAGGAGCCTTTACGTCAGATCATTGCGAATGCAGGTGGCGAAGGTGCCGTTGTAGTTGACAATGTTCGTCAGGGCAAGGGTGACTATGGTTACAATGCTCGCAAGGATGTTTACGAGGATTTGCGTGCTGCAGGTGTTATCGATCCTGCTAAGGTTTCTCGTGTAGCATTGGAGAATGCAGCTTCAATCGCTGGAATGTTCTTGACAACCGAATGCCTCATTGTTGACAAGGCAGAGGAAACTCCTGCAATGCCAGCAGCACCAGGCATGGGCGGAATGATGTAATTTCAGATTAAATCATACAATCAAAAAAGGGAAGATGCTCTGAGAGTATCTTCCTTTTTTTATTTGATTCTATTTGAAAATAGCTGACTTTTGTGTCCTTCTTATAGTATAAAAAGCCTTTACCATTCTTCATTTTGAATTTATCAATAGGATTTATTTTGTAATAAAATATAGCAAATTTGATGGTTTATATTTGCGTTTTTCTGAGAAGCATTGGTGTTTGCTCGGAAATACGGGAAATAGAGAGAAGGAAATGGTTAGACTTGTAATGGGTTGATTACTAGTAGGTTGTAAGGAATGAAGCATTTTGTTGACTGAATGGAATCGTCGAAATATAGGGAAATGGGCTAGTTTTTACCTAAAATGATAGTACTTTTTGCCCAAAACGATAGTACTTTTTACTCAAAACGGAGGTACGATTCAGTCAAAACGGAGGTCGGTTTTGCTAAAAATGGAGGTTGGTTTTACTAAAAACCTATATACGTTTCTAGAAAAAGCTCATTTCGTTTCGTTTTAAAGCTCTGTTACGTTCTAGAAAAGGATAGATAGAAAGAATTAAATGTAAGGTTTTTTTTGTGTAGAAAGTCCTCTCTTTCAGCTATGTGAGTGGGCTGTATCTGTTTTGTTTCTTAGTTCTGATAAGATGTAGGAATGGATTGATTTGATTTGCAACAAGTATTTGTGTTGGTATTAACATATTAGGAATGGATTTGAAAAAGACTAAAAACTTCCTACTTTCACGTCCTATATCTAATCTTTTGCTTAACTTTGTGGCATGAAAAGATTAGTCAACTGGAAAGAATTTATAGTACTCTTCATCGTTATTGGATGCTTATATTATATAACGAGGTCGTTGTGGATTACAAGCGGCATCCTTGTTCTTCTTTTGCTCATAGATGGTCTTTTGCGTCAATATGATAATAAAAAGAAGGGCGAGAGGCAGGCGGAAGAGATAAAAAAGAAGCTAGAAGATTAGTTTTAGCTGATGAGATATGATTCGTTGCCGTAACTTTATAGGATGATTGGATAAGCAATCAAGACAAAGCATGAAGGAATTATTGGAATTGTATAGGATGTGGAAGGGTGCAGAAGCAGTCAATGTGGAGAAACTTGCTGGTGCTGGTAGTAATCGTGAGTATTATCGATTGACAGATGATGCGGGCTCGGCAGTGATAGGTGTTATTGGTACGAGTCGTGATGAGAATCATGCTTTTGTTTATCTGGCGAAACATTTTGAGAAACGTCAGTTGCCTGTGCCTCATGTGTTGGCAGTTACGGCTGACGAAACCTGTTATTTACAGTCGGATTTAGGCACTGTTTCTCTTTTCGATGCTATACGAGGCGGGCGTGAAGCAGGTGGGCGATATAATCTTGCAGAGCAGGAATTGCTTAGAAGAACTATCCGTGAGTTGCCTAATATACAGCTTCGTGGTGCGCGCGGGCTAGATTTTAGTCAGTGTTATCCACAGCCAGAGTTCGATCAAGAGAGCGTTCTTTTCGATTTGAATTACTTTAAATACTGCTTTCTCAAAGCGACGGAGCTTGATTTCCATGAGTTGAAACTTGAGGCGAATTTCCGAATGTTTGCCAAAGACCTAACGTCCGAAAAGATGGATTCGTTCCTTTATCGTGACTTTCAGGCTCGGAATGTCATGTTAGATACTGCTGGTAATCCTTATTTTATAGACTTCCAAGGAGGGCGTAAGGGACCATTTTATTACGATTTAGCTTCATTCTTGTGGCAAGCAAGTGCGAAGTATTCCTTCAAGTTGCGTCGTGAACTTGTGTTTGAATACTATCAAAGTTTGAAGAATTATACTGAAGTACCCTCAAAACGTCACTTTGTCAATCGCCTTTCCCTCTTCGTATTGTTCCGAACGTTGCAAGTGCTTGGGGCTTATGGATTCCGAGGTTACTTTGAGCGTAAGAAGCATTTTATTGATTCTATTCCTCCAGCAATACAGAATTTGCGTGACATATTGGCTTTAGGCGAAGAGGTTTTCCCTTATCCTTATATGCTTGATATGCTGAAACGACTCACACAATTACCGCAATTTGCGCACATTGAGAAGCCAGCGGCTAATAGAACCGATGGATTTAAAACGGCAGAGAAGGATGTCTATAAGGCGAATCCGTTGGATGGTCCTGCTACATTCTCTAAATATGATGGGAAAGGTCCATTGGTAGTTCGGGTGTTTAGTTTCTCGTTTAAGAAAGGTATTCCCGAGGATACAACTGGTAATGGGGGCGGTTATGTATTCGATTGTCGGAGCACGCATAATCCGGGTCGGTATGAACCCTATAAGAAGATCACTGGTTTGGATGAACCTGTTATTCGTTTCTTAGAGGATGATGGTGAGATACTTGAGTTCTTGAAACCCGTTTATCAGTTGGCTGATCATCATGTAGAACGTTATATGCAACGTGGTTTTACGGATCTAATGTTCAGTTTTGGCTGTACGGGTGGGCAGCATCGTTCCGTCTATAGTGCGCAACATCTTGCCGAACATCTCAATAAGAAATATGGCATTGAGGTGCGAATAACGCATAGAGAACAAGGTATTGAGCAAGTATTGTCGGCAAAGTAAGAAGGCTTCAGCCTAACTCCTCTCACCTTTATTATTATAGAATAGACAAGAAGCAATAAGAGCAACGGGAGAAGATTAGGCTTGTGATTCCTTTGTCAACTGAAATAAAAGCCGTAATTTTGCAAATATAAAAGAAAAGCTAATGCAATCAATGATTTTTGCAGCCGGTCTCGGCACTCGTTTGAAACCGCTTACTGACACAATGCCAAAGGCGTTAGTAAGGGTAGGGGGTGCGCCGCTGCTTGAACATGTAATAAATCGATTGATAGGCGCAGGATGCAAGCGTATGGTTGTTAATGTCCATCACTTCGCTAATCAGATTATTGACTATCTGAATATGCACGATTATGGGGTGGATATTCTTGTGTCTGACGAAACAAAGCAGCTCCTTGATACCGGTGGTGGTATCAAGCGAGCTGCTTCGCTTTTTGATGATAGCTTGCCTGTCCTCATTCATAATGTAGACATTCTGAGTAATGTTGATTTGAAAGCTTTCTATCAGCATGCCGTAGATAGTAAAACGGATGCTCTTCTGTTGGTTAGCCGTCGTATCACGCAGCGTTATCTAGTCTTTAATTCAGATATGCGCCTTGTTGGTTGGACGAATGTTGCTACAGGAGAAGTGAAATCGCCGTATGAGGATGTGCGACAATTACATTTTGTACAGCCAACTGATGATACTACTTCTTATCATCAGAATGGTCATTATCTCTATGCTTTCTCGGGTATTCATGTCTTAGCTCCCACTGCTATACAGGCGGTTGAGGCTGTTGATGAGGATAAGTTCCCCATAATGGACTTCTATCTTCGTAATTGTGACAAGTTGAATATCTATGGAGAATTGAAGAGCGATCTGCAACTTCTTGATGTAGGTAAGCTCGATACACTGCAAGCAGCAGAAGACTTTATTGTAAATTTAGGTTATCAAAGCCCCAAAGCGGAGCAATGATACTTTTTAAAACATATCATCACTAACATGCAACAGAAGATAATCATTTTGGATTTCGGTTCGCAGACAACACAGTTGATAGGTCGACGTGTACGCGAGTTGGATACCTTCTGCGAAATCCTACCTTACAACAAGTTCCCAAAAGATGATCCGTCCGTGATAGGTGTAATCCTTTCTGGTTCGCCTTATTCGGTACATGATGCAGAAGCCTTTAAGGTTGATCTTAGCCAATTCATTGGAAAGGTACCTGTGCTTGGTATCTGCTATGGTGCACAATTCATCTCTTATTCTAATGGAGGTAAGGTGGAACAGACAGGAACACGTGAGTATGGTCGTGCGAATCTAGAGACAATCAATCTTGATAACCGCCTCTTCGCAGATTTTGAAAAGGGCTCTCAAGTATGGATGAGCCATGGTGACACCATTACGGCTATTCCTTCAGATTATGAGATCATCGCTTCTACAGGTGATGTTAAGTATGCAGCCTTTGCTTCAAAGACACAACCAGTATGGGCTGTTCAGTTCCATCCTGAAGTTTATCACTCATTACAAGGTAAGCAGCTTCTGAAGAACTTTGTTGTAGATATCTGCGGTAGTAAACAGGAGTGGAGTGCAGCCTCATTCGTAGAGAGCGCAGTGCAAGAGATTCGAGAGCAAGTTGGTAATGATCGTGTTATTCTTGGACTTTCTGGTGGTGTAGATTCTTCCGTTTGTGCTACCTTATTGAATAAAGCTATTGGCAAGAATCTTACTTGTATCTTCGTTGATCATGGTATGTTGCGTAAGAATGAGTTCCAAAAGGTGATGGATGCTTATAAGGGACTTGGATTGAATGTTATTGGTGTGGATGCTTCAGAAAAGTTCTTTAAAGATCTTGAGGGAGTAAGTGACCCAGAGGAGAAACGCAAGATAATAGGTCGTGACTTTGTTGAGGTGTTCAATGCAGAGGCGAAGAAGATTACTGATGCCAAATGGCTTGCACAAGGAACAATCTACCCTGATCGCATTGAGAGCTTGAGCATAACGGGTATGGTTATTAAGAGTCACCATAATGTTGGTGGATTACCAAAAGAGATGCACTTGCAGCTCTGTGAACCACTTCGTTGGTTGTTTAAAGATGAAGTGCGTCGTGTAGGTCATGAGATGGGAATGCCAGAACGTCTTATTAAGCGTCATCCGTTCCCTGGTCCTGGATTAGCTGTTCGTATTTTAGGTGATATTACTCGTGAGAAAGTCCGTATTCTTCAAGATGCGGATGATATCTATATCGAGAAGATGCACGATTATACATTGCCAGATGGTTCGAGTCTTTATGATCATGTTTGGCAGGCTGGAACAGTGTTGCTTTCTACAATTCGTTCGGTAGGAGTGATGGGTGATGAGCGTACCTACGAGCATCCAGTTGCTTTGCGTGCTGTTACCTCTATGGATGCAATGACAGCTGACTGGGCACATCTTCCATACGACTTTATGGCAGATGTCTCTAATGAGATTATTCGCAAGGTGAAGGGAGTTAATCGTGTATGTTACGATATCTCATCAAAACCACCTTCGACCATTGAGTGGGAGTAAAGACTCTTGCTAAATGGGGAGTGCTCTTTTGAATTATAGAAAAGTATCTTAGCTGATTTCCACTTAGTTATAATCATAATTTGAAGGAAGTATTGTTTATAGTTTAGCAAAGGCTATTCTCGAGGATAGCAAAGGCTCTCTCTGAAAGAAGGAGAGTCTCCCTTTTAGGAATAGGAATGATAAAGTAAATCTTTATAAATTAAAAGAGGGTGTGTCAAAATTGATACATCCTCTTTTTTACTCTCCCTTTACCTTGTCTACCACATAATTCGTTATTTATTGCAGCTATGCTGCTAATTTCATATAAAATGATTTATAGGGCTTTAAATAGCCTATATAAACTTGTATAGAGCATCTGAAGGTGCCTAAAAGTACCTCCATAATGTCTTTTAGTTCCTTGAGATTGGTTTTTCTACACATTTTCCCTATGTTAAAGGCAATGGCAAAGAAGGCAAAGTCCGTATTGACCTTGTCTTTCCCCAAATGCCTAAACCTCTTATAGGCTTTATTATATTTTGTTTGTCCAAAAACAGCTTCAGGTTCTATGCACCTTCGTCCTCGATGCTTGATGCCTTCTTCCGAGGTCAGTAGTTCCCGTGCCTTTTGTTTATAGTGCTGTAGTTGGTGGTTTACTTCTATAATCCAGTTTCCTCTTGCCTTGAAGCATGAACCTCTCAGCGGACATCCCTCACAGCGTTCTGCCTGATAACGTACGCTGTAAGTAACGAATCCATTAGAGGTTAGGGAACGCTTCATACCTATACGCTTCATATGCTGTCCCATAGGGCAGACGTAGAAATCCTGTTCCTTATTATAATAAAGGCTTGCGGGACTGAATGGGTTAGGTGTGTAGCGTGGGCGCTGCTCTTTATGGAAGTAGTTATACTTCACATAGGCTTCCATATTATGTACGTCCATGAACAGATAATTCTCCTCGGAACCATACCCTGAATCGGCTACGACTGTCTTGGTATAACGATGATAGCGTGATTTGAAGGACTCCAAGAAAGAAGGAAGTGTGAGTGTGTCTGTACGGTTAGCATAGAGTGCAAAGTCTGTGATAAACTGGTTCTCCGTTGCTATCTGCAGATTATATCCAGGCTTAGTCTGTCCGTTCCGCATAGCGTCCTCCTTCATGTGCATAAACGTGGCATCAGGGTCGGTCTTGCTGTAGGAGTTTCTCTCTCCCATAATCTCAAGGTGTTGGTCATACTCCTGGAGTTTATTACGTTTCTTCTCAAGTTCTTTAAGCTGTTTTTTCTTGGATCTAACAGTCTGCTTCTCTTCTTTAGTCTTAGGCTCAGGGGCTGATTCCAAAGACTTGTTCAATTCCTCGGATATCTCATCGAGCAGAGCTACAGTAAACTCGACACCTTCTGTTTTAGCGGCATTGTCCTGCGCTATGACATCATCAACCTGAAGTAAAAGTGTGCGTATTTGTTCCTGCAACTTGGCGCGGTTCTTTTCCACGGTTCTCTTCCAAACGAAGGTATACTTGTTGGCTTTCGATTCTATTTTTGTGCCGTCAATATATTCAACGTCAAGACTTATCAAACCTTTGGCTGCAAGTACTAATACCACTTGTGTGAATATATTGTTGATTTCCTTTTTCACACGATTACGAAAACGATTGATGGTAATAAAATCAGGCTGCTCATATCCTGCAAGATAGATGAAATGAATGTCACGCTTGAGAAGCGACTCTATACGACGGCAGGAATAGATATTATTCATATAGGCGTAAAGAATCACCTTGAGCATCATTTGTGGATGATAAGGCTTGCGACCACTGGGCTTATAAAGTTTGTAGACATTATCCAACATAAGATTATCCACCAAGGCGTCTAAAAGACGAACAGGGGCATCTTCTGCGATATCCTTATCGATCCTTTGAGGAAAAAGAATCATTTTCTTGTGTATGTAAGAACGAAAGTGTACCTTTGTCATAATGAGATTTTTTGTATGCCTAAAGGTACAAAAACTTTAGGAAATAGCAAAGCCCTGGCTTGAGAAAGTCGGGGCTTTGTGCATAAAAAAGAGGATGTGTACATTTTGACACACCCTCTTCTTATTTATATGATTACTATTACTTTTTCTTAAGTAAGTCTCGAATTTCTGTAAGGAGCTTCTCTTCTGCTGTTGGTTCTGGATCAGGAGCTGGTGCTGCAGGTTCTTCCGCCTTCTTCTTTGAAAGTTTGTTGATACCCTTTACTAGAAGGAATACACAGAATGCAATGATGATGAAATCTAGTGTTGTCTGTAAAAAGTTACCATAGTTAATAGTCGCAGCTTCCATCTTCTCTATTCCTGGAAGTTGAACTGCTGGGAGAGTGTACTTAAGATCTGTGAACTTTACACCACCAATCAACCAGCCAATAGGTGGCATGATAATGTCATCAACGATAGACGAAACAATCTTGCCGAATGCGCCACCAATGATTACACCGACAGCCATGTCAACTGCGTTACCCTTAACTGCAAAATCTTTAAACTCTTGAATGAATTTACCCATGATTCTAAATGTTATTAATTTGTTCTTTTATTGATTATATGTTCTTTTTATGTGCTTTGCTACATAGATATTACAAACATGGATTATAGTGTTATCGTTGATTCTATCATGCAACTGAAACGAACCATTTTTTATAATATTTAAACGCAAAGCGACTGCAAAAATAAAAAAAATATTGTATCTTTGCAATCGTAACATAGAATAATGTTCATTAGGAGGTAAAAAGACAACTAGTTTTATAAACTTTTATAAATAAATTAAAGTAAAAATGGTAAATGTAGCTATTAACGGCTTTGGCCGTATTGGTCGTCTCGCATTCCGTCAGATGTTTGAGGCTGAAGGTTATGAGGTTGTTGCAATCAACGACTTGACAAGTCCTAAGATGCTTGCTCATCTGTTGAAGTATGATACCGCTCAGGGTGGTTTCGCTGGCAAGTTCGGCGAGGGTAAGCACACTGTAGAGGCTACTGAGGACTCAATTATCGTTGATGGTAAGGAGATTAAGATTTCTGCTGAGAAGGACGCTGCAAACTGCCCATGGGCTGCTAATAAGGTAGACGTTGTACTCGAGTGTACAGGTTTCTACACATCTAAGGAGAAGGCTTCTGCTCACTTGAAGGCTGGTGCTAAGAAGGTAGTTATCTCTGCTCCTGCAGGTAACGATCTTCCTACAATCGTTTTCAATACAAACCACAAGACTTTGACTGCAGCTGATACTGTTATTTCTGCAGCTTCTTGTACAACTAACTGCTTGGCTCCAATGGCAGCTGCTTTGAATGCATACGCTCCAATCCAGTCAGGTATCATGTCAACAATCCACGCTTACACTGGCGACCAGATGATTCTTGATGGTCCACAGCGTAAGGGCGACCTCCGTCGTTCACGTGCAGGTGCTTGCAACATCGTTCCTAACTCAACTGGTGCAGCTAAGGCTATCGGTCTTGTTATTCCAGAGTTGAATGGTAAGTTGATTGGTTCTGCACAGCGTGTTCCAACTCCAACAGGTTCAACAACTATCCTTGTTGCTGTTGTTAAGGGTAAGGACGTAACTGTTGAGGGTATCAACGCTGCAATGAAGGCTGCTGCAACAGAGAGCTTCGGTTACAACGAGGATCAGATCGTATCTTCTGATATCATCGGTATGCGTTTCGGTTCTTTGTTCGATGCAACTCAGACTATGGTAAGCAAGATCGACGATGATACTTATCAGGTACAGGTTGTTTCTTGGTACGACAATGAGAACTCTTACACTTCTCAGATGGTTCGTACAATCAAGTACTTCGCAGAGTTGAAGTAATACCAACCGAAAGGTCATCTGCAATTCTCTCTTGCGTAGAGAGTTATTGACGGATAAAATATTAGTCCCTGTCAGCTTGCTGGCAGGGATTTTTTTGTTATCTTTGTGACATGAATCATGAACAAGCAAGTGAATTAATGGTTTCGAAAGATAGTCCAGCAAGGCGTATGATAACAATATTAGGTCCTACGGCTTCGGGCAAGACAGATCTTGCAACGCATTTAGCAGCTCGCCTCAATGCTGAAATTATCAGTGCTGATAGTCGCCAGGTGTATCGTGGCATGGATATTGGTACGGGTAAGGATTTGGCTGATTACGTGGTTGATGGTCATGTTATACCTTATCATTTGATAGATATTTGTGAGCCTGGTACGAAGTATAATCTCTTCCGCTATCAACAAGATTTCCTTGATTGTTATGAGGATATACGAAGTAGAGGAACATTGCCTATCCTCTGTGGTGGTACAGGTCTTTATATAGAAGCCGTATTGAAAGGTTATAGCCTCTCGCCAGTGCCTCAGAATCCAGCCTTACGTACTGAATTAGAGGGTAAGAATCTCGAAGAACTTACAAACATATTGGTAGATTTGAAGAGAAGGAATCATTCTGTTATGCACAATAAGACCGATGTTGATTCTTGTCAGCGTGCTATTCGTGCGATAGAGATAGAAACCTATAACCTCACAAAGCCGACAGAAGAACGCCAGTGTCCGCCGATTGATTCATTAATAATAGGAGTGGATATTGAACGAGAAGCGCGAAGAGAAAAGATTACTCATCGTTTGAAAACACGCCTTGAGGGGGGGATGGTTGATGAGATAGATGGATTATTGAAGCGTGGCATCCCAGCAGAAGATCTTATCTATTATGGCTTGGAATATAAATTTGTGACGGAATATCTTATAGGAAAATTGTCTTATGATGAAATGTTCCAACAGTTAGAGATTGCTATTCATCAGTTTGCTAAGCGGCAGATGACGTGGTTTCGTGGTATGGAGCGTCGGGGCTTTACGATTCATTGGGTAAATGCTGCGCGGAAGATGGAAGAAAAAGTAGAAGAAATATTGAAATTATGGTAGAGGAAGGAAGATGGGGCATTATTTATTGTCCAAAAGGTCGATTGTTTACTAATCCTGTAAAGCGTTGGGAGCAGGCTGAACGTTGTCTGCTAGAACATGGTATACAATATGATATGGTACAGAGCGAGAATCCTCGAGGTGTGGATCGTTTGGTTCGCATGCTGATTAGTAATGGTTACAAGACCATTATCATTTATGGTGGCGATTCGGCACTGAATGACGCAGTCAACTATCTCATGCTCTTAAAGCCTGAAGAGCGTAATTGTATAACGTTGGGAGTTATTCCAAATGGTGTACTGAATGATTTTGCACATTTTTGGGGATTTGATGAGTCACACTTGGAACAGACGATTGCTTGGCTCAAGCAGAAGCGTGTAAGACGAGTAGATATTGGATGCATTCACTATGAAAACAAAAAGAAAGAACGTTGTCGTAGATATTTCCTTAATTGTGTGAACATAGGTATGGTAGCAAATATCATGAGTATGCGTCGTCGTATGCGTCACCTCTTTATTTCTCGCACAATCTCGTTTATCCTCTCATTCTTTTTACTTTTGTTTCAGCGTATGGATTATTTGATGTCATTGAAAATTAATACAGATACTATCAAACAGCGTCTGATGACTGTTTGTGTTGGTAATGCTCAAGGTTATGGACAGACGCCGAATGCTGTTCCTTATAATGGTTTGCTAGATGTTTCAATCGTTTCTCAGCCAAAGATGTTACAAGCAATGGAGGGTATGTATCTTTTATTACGGGACAAGATATTGAATCATCGTAGTGTATTACCTTATAGAACACAGGAATTGAGCGCACAGATAGCTCCGCATACACCAGTCAGTGTTGATGGAAGACTCTTGAATGGTACGCCTGTTGGTACATTTAGAATTAGTGTGGAGAAGGAAGTTATTAACTTTATCATACCGAGTTAATACACCTTATATATTATATAGGTTCTATCTATTTTCTTGCTTTTTATAGAAGGAAATTCTTTTTCCTTTTATGCAAATTATAGGTAGATCCTAATTACTTCTTCAAAAGCTCCTAAGCTTTCTCCAAAAAGCTCCTAAGCTTTCTTTAAAAAGCTCTTAAGCTTTCTCCAAAAGGCTCCTAAGCTTTCTTTAAAAAGCTCTTAAGCTTTTCCTAAAAAGCTCCTAAGCTTTTCCTATTGTTTATAAGAGCTTTTAAGGCAAAGATATTTAAAACTTTTTCGTACAACAAGTCATAAGATAAATCTGACCTTGAAAATAATATCTTACTTTTAATGCTGTTATGAAAAATATTTGTATCTTTGGAGTGCCAAATGGTAAAATCAGTAAAGGATTCTACCCGAATGATATAAAAACCAAATAGTAAACCTTAACAGACATGAGCTACTTAAAATTTGAAAAAGCCCTCATGGCAAATCTTCAGGACTCGCTTCCTAGAGAGTTATTACGAACCAATCGCTCTGGTGCCTATTCTTGTTCCACAATCGTTGATTGTAACACGCGCAAGTACCATGGATTACTTGTTGTCCCTGTCCCTGAACTGGATGATGAGAATCATGTACTGCTGAGTTCGCTTGATCCAACGGTTATTCAGCATGGTGCTGCTTTCAATTTAGGATTGCATAAGTATCAAGGAGGGAATTTTAGTCCGCAAGGACACAAGTATATTCGAGAGTTTGATTGTGATATTGTTCCGACCACGATTTATCGTGTTGGTGGTGTATTGTTAAAGAAAGAAGTAGTTTTCCAACACTATGAGGATCGCATCTTAATTCGTTATACATTATTAGAAGCTCATTCTCAAACTACTTTACAATTCCGCCCATTTCTAGCTTTTCGTAGTGTTCGACAGTTTACTCACGAGAATTCGGCTGTAAATCGCTCTTATGAACAAGTAGATAATGGTATTAGCACTTGTATGTATGCTGGTTACCCCTTGCTATTTATGCAATTTTCAAAGAGTAATGAGTTTCATTTTGAACCTTATTGGTATCGTGGCTTAGAATACCCAAAAGAGCAGGAACGAGGCTATGATTCTAATGAAGATTTATATGTTCCAGGCTACTTTGAGATGAACATTAGTAAAGGGGAAAGTATCGTTTTTGCGGCGTCAACGGCAGAGTGTGACACGTCAACTTTACAAGATTTATTTGATAAAGAAGTTGAGACAAGAAGTCCGAGAGACAATTTCTTCCATTGTCTTGTTAATGCAGCTCATCAATTTCATAATCGTACAAAGAATGATGAACGCTATATCCTTGCTGGTTATCCATGGTTTAAATGCCGTGCTCGTGATCAATTTATTTCATTGCCAGGATTAACATTGAGCATAGAAGAACAGGACTACTTTGAACTTGTTATGCAGACTGCAGAGAAAGGTTTACGCGAGTTTATGAATGACAAACCTGTTAGTGTAGACATCTATGAGATGGATAAACCGGATGTCCCTCTTTGGTGTGTTTGGGCAATACAACAATATGCAAAGAAGGCTGGTAAAGTCCGTTGTAAAGAACTTTATGGAACTTTCTTGCATGACATTATAGACTATCTTGCCACAGACAAACATCCTAATCTTGTTCTTGATGAGAACGGCTTACTCTATGCAGACGCTAAGGGAGAGGCTATTACATGGATGAACTCTATGAATAATGGTCAGCCTGTTGTTCCTCGTTCTGGATATATTGTTGAGTTCAATGCCCTTTGGTATAATGCGTTACGCTTTGTAGCAACAATAGAGCGGGAATCAGGTAATGAAGAATATGCGGAGAAACTGGACACATTAGCAGATAAGTGTAAAGCCTCCTTCATTGATACCTTCTTAAATGAGTATGGTTATCTTTACGATTTTGTAGATGGTAAGATGATAGATTGGAGCGTTCGCCCTAATATGGTTTTCGCCGTAGCTCTTGATTATTCTCCACTTGATCAGAAACAAAAGCGAGGTGTATTAGATATTTGTACACGTGAATTGTTAACTCCAAAGGGACTCCGTTCGCTTTCTCCAAAGAGTGGTGGTTATAATCCAATGTATACTGGACCACAAGCGCAACGTGATCAGGCATATCATCAGGGAACAGCTTGGCCATGGCTAGAAGGTTTCTATCTTGAGGCTTGTTTAAAGCTCTATAAGCAAACTAGATTAAGCTTTGTTGAGCGACAGTTAGTTGGTTATGAAGATGAAATGTTCTATCATTGTCTAAGTACATTACCAGAACTATTCGATGGCAATCCTCCATTCAGTGGTCGTGGTGCAATCTCTTTTGCTATGAATGTAGCCGAAGTTCTGCGTACGTTAGAGTTGCTAGAGAAGTATAAATATTAAAAGGCAGAACAAGTATGAAAGTTTTAATGTTTGGATGGGAGTATCCTCCTCATGTATATGGCGGTCTTGCAACTGCTAATTTTGGTATTTCTGAGGGACTCCACGCGCAAGGTGATATTGAGACAATTCTTTGTTTGCCTCATCCTTTCGGTGATGAAGACCATAACTATGCTGAAATTGTAGCAATGAATCGTGTTCCTATTGCTTATCGTGAGCTCAGTTATGATTATGTGAAGAATCGATTAGGCAATGTCATGACTCCAGAACTTTATTTCAAGTTACGTGAGCATATCTATGCCGACTTCAATTATATGCATGTTAACGAGCTTGGTGCAATGGACTTTGCTGGTGGTTATCCTTCAAATTTGCATGAGGAGATTAATAATTATTCGATTATAGCAGGTGTTGTTGCACGTACATACGATTTCGATATTATTCATGCACACGATTGGCTGACTTATCCTGCTGGTATACATGCGAAACGTGTTAGTGGTAAGCCCTTGTGTATTCATGTACATGCAACTGATTTCGACCGTTCGCGTGGTAAAGTAAATCCTATCGTGTATGGTATAGAAAAAGATGGTATGGATAATGCGGATTGTATCATGTGTGTATCAGAATTGACACGACAGACAGTTATACATCAGTATCATCAAGATCCCCGAAAGGTATTTACAGTACACAATGCTGTTTATCCATTAGATAAAGAGATTGCTGATATACCACGCCCTGACCATAAAGGTAAAGAGAAGGTTGTTACTTTCCTCGGTCGAATAACGATGCAGAAAGGACCAGAATACTTTGTTGAGGCTGCTAATATGGTTCTCCATCGTACGCGTAATGTCCGTTTCTGTATGGCAGGCTCGGGGGATATGATGGAGCAAATGATAACTTTAGTGGCAGAACGTGGGATTGCTGATAGATTCCATTTCCCTGGTTTTATGCGTGGTAAACAAGTCTATGAGTGCTTAAAAGCCTCAGATGTTTATGTTATGCCATCAGTCAGCGAACCTTTCGGAATTTCTCCTTTAGAGGCTATGCAGTGCGGAACACCAACGATTATATCAAAACAAAGTGGATGTGCTGAGATTCTCGATAATTGTATAAAGGTTGATTATTGGGATATTAATGCAATGGCCGATGCCATCTATTCTATTTGTCATAATGAGAGTCTCTTTGATTACTTATCTGTAGAAGGGAAGAGAGAAGTCGATCAGATTACGTGGGAGAAAGTTGGTGCATGGATTCGTGAACTCTATCTCCACACATTAGGTTGGCAATAAAAGCAAAATAAAAAACCATAATCTTTAAAAACCAAAATAATTAGCAATGAAGACAATTTGTTTATATTTCGAGATACATCAGGTTATTCACTTAAAGCGTTATCGTTTTTTTGATATTGGGACTGACCATTATTATTATGATAGCTTTGAGAATGAACGTTCGATAACAGATATAGCTGAGAAGAGTTATATGCCAGCATTGGAGGCTATGTTACAAATGGTTCATGAACATGGAAAAGCTTTCAAGGTGGCTTTCTCATTATCAGGAGTAGGAATAGAGGAACTTGAAATGCACGCCCCACAAGTTCTTGAGAAATTGCAAGAATTAAATAATACTGGTTGTGTAGAGTTCTTGGCAGAACCTTATTCGCATGGTCTTGCCTCATTGGCTAATGAGGAAAGTTTTAAGTCTGAAGTAAAGCGTCAAGCACATAAGATAAAGGAATACTTTGGTCAAACACCAAAGGTTCTTCGTAACTCTTCGCTTATCTATAGTGACGAAATTGGTTTACTTGCTTCGCAAATGGGTTTTAAGGCGATGTTGACTGAAGGAGCAAAACATGTTTTAGGCTGGAAGAGTCCACATTATGTATATAATTGTGCATTAGATCCTAATCTAAAACTACTATTGCGTGATGTCAAATTGAGTGATGATATCTCTCTTCGCTTTAATAATTCTGACTGGGAAGGCTATCCTTTGTTTGCTGATACTTATATGGATGAGATTGCGGCGCTACCCAACGAAGAACAGGTAATTGGTATCTTTATGAATCTCTCGGCTTTGGGTATAGAACAGCCATTATCAAGTAATATCTTAGAATTCCTCAAGGCATTGCCTGCGTGTGCTAAACAGCGTGGCATAACATTCTCAACTCCAACGGAGATTTGTATGAAGTTGAAGAGTGTTGATAGTCTCTCTGTACCAGATACGTTAAGTTGGATGGATGAAGAACGTGATGTTAGTACATGGTTAGGAAACGCAATGCAACGTGAAGCCTTCAATAAACTTTATGGTATTGCTGATCGTGTCCGTATTGCCAATGACCCTAAGATAAATCAAGATTGGGATTATTTGCAAGCTAGTGATAACTTCCGATTCATGTCAACCAAGCCTTCACGTGTTGGAATGGATCGAGGGATATATGCGAGTCCTTTTGATGCCTTTACTAATTATATGAACATTCTTGGTGATTTCATTAGTCGTGTCAATAGCCTCTATCCTGCAGAAATTGATAATGAAGAGTTGAATGGCTTACTTACAACTATCCGTAATCAAGGTGAAGAGATTGATATCAAAACAAAGGAGATCTCTCATCTTCAGGCTAAGGTTCAAAAGTTAGAGATACAGGAAGAAGAGTTGAGAGCAGAGCTTGCTAAGAAGACTTCTACCAAAAAGACATCGACAAAGAAGGCCACTTCAAAGAATGCAAAAACTGCAATTAAGTAAGTAAAATATTACTTATCCGTTATAAGTTATAATGGTTTGCTAAAATAAATGATAGGTACGGAAAGATTCATCTGTACCTATCATTTTTACATTAATACCTATTAATTTCGATTAAACTGTTTATTAAATATTGAAAGAAGACTCTCTTTGATGTGACATAGTACCTTTCTTTACATGAGAAGAGCTTTTTCTTCGTTGGAGAAAAGGCTCTTCTGAAATTTAATTTGTTAGAACTTTATGTATAGACAGTCTTATTTGTTGATAAATTTTTTACCATTCTGAATAACAACTCCTTTGTAGTTTTTGTCTACACGCTGCCCTGAAAGGTTATACATTGGTTGTGCGTTATTATTAGACTCTACATTTATTCCTGTGATATCATTAGGTGTATCCTTTAAAGTTATGGTGAACTTTTTAATGCGTACTTGTTTCTTTGCTGCAGTGAAAGAAGTTGTTTTTGCATCACCAGTCCATGTAACGGTAACTTTATCACTAGAAACAGTGACTCCTTCCATATTATCAGCAAACCCATCGGCAAGATATCTCTTTCCCCCACTTTCGTGTGTATCACATTCGATGATGATATTTGTCATATTATAATTGGCAGATGTGATAGTCATTGTAGCTTTCTGATAGAGGCGGTATGAAAACTTGTTATTCATTGCTCCGTATGATATCGTTATAGTTATTCCATCTTTATTAATACTGATGTCTTTGCCAGCTGTCGGACCTTGTAGTTCCTCAGGACTGATAACTACTTGCTTCTGTGCAAATGAAAAAGAACTGATTGCCGTGAAAGCAATAGTGATAATTAAGCGTAAAGTTTTGTTCATAATAAAATTGTTTAATGATTAAAAGAATAAATAACAATGCAAATTTAGGTATTTGATATGATATTTGCAATTAAGTTTCTTATTATAATTTGAACTTGAATTGATAAATAACGATATTTCTTTCCTCGTTTTCTTCATGTGTGCGCTTTTAATGTTAAATTCTCCTTTTTATATCAATAAAATTTGTTTTATTCCTTTATATGCGCTATATTTGTAGCGTGTTTTTCACAGATTTAGATGTTTTGCTAAATCTAGTTCGAGGTTGGTAGCTTCCTGCACCAACCTCTTTTTTATTGATTCCCTTGACATTATCTGAATCTTTTCATATCTTTGTGGAGTTAATATAAACTTGATTCTATGAAAATGAATAGATTGATAATACTATTTTTAGCTTGTGTTATTTGCTTTGGATGTCAGAAAACAAGTCCTGCAGATAATAGCGAGACTTTACCTAGATATGAAGAGGAGGATGACGATCCTTCTTCAGAACAGAAAGTTTATAGCGTCGAAGAATTTCGTAATACGGAATTAGGCGATAGGTATGTTTGGGTGAAGGGAATTATTGTAGGAGCTTGTAGTAAGAGTATTAAATATGCAGAATGGATGGATCCATTCACCTATGATAATGCAATTTTATTAGCAGATAGTTTAGGAGATTGTACTCCAGAGAAGGTTATTGCTATTCAGTTAAGGACAAAAGCAATGAAGGCAGAGTTTGGTTTAGCTACAACGCCTGATAATTATGGGCGTACTGTTGCGTTCTATGGTACAAAGCAAAAGTATCTTGGTGTACTAGGAATGAAGAAGAATGTTGTGGGCGGACAATGGCTAGATGAATGATTTTTGTATGAAAAGTTTGCTGCAAAGGATAAAAGTTGCTATATTTGCAAAACTTTAACTGTAATGGGTAAGATGAAAGAGAATGATTTTACCTTTATCTGCCTAAGTTTTTTCAGTGAGTACGGAATGATTATTTTTAAATTAAGATAAAGCAATAAAAGCCTATCGAAACAATTATACTTCATAAAATAATAACAATATAAATGAAGAATCTAAGTGATATGACCGACGAGCAGTTGGCATTGTCATATATTAATGGAAGTAACGAGGCTTTTGATTTATTGCTTTTACGTAATCAATCAAAACTATTCTCATATATTCTTTTTGTAGTGCATGACCAAGATGCTGCTAATGATTTATTTCAGGAAACATTTGTGAAGGTTATAACTAGACTACAACAAGGTAAGTACTCTCCAACGGGAAAGTTCTATGCTTGGATTATGCGTATTGCTCACAATGTGATAATGGATTGGTATCGTGCTCAGCGTGCAGACAAGATTGTTGATGCACCAAAAGAAAATAACCTTTCTAACATAGCTGGCAGTGAAACTACCATAGGGGATATTGAATGTCAGTTTATTAATTCCCAAACTCTTTCAGAAGTTAAGCGTTTGATGAACTTATTGCCGGCACCACAACGAGAAGTTGTATACATGCGTTTTTATCAGGAGATGTCATTTAAGGAGATTGCCGAGACAACTGGTGTGAGCATTAATACAAGTCTTGGACGTATGCGTTATGCAATCCTTAATCTGAGAAGGATGGTGCGTGAATATAATCTAAATTTACAGTTTGCTTAATATAAGAAGGTGTTGAATATTAGATGTTATGTAACCATAACCTTTATATATTTCTAATATTCAACACCTTTTCATTTTATCGTTTCAAAGTCTTCAACGAATGGATTGTGGCTTTCGGATCAGTCGCTTTGAAGACATAACTACCGCTAACGAGGATATCAACTCCAGCTTTTACAAGGCGCGGTGCTGTTTCTTGTTGTACACCGCCATCAACTTCAATGAGAGCTTTGCTATTTTCGTTATCGATCATTTGGCGAAGTCGTTGAACCTTTTTAATCGTATGTTCTATAAACTTCTGACCACCGAAGCCAGGATTAACGCTCATGAGTTGTACAATATCCACATCACAAATAATATCTTCAAGCACATTCACGGGAGTAGATGGGTTAAGTGTTACTCCCGCTTTCATTCCTGCACTATGAATTGCTTGTATTGTTCGGTGAAGGTGCACACAAGCCTCATATTGTACGTTCATAATTGCAGCTCCTGTCGAAGCAGTCTGCTGGATGTAATTCTCTGGATGAACTATCATAAAGTGTACATCCATAGGTTTCTTACAAGCCTTACCCACTGCTTCCAAGATTGGAAATCCAAAGGAAATGTTAGGAACGAATACACCATCCATAACATCCATGTGAAGCCAATCGGCATCGCTCTCATTAATCATTTCAATCTCTCTGTCTAAATGCAAAAAATCAGCAGAGAGAAGGGAAGGAGATACTATTGTTTCCATACTTTTTTATTCTTAATTCAAGCAATAAGACTGTATTTTCCCATTCATTTTAAAGGTACGATAGGTGTAAGCTATCTGTCGGATAAGGGCTAAAGTCTTCTCAGAAGGCTTTAATTCTTCAGGAGTAAAAATATTCACCATAGGCTTAAATTATGCTATTAATTAGAGAGTTCTTTGTTTTTTAAACGTGCTTGTCTAAAGATTATTATATCTGATAGAAACATTATTTCCTTTTATCTCCCACATTCGCAATGTTTTTATAGCGATACTACGGGTACAATCTTTTTTTTGATTATCTTTGTAGCACAAAAAATATAACTATGATAGTAAAGATATGTGGCATGCGTGATGCCGTGAATATACATGATGTATCGCAATTAGGTATTGAGTGGTTAGGATTAAACTTCTGCCCATCAGATAAACGTTATGTCAGTCAAATCTCCTCGCGCGCTGGTATTATCCCAGATTATGGTTCGTTAAAGGTGGATACATCTGAAAGTAATCGCCCGAAGTTATGTGGTATTTTTAAAGATGATATGCCACAGAACATAGTTACGTGTGTCTATAATTTCAATCTTGATATCGTTCAGCTTGATGGCGAGGAAAGTCCTGTCATGTTAGATAATCTTCGTCGCACGATTGATCCCGACATTCATGCTGGAATAAAGATAATGAAGACTATTTCGGTTAGGACTCGTGAGGATATAAACCAGTATAAGCAGTATGTAAATAGTGCTGATTATTTCCTATTTGATATGCAAACTTCGGAAGATTGTGCTAAGGATTGGACAATTTTAAATGAATACGATGGGAATATTCCTTTTCTGTTGTCAGGAAATATTGGCATAGAGGACCTATCAAGCATTAATGATTTTTCTCATCCTCAGTTCTATGGCATTAACATTGATCAGAAGTTTGAGAAAGAACCAGCCATGAAAGATATCACTCTGCTTAAGACTTTCTTAGAAGGCGTGCGAAGATAAACGGGGACGCATAAATGAAACTTACGAAAATGAAGTGTGTTATCATTGATAACTATGATTCATTCACCTATAATCTAGCGCATCTTATCAAAGAAGTTGGGGGAGAAGTAACCATTTTTCATAATGATGACTTCCAACTTAATGAGTTAGAATGTTTCGACAAGATAATACTTAGTCCTGGACCAGGGCTACCTTCTCAAGCGGGTCAATTAATGAATGTCATTCGTCATTATGCTGGTCACAAACCAATCTTAGGTGTTTGTTTGGGACATCAAGCTATTGCGGAGAGCTTCGGGGCTAAGCTGGAGAACCTTTCAGACGTATTTCACGGAGTTTCCGCAGAGATAATTCAGCCCATCAACTCCCCTTTATTTGCAGGATTAAAGCGTCCAATCATCGTAGGGCGTTATCACAGTTGGGCGGTTTCAAAGGATGATTTTCCCGATTGTTTAGAGATAATAGCTGAAACGTCTGATGGGATTATCATGGCATTGAGGCATCGTGACTATAATTTATATGGCATTCAATTCCATCCTGAAAGTGTTTTAACGCCACAAGGCAATAGGATTCTTCACAACTGGTTAGTGCTTTGAACAATATTTATTACATCTATAATCATCGATGGTAGAGACAACTAAATATATAGATACAATTATTGACGACGGATTATCATGGTATGCAGTAAAACTCTTTACCATTCGTCAACAAGAAGTAAGAACCTATTTTGAGGAAAAAGGCTTAGAATGTTTCATTCCCGAGCAATATATTACGATAGAAGGGCGTGATGGCAAGCCACATCAAATATTGCGTCCTGTCGTTCGTAACCTTGTTTTTGTGAAACAGTCCATTGACGAAAAGCAGTTTTGCCATATTGTTAGCGAGATGAACTATAAGGTAAGTGTTCTGCGCAAATCAATCAGTTCTCAGGAATATTGCCTTATTCCGCACGACCAGATGTATGAATTTCGTCTTATGTGTAATCCTGAAGTGACAATGCGAAAGTTCGTTTCTTCCGACGAGGCACATCTAAAAGCTGGTGATGAGGTATTGGTCAAGTTCGGACCCATGAAAGGAATGACTGGGCGATTGGTTCGTTCTAACAAAAAGTATTATTTATTAAAGGAGATTCCTGGTATCGGTGTAATGCTAAAGATTTCCAGATGGTGTTGTGTTCCTATGGAGAAATAAATGTAAAGTAATATTGTTATTTTTGATACCTATAATTTCGTTATTCGAAAGCAACTTATATTTCCATCTGAAATATACGATTTTTGAGATAATTCTTCCTACTATTTGTAATAATCTGATAGTCATAGAGTTACAAAAAGTTAGATTGTTTTGAGAAGAAAATCCTATCTATTTTACTGAAATGTGCTATCGTTTTGATTAAAAAGTACTATCGTTTCCGTCAAAAAGTACTATCGTTTTTTATGAAAAGTCCTTATTTTTCGGGTGAAAAGTACTGGAAAATCTCTGAAAATGTAATGAGATTTTATTTTTAAGTCCTATTTTACGTGTTTGATTGATAAATCGTTTTCTAGAATACGCTAGAATAATAAAATTAAATGTAATATATTTTTGTAATGAAGATAGAGTTTTTCTAAGTTATTTCTCCGAATTAAGCGGAACGTTTTCTGTTATTACCATTCACGGAACATCTATTAGCATGAAAAAATGAACCTAGCGATGTGGCGGATATTTGCTAAGCTGTAATAAGAAATTCAATCATTAGAAGGATGATAATAGAGCTATGAAATACGGAGAATTGTTTACAGACAATATGAAAAAAGTCCGCAAACAATTTCGATTTTGTTTGCGAACTTTTCCTTGTTTATCTTATGGAATCGTCTCAGAACTTACTCACTGAAAGTCTGTAAGCTAGGACGAAAGCACTTGATGCTACTATGCTTTTTCTAAGCGTAAGAGTGCATACCACCAAGAATGTAATTGACACCGAAATAAGTCATTAGGATACTTAAGAATGCAATAAACATAAAGATGTGATATTTCTTCTCACTTCTTAATGACTGTAAACTTGCTTTATGCAAAGGAATGGCATAAATCATGAAAGTTATGAGTGCCCAAGTCTCTTTCGGGTCCCATCCCCAATAAGTACCCCAACTGATATTTGCCCAAATTGCTCCTATGAATATTCCTAATCCGAGGGTGGTTATAGCAGGATAGAGGAATATTTGTGAGAGCGTTGTCAGTTGCTTATTAATCTGAATGATACTTGCTTTTTTACTTTTATTTGTAAAGAAATAGGCGATTGCACTGATGAATGTCAAAGAAAATAGGGCATAAGATATCATGATAATACTGACATGTATGCTCAGCAACGGACTATTTAGTACGGGCATACGTGGCGTGATACTCGGATCCATCTCACCAAGATGACTTACGAGTAGCATGAATCCACTCATGAGTAGTCCGAAAGTGGTCATTAGTTGCATCTTATGGGTTGTTAGGATTGATACAATCATAATGAGCCATGAGAGTAAAAGCATTGTTTCATAGCCATTTGCAATAGGAATCGTCCCGTTGATAATCCATCTTAAAGCTAATGTAAATGTAAGGATAAGCCATGATAAGCCCATGAGACAGGTGAAAATTCTGTATCTCTTCTTTTTGTTTAAGAATAAGATGGATAAAAGTCCTAACGTCAGATTGGCGATGAAGAGAATCGTTGCGAACGAGCAAGAATTATAGATATTCTCTGCTTTTATTTCCGTTGGTGTAGGGATCGTATTACCACCATAAACTTGTTGATATTTCTGCAACTTTAGAGCAAGTTCGTTCAGCATTCCAGTGTTTCCTTGGTTGGCTAATTGTCTTGCTAAGGAGAGAATTGTATGAATGTATTGCTGTTGTGCCTTGGGCATAGCTTTGGGCATACGATCGGTAGGTGCAAACCAGTCAATGTTTCCTTTATTTGAAGTATAAGGGAATATCTTGAGCGTTTTGCCCTGCATAAGATCCATTAATAACATCATCTTGTCGTCAGTGTCAAGAATCTGTTTAGCGACAGCATCGTTAGGTTGACTCTGTGCGTCTTCAAGATATGGACCGAGAATATATCCTTGTTGTCCGAAAAGACTCATAGGGGATATATATTCACTGAGCCCTAATTTATTACGTAGCTCACTTCCTTTTATCTTAAAGATAGGTTCTTTCATCCATTCCTTCCCCCAGAACATGAAACCTGTTAGTACTTGGCAGGGAGTGAAGTCCTTGTAATTCTTTTTACCATATAGTTTCTTTGTGAAGTCAATGGCGTAGGTTTGCATAGGACAGATACGACCATTATAAACAATAAGAACCTTTCCGAACTCATCTGCAGTCTCACGTGTTAATGATGGTTGTGCACTGATAGGTGATGTTCCTGCTAGAAGTAGTAAGAGTAACGCAATGGCTTTACCACTATTACTACGAAGTAAGCGACGGAAGTTCCCTTTAGGTTCGATGAGCATGGCAATGAGTCCAAGGAAGAGTAGGGCATAACCTATATATGTTACGGGGATTCCGTATGGATCAGAATTGACGGATAAGTATGAGCCTTTCATATCTTCATCGAAACTACTTTGATAAAGACGTGTGCCATAGCCTGAATATATCTTGTTCATAGATACCTGAAACTCTTCTTTCCTTTCACCTTCTATTATAGTAATCACAGAAGCATAATCCATTGCAGCCATATTGCCTGCGTGATAGGTAATATTGAATCTGTCGAGTGAGATAGAGAAAGGTAATTGTGCCTCGTTGCCGTCTTTTGTTATATACGTGTTTACGACTTTACCTTGCCTAAGATGTAACATTCCCTTGTGCGCCGTAAGATGTGTAAGCAATGCGCCAAGGAGGATGACAACAAATGATAAATGTAACAATACGATGATAGGGCGGCGCGTCTTTCGCTTTATGAAGTAAACGATTCCCGCAGCAATTCCTATTGCCCATAATAGGCAGAACCACCAAGAACCGAAGATATTATCTGAAACATAATCAAGACTTGTGTATTTTCCTATAACTGTTCCTATCGCCATTATGGCAACAATGAGAATATACACAATCTCAAGTAATCTTTTTGTTCGCATTATTGTAAGATAAAAGAAGACGGAATTCTTTTGCGAATCCCATCTTCTTCTTATTAATGTTTGGTTAATTGCTATTCATTAGATAGAGCGGATGAACTTAACAACAGCATCTCTATCTTTCTTTGGCAAGTTATAGAATTGAACAGCTGCCTTATAAGCCTGACTATTCTTGCTATAAGCGTGCCACATGATTGCCTCAATCTCATTACGAGCACGAGCATCGTGTAGACGATCTTCTGCACCAGAGTTTATCAATGAAAGACCTCTGCCCCAAAGCGGAGTAGTGCGGCACCAAGATCCGTGGATATCGTTCTTCATGTCGAGCTTATGCTGGATGAAGTCAGAGTATGGATAGATCTTCTGATTAGCATACTTAGGCAACTGCTTGTTACCAAGGATTACAGAAGAACCATGGTTATCAGCACCTGTTGTCCAAGATGCCTTGTGACAGTGTGCACAACCTAACTCTCCTGTGAAGAGTTCCTTACCACGCTGTACGTCCTTGTCATTTAAGTTTCTTGCACGTGGAACGGCAATACCTCTGTGCCAAACCATGAATGCGTGATAAGCTTCATCGCTCACCTCTGGTTTGAAGTTATAGTAAGGATTGTTGTAAAGGTTTACGTTGTCGCTTGGTGAAAGCAAGTAACGAACAGCCTTCTTGATACCTTCACGTGTTCCATCGTTGTAGTATGGATGTACGTAAGAGTTTGGATCACTACCATGCTGTTGGATGTAACTAATTACGTTCTCGTTCTCTGACATTGCTTTAGCCCATGGTTCTGTAGAACAGATGTGCTTGATATCTGAACGAAGAACATTCAACTCGTCCCAAAGAGCAACGTCGTTCTCGAGACAACCATCGAGTAAGTCGTAGTTGAAACGCTTTACAAACTTATTACCAAAAGCATCTTCTGCCCATGCCTCAGGCTTCAACTGCTTTGTTGTATTATCGAAGAACTCTGGGTTCAACTCTACGTACTTTCCTTCTGCCTTGTATTGCTTCTCCAAGTCTTCGTTAGAGATTGCATCAATCAAACCAAGACCTTGGAAATTACAAGATGCTATCAAGCGTACCTCATAGTTGCTTGGTACTGGGTCTGTGTTGAATGCAGATTGTGGAATAGATACTGATGGATAACGAAGATGATACTTCTCACCATCAGGGAACTGCATTGGCAATCCACTTGGCATAGATGTTACGTCATGCCATGTGATGTGTATTTGCTTCGGATCAACAGGAGGCAAGAATGGCTCAACGGCTTGCAACATTGTGAATGTTGTGAGCTGATTGATAGGAGTACCATTGTTGCTGCCTGGAGCATCAGGTGTATAAACAGAAACAATGTAACCATTGCCCTTTACTGGCTCCATGTCATTGCGGCTATGACCATGAGCATAACCACCAGAGTGGCAGTACTCGCATGAACGACGTGAAGCTACCGGTCCCCAACCTTTGTATGGTTCGGTGCTAAGGGTGTACTTAGCACTTGCCATCATATCTCCTTGGTTGAAGAGATCGGTTAGTCCTTGTTCGTCGATAGCAGGTGTATTATCCTCATAACCACCGGCAGCAGTATTCTCTGTTGTTCCGAGCTTACCACCTGGATACCACTCATCAGCAGAGAAGTTACCTACAGCCTGACCAATGTACTTTGTCTCAGGTTCTGATGGTTGCTGTGGCTTTTCTGGCGAAACATTGTCGTCAGAACAAGCAGCAAATGCACATAATAGCGCTCCCGCAAGTAGGAATTTGCTATAGCTGTTGTGTCTCATAATGTTTTATAGTTTAAATTTACGTTTGAAACGTAGCCTTGCCTAAAGAAGACAAAGCTACGTTTTTAATTATCTTTGATTTTCAGATATACAAGTACTAATTTACTTGTCAGTCTGTTGATTAATCCATGTACCAGCTGCATTAAGTGCTTCGTTCAAGGCATCAACCTTTTCAATACAATTCTTAACCTGTGGATGACCAGGCTGATCAATAAAGGCAATACCGCTCTTCTTAGCTGTCTCCAAAGATGCGATTGCCTCGTTGAGAGCGTTGTTCAACTCATTGTACTTAGGATAATTGTTATTTTTCAAGAAGTTCATGATAGAGTTCTTTGCTGGAGTAGAGATTGTCTCTGTACCACGTTTGCCATAGAGTGAATTCTTGATAGAATAGATGTTATCCTGGTAGTCTTGGAATGAACGCTTACTATAAGGTGACTCGATGTAGTTAGCTGCATCGTCTGCCGTACCAGTACCTGTAGCCTTACGATAAGCCTGACCAAGTTTTTGTGAAGCAACTTCTTCGCAGATGCCAGAGCATCCGCCAATGAATATATTGTTCAGTGTCTCATGCCATGAAGCAAACATACCATTCTCTGTAGTGGCGAACTGTGAGTAATCACGGTATGGAATCAACTTTGGAGAAAGTCCTTTGTGACGTGTTCCATTAACTACCCACATTGCATCAGCAAGCTGGTTCACGTGAGAAGTTGGTATACTTGTACCTAACCAGCCATATTCCAAAAGGTAAGTCATGTTACGGAGGTCACCTGCAACAGCTGCTGCAAAGGCTGCTTCGTTTACAGTACTTACACTTGTAAGACCTTGTTCTGTCTCTTTCTCAGCATTGAAGTCTGCTACTGTACGATTCTTACCATTACGGAAGAGAACGAACTCCAATCCGTGGAAACCTAACACAGAGTCGAAGTTACCATTGTTGTCATAAACATACTTGGTTGGGTTCTCACCATTGATACCAGCAATAACGGAAGCATCATTCAATGCTCTTGTCAACTGATCATGGTCGAGTGGCCATGAGTCGATATGTGGGTCAATCTCATTATCAGAAGCTGCGCCATAAAGGAATGACTCACTCTGCTCCCAATCTCTACGTGCTCCTTTGAAAGCCTCACAAGCTGCATCAATATCACTCTGAGTCAAAGTACCTGCTTTACGCTTCTGATAAAGATTCTGGCAAGCCTTATAAAGGATATCAGACTTCTCTGCCAAGTCTAAATATGTAGGTTTAACAACTTCATTAATGTAGTTGGCAACAACCTTGCCCATCTCTGTTTTATTAGCGTTTGCTCTACTTTCGCTTGCAGCCTGGCTTAAAGCAGATTGCTGTTCTGGTGTGAGAATTGTTGTGTTAATAGGCTCATCATCATCACTACTACATGATACGAAGCCTGTAGCTAATGTTCCTGCAAGAAGGAACATTGCGAGTTTTGTTACTTTTTTCATTACAATCTTTATTTAATGATAATTTATAATAGTGTTTTCTCTTATAGGAAGAAGCCCTCGTATGCAATACCTATATTTATAGAAGGTTCATCGTTGTATCCTTTCTTAAGATTACGATAGTTGTACTCTGCCTTGATAGCTATCTGTGGGATAGGATAGTAGTTGATACCTGTTGCAAGGATGGTTCTGTTAGTCCATTGCTTGGTTGTGGCATGAATATAAGAGTCATAATGCTCAATGTGACCGAAAATATAGAGCTTCTGATTATCGGCACGCATCTTATTAATTTGAGAGAAGATGTCGTAACCTACTTCAAACATCATTGCCATAGCATGACTACCGAAGTATTTACCATTCCCCGACTCGTATGGCTTAACATATTGAACGTTTGGATAAGAAAGCTGTGTAATCTCTTTTGCATTGCTAACGTAACCATAATCGATGTTACCTCTTGCAATCCAGTTGTATTTATTATAGGTGAAGTCTAAGCTACCAAGATAAACATTACCTTTAATCTTCTTCTTTGCACCCTTCTCGCTATCATGTGGTACGTTATTGTGCATCGCCTGTCCTGCATAAGCACTAACACCAATGCGAAGACCAGGGATAGTGTAGTTGTCTACACGTGCAAGGAAACCATATTTATTTGCGACCTCAAACTCGAAAGGACTTGACGTACCTTTCTGTATCCAGTTAGCACGACTAAAGTGATAGGCATCCAATCCTGCAATCATTTGTGCTACATAGCTAAAGTCACCCTTACGTCCCCAGAAAGATATACCGGTTTGATGCCATGTGCTTGGAAGAATTGTGTTTTCTCCCTCTGGACGATAAACAGTGAAGAAGTTTAATGGCTCATGATGAGCATTCACTAAGCCGAATGGTACAACGATATGACCAGCACGGATATTGAAAGCTTTTCCGAATGATTTTTGTAACCAAAATTGTTCCAGCTCTACTTCTCCACCTTTCTCTGTCTCGTGCTCAAACTCAATAGCTTCATCTGCTTCATATTCAATAGCAGAACCAGAACCACCATGTTCAAACTCTATTTCACTACCCATTGACCAGCCTTTACCGAAGTCGTAACCAAGGTAGATAACTGCATGAGGAATATCAAATCGACCATGACTTGGGTCTTTCTTATAGAGACTTGGTGTTGTATAACGATTACCATTATCGCTATAGAAGTTGCGTGAGTAAGCAGCCTCACCATAACCACCAAGACTTAATTTGTTTCCTTTGACATGATTCATTACAGAGTCAGCAGCGTTTACTTGTGCTCGTGCAGTAGTCGTTCCTGCTAGGAGTGCTCCAAAGATAATCCCGAATGTAAAATTATTCATAGAGTTCTTGTCTATTATTTATTATTATTTCGTTTGCAAAGTTACTTTCTTTTATTGAATAAGGCAATACCTATATCTATTGAATTTTTATCTATTTTAGTATTACTTTAGACCGAAAAACTCATTTGTTGAGTCACAATTAATAGGTATTGTTGTATTTGTTCCATTTTAAACTTTGGGATTGATAATATTGTTATTCTTTCGTATATATGCTCTTTTTAGGGCAAAGAGATGCTCTTTTTGCCTTTAGAAGGTACTCTTTTCTAACGTAAAAGAGTACCTTTAATATTTCATGATTTTGTTGTATTTGTTTATTGTAAGGCTTTTCTTCATGAGATCCAACGTATTATGTTGTGTTTTAACTAGATATAGTATTAGATTACTTCGCTAAATATTTGTACTTTGTTGTACGTTTTGAGCTATACAAGTCATGTGTTAGGGAAGGTTGTTTCTGCTTTTAGTACTAATAAATTAGGATATTAGATTAAATACTTGATGATTCCTATTGTGTTATTGAACTTTTTTTTGTTATTTTGCATACGATATCATTACGGAAAGACAAGATGAAGAATCAAAAGATGTATGAGCCTGATGATAAGATGATCAACCTTATCAAAGACAACTATAGTCTATTACAGAGTTTAGGTTGTTTTGGCATTAGCTTAGGCTTTGGAGATAAAACGGTAAGAGAAGTTTGTAATGACCAGAATGTTGATACATATACGTTCTTGTCAGTTGTGAATTATACTATTAATGGTTATAAAGGCTTTGATGATCTTGATAGGTTATCAATACCCACTCTTATGCAGTATCTCAGAGCGAGTCACACTTATTATCTTGACTACGAATTGCCTTTCATTCGAAGAGAATTGACGGGTGCCTTGGATGAGAATGATAACCTTGCTCGACTCATACTTCGCCTTTATGACGAGTATGCTCATTCTATTCGTAATCATATGCAATATGAGGAAAAGAATGTTTTTCCTTATGTTGACTCTTTATTAAAAGGTGAGACTAATGATACTTATGATGTAGAAACCTACTCTAAGCATCATAGCCAGACAGATGATAAGTTGCGTGAGTTAAAGAGTATTATCATAAAGTATCTTCCTTCTGACTCCCATCATAATAATCGTCTCACTGCCACATTATATGATATATATAATTGTGAGGAATGGCTCGACCAGCATGCTTTAGTTGAGGATGATATCTTTATTCCTGTTATTAGGCGATTAGAACAGAAGAGTAAGCAAAATGATGTTAGTGTAAAGATCTCTAACATGATAACACAGAGTCCAGAATCGAATGAAGTTCTTAGCGATCGTGAGAAAGATGTTATCGTTTCTGTTGCTCAAGGAATGACTAATAAAGAGATTGCCAACCATCTCTGTATATCAACGAATACTGTCATTACGCATCGTCGGAATATAGCAAGGAAATTACAGATACATTCTCCTGCGGGTTTGACTATCTATGCTATTGTCAACAATTTGGTGGATATAAGTAGTGTGAAATTATAATTATCTATAGATAGGGTATATGATGTTTCTTCTTACTATCCTTTTCTAAAATTAATTTATATCTTGGTCAGTGTGTATGGAGAATGTAGAAATGAAGAAAATGGGTCGCCCAAAGATGGCTATCGTAGACCCTAATACACTTGCAGTCCTAGGCTTAAAACAGATATTGCAGAATGTGATACCAATCATGTCTGTAGAGACCTTTTCTTCATTCCAAGAGTTTGAAGAGGCTCAACCAGATTCATTCTATCACTATTTTGTAGCACAAGTAATAGTCTTAGAAAATAGGCAGTTCTTTTCTCAACGCATACATAAGACTATTGTACTAACAATTACCAAGAACCCTAATTCTCAATTATCAGGCTTTCATAGTTTCTGTATTAATGTGCCTGAGGAGGAACTTGTTAAAGCAATTTTAAAGATAGAACAGTATGGACATTCGGGTGGAAAGAACTTACCTGAACTTCCACAAGTGTTGAAGAATAAGATATTGAGCAATCGTGAGATAGAAGTCTTATCTTTGATAGTTCAAGGAATGATTAATAAAGAGATAGCCGAAAAACTTAATATAAGTTTGACAACGGTCATTTCACATCGAAAGAATATTATGGATAAGTTAGGTATGAAAAGCGTATCTGCATTGACTATCTATGCCGTTATGCATGGTTACATTGACATTAATAAGATATAGAATGATAAATTCTTATCGTTTATGGACAAGACTTTTCCATTAAGTCTTGTCTTTTTTGTACCTTATTAATACTAATCAGCTTTCCTCTCCCTTTATAAGAAAGGTGACAGAAGATGTGCAAACCATCCTCTAAAGCGTTGCCATGGAGTTCGCCATTGTTTCCATAGCTCCTCTGTTAGCTTGAAACTATCTTTCTTCTGATTCTCAAAGAGAGTATCCAATTCATGGGTTGTACATTTATCAACGATAACTGCATTCTCCTCTCTGTCCCACCTTAGACTTCGTGAGTTGAGGTTTGCAGACCCAACAGTACAGAATTGTCCGTCCACTGTGATAATCTTTGTATGATGAAAACCTGCCTTGTATAACCATATCGTACATCCGTCTTTCATCAGCTGATGAGCATTATAGAACCCACAATCTGGCGTTAAAGGTATATCGCTCCTTACACTCAACAATATCTCAACCTTCACACCCCTCTTTACAGCCTTACGCAAAGCCTTCTTTAAAGTAGGACTTAACGTGAAGTAAGGATTGATGATCTTTATACTATCCTTTGCATCATTGATGGCGTTAACATAGAAGTAACGGATAATATCTTTGCTGACTTGTGGCTCTCGATTGATGATACCAACCATCTTTTTACCAGCACTTTTACAAGTATCTGGTTTTAATCCTTTGATATAGTCAGCGTTCGATATACCGCGATAATATTTTGCTCCATGCACCTGCTTCGTAGAAACAAGATACCACATTCTTAGAAAGATGTTCTGTAAAGTGTTTACCTCATCACCTTCTATCCTGCAGTGCATATCGTGCCATGAGCCAACGACTTTCGTACCTTTTATATAATAGTCAGCCACGTTCATCCCACCTGTATAGGCTATCTTACCATCAATGATAACTATCTTTCGGTGGTCTCGATTGAAGATATCATGTATCCAAGGGAACTCTATAGGCTTAAACTCATATATCTCTATTCCTTTCTTGCGAATTGCCCTCAAAGTACTCTTCTTCATGGGTTGGTTATTACTGGCATTCCCAAATCCATCAAATATAGCTCTCACTTCAACACCTTGTCTCACCTTCTTCTCTAAATGGCGTATGAGTTCGTCGTTGATTGAATCGTTGCGAAAATTGAAGTATTCTAAGTGAATGCTCGAACGTGCTTGGTCTATTGCTTTGAACAAGTCGTCGAACTTCTCCTGACCAGTACAAAGAAGAGTAACCGAGTTATTATGTGAAAAGCTTATTCCTTTGTGACGTAATTGGCATACAAGCATTGAGTCTGCTCTTCCATCCTTATTTGCTAATTCCTTACCATTACCCTTATACTCAAAGG
Source organism: Prevotella sp. oral taxon 306 str. F0472 (assembly GCF_000257925.1). NCBI lineage: Bacteria > Pseudomonadati > Bacteroidota > Bacteroidia > Bacteroidales > Prevotellaceae > Prevotella > Prevotella sp. oral taxon 306. Next base: position 61,147 of record NZ_AJIN01000011.1, read on the forward strand.
TCTTAGCCGTTAGAGGATAGGGGAAGAGTAGGGCTATGAATGTACAAATGCAAGTAATGATAAGTTTTCTATAACTTTCTTGTTTCCTTTTTGCCATTTTCTTGTAGGAATACTCCTTTCTTGGTATTAACTCAATGAGAATATAAGGTATTAAATCATACAACTATAATGGTCGACAACTCCCAGAAGATTCTTTTCTTCATCACATACTAAGACTGTATGTACTTTATGTCTATGCATAATCTGTTGTATTTCTGTAATTTTAATGTTGGGAAGAACCATCTTAGGCTCTGTTGTCATAATATCTTTGACTGTATGGTTAAAGAACTCTGCTTGCCATCTTTCCATAGCCCGTCGGATGTCACCATCTGTAATCAGACCTACAATCTTCTTTCCAGATAAAGCTATACCCAAGCCCAATTTCCCCTTGCTAACATGGATAATTGCTTCGCCTAAGTGCATCTCCTTAGGGATAACAGGCAAGTTCTCTGATATCATGACATCTTGTGCAGTTGTCAGTAAGCGCTTACCTAACTCACCTCCTGGATGGAACTGAGCGAAATCCTGTGGTCTAAAGTCTCTTACACGCATCAAAGCCACTGCAAGTGCATCGCCCATAACCAAAGCAGCTGTTGTTGAACTTGTTGGTGCTAGGTTTAGCGGGCACGCTTCTTTCTCAACCCAAACCTTGAGATGGGCTGTGGAGTATTTAGCTAGAAGTGAATGGGGGTTCGCACTCATTCCTATGATTGGAATATTCATGTGGAGAACCATCGGTATAAAGCGAAGTAATTCATCAGTCTGACCAGAGTTTGACAACGCCAGTACAACATCATCTTCTTTCATTACCCCTAAGTCACCATGATATACATCCAATGGGTTAACGAAGAAAGCAGGTGTACCTGTAGAAGAAAGTGTTGCAGCTATCTTCGCTCCAATATTTCCACTTTTACCAACTCCTGTCACAATGACTTTCCCTGTACAATGAAACATCAAGTCGACAGCTTTCTCAAAGTTCTCATCAAGTTGATTGATAAGATTGATTGTCGCATCAGCTTCTTCTTTGATACATTGTATAGCGTAGTCTCTTACATGTGTTAATCTTTCCTCTGCTCCAATCATATTAACTTGCTAATTAATTCGTCTAACTTATTTAACTCTAGCATGTTGGCTGCATCAGACAAGCCTTGGTCTGGTGTTGGATGTACTTCAAAGAAATAACCTGTAGCACCAAAAGCCTTAGCTGCTAATGCCATAGAAGGAACAAACTTCCGATCGCCGATTGTCTTACCATCTCCTGCGCTAGGACGTTGTACACTATGCGTGCAATCCATGATAACATTCGGAACAATCTCCTTCATATCTGCAATGTTACGGAAGTCTACAACTAGATTGTTGTAACCAAAGCAGTTGCCTCGTTCTGTAAGCCAAATCTCTTTTGCACCGCTTTCTAAGCATTTCTGCACGGGATATTTCATGTCTCGTCCACTTAAGAATTGTGCCTTCTTGATATTCACAATTTTGCCCGTCTTTGCTGCAGCTACTAACAAATCTGTTTGTCTACAAAGGAAGGCAGGAATCTGAATAACATCAACAACTTCGCCTACAGGTTCTGCTTGATCGCTCTCATGAATATCAGTAAGTAGTTTTAAACCAAACTTCTGCTTAATATCATAAAGCATACTCAATCCTTTCTCCAATCCAGGACCACGGAAAGAGTTTATACTTGTTCGGTTAGCTTTATCAAAGCTAGCCTTAAAAATGATATTAATATTGTATTTCTCGTTAAGCCTAACCAACTCTTCTGCAACAGAACAGAGGAGCTCTGAGCTCTCAATTACGCAGGGACCTGCAATGAAAGTGGGTTTATTGTTCATAATTCGGTAGGACTACTCCTGTTTCATAACTTAATTGAACTTCTCCTTGTAAGTGTTTGTGCAAAGTTATATATAATAAGGTTAACGCACAAGGTTTTAACCTTTGTTTACGTAAATGTACCAAATCTTATTGATAAAATTTGGAGTTTTCGATTAAAACACTTTACCTTTGCAGCGGATTTAATTCATTATGTACCCCGTATGTGGGTTATAATTACAGGTAGAAAGATTTTATATTTAGTATTAACAATTAAAGCTTTTAAGATGAAAAAGATTTTGATGACACTTGCTGTAGCCTTTGTTGCTATAGCTGCTAACGCCCAGGTTTATGTTGGTGGTGGTGTAGGTATTGGTTCTTCAAAGGAAGGTTCTCATGATGCAGTAACTACTTACAAGGTATTGCCAGAAATCGGTTACAATGTTAACAAAGATGTTGCTATCGGTACTGTAATTGGTTGGGGTAAGGGTGCTCCTACAGAGATTGAGCAGGATAACCTACGTAACTACATCACCGTACAGCCTTACGTTCGTTACACATTTGTACACACTAAGTACGTTAACGCTTTCGTTGATGGTAATTTGGGTTATACACACTATCATGGCAAGATTAACGCATGGTCAGCAGGTTTGAAGCCAGGTATCGCTGTAAACCTCAACAAGAAGGTTAGCTTCGTTGCTCACGTAGGTTTCGCTGGTTGGCAGTCAATTAAGGTAAAGGGCGCATCTAAGGACAGCCACGCATGGGGTGCAAACCTTGATGGTAATAATATTACTTTCGGTGCTTATTACAACTTCTAAGGAATCGCCCTTAGATAGAAGATAAAGAGAGGGATATATCATTTAAAGTGATATATCCCTCTTCTTTTTGGCTTTTATTCTGTGTTTTAAAAGACATAAAGCACAGTAACATTTTTCAATGCTCAAAGGTCGAAACTCAAAACTCAAAGGTCAATGTTCAAATTATATACGGTTAGCCGAAAATTTTTATTTGATATAAATTTATTTCTAATCGCTTCCCCGTAAATTTCTAACCGTATATAAATTTATGGGGAACAGTATATAAATTTTCTTCTAACACGTTCCCCGTAAATCGCAAACACGTTGGAAATTTACGGGGAACAGCATATAAATTTTCTTCCAACAGCATACGAGTTTCTTTCTAACTTTTAAGTCGGAACTGTTAACATCAACGAAATGTACTTTCGTGGGGTACGGGTGTCGGACTCGTGCCCCACGGATCCGACACCCGTAGTCTACGAGTCCGACACCCGTGCTTTACGAATTTGGCACCATAATAAGAGGCATAAAAAATAGTTCGCGAACTCTTTTCAAATTCTTCGCGAACAATTTTCTGCGTTTCTTATCAGTCGTTTAAATACGTCTTAATTCCCCTTTGATTCCTCCGAATCAGATTCCGAAAAATCAGAAGCAGATTCATCTTCTTCGTCAAAGAAATAATTAGCCTTTGCTTGTCCGCCACCGCCGGGACCAGGAGCAGGTCCAATAGGGGTGGATAGACAAATAAAGTTCTCAACATTCATTGATTCTTAATTGTAATCTCACGTTGTGGGAATGGAATTTCAATACCGTTCTTATTGAGCGTATCATAAATACATTCCATGATAATGCTATCATCAAGTCCTTGCGTGAAAACGTTAACCCATACAAGTACTTTTAGTGTAATGCAGCTATCATCAAAACTCTTTAGTAAGACCATTACCTTCTTTTTCTTGTAAGTAATGTCTAGTGCGGTGATGGCATCAATCAGCATTTTCTTAACTTCATTGATATTACTACCGTATGCTACGCCTACTTCTAGGATGTCAAGCTCATATCCATGATTCTTTGTCATGTTCTTATAGTTCTTCGTAAAGAGCTGTGAATTTTGGAAGGCAATGATTGATCCATCTAGTGCTTCAAGCATTGTTGAGGTATAGCTGATAGAGCTTACACGTCCACGTATGCCATCACATACAATATAATCGCCTATCTTGATTCGTCCTGTCATCAATGATATACCATAGTAGATGTTCTCAAGAATATCTTTCATGGCGAAACCAATACCAGTTGATAAGCCGCCAGTTACAACAACTAGCCATGTGTTGCTGATTTGGAATATACTTAAAGTCGTCAATAACCATGCGCCCCATACAACTACTTGTAAGACGTTGATAAACATCGTACTTCTAGCTGCAGCTGTTGTAGGGTCACTCTTCTTTAAGAATTGTTTTATAGCGTCCCTGATCGTGTGATTGAGATAGTTAAAGATGAACCAAAGGACTGTAACCATGGCTATAGAGTAGATGCTGATCTTGAACTTATCAGAATCAATGAAGTTAGCACGGAATAACCTCCATGTTATATCACTAAGGTTGAAGACATCTGCTGCCCAATAAATTGAGATGATGAAAGACAATACCAATGATGATGGTATGAATACATTGTATATAAATCTGATAATCCAAGTCTTTACGATTGACAATTTCTTTTCAGGATACCTCTCCCTATATTGATCAAGATAATCATGGAAGAACGCTATCGTTAATATACATGCTAATTGCATCATCCACCAAATAAAGACTTGGACGCCCAGCATGGTATAGCCTATTATTGAGCTAATCAGCGAGAAGACGAATACCGTGAGTGAGAAGTAAGCAAGGTATAAGTCGTATTTAGGAATTTGCAAGCGGTGCTTGTAAATCATCCTTGCCTGCCACAAAGCATTGAGCAATAAGAGGGGAGGGAATACGAGTGTTACTATGGAGCTTGGCAACATCACAATACGGAAGGTGATGACGGTAAAGCCAACAAAAATAAGAGGGTAATATATGCGATAGGTGTTGTGTGTTTGTGCACCACTAACACGGAATAACAATGAGGCAAAGATAACAGTAAGTAACCATGTGTATTCAAGCAAAAGGTTGCATGCCATGTGAACAAAGTTGGAGGGCGAAAGAATCTTGATGATGACGAGAATGATACTAAAAGTAATGATTGATGTCACCATAATAATACATGTTCGCTTGGCAAGAAAAGCACTACTTTTCTGCTCAAACCGATTCGTTTTCATTACTTTCGTAACAAGGAAACGAATGCTTAAATAATTGATGAGTATTGCCACTAAACCATAGATGAGTATCATGGAAAAGAGCGTAATGAGCCACCTTACATCCCATTGAGATTGCACGACTCGTTGTGGCGTGTATTTCTCAGAAAGGTTAGAACTCATTTGAGAGATAAGTGTTGGAGCATTGCGTAGGAATTTAAAGTAATTTTCTCCGCTATTTGTAAAGATGCTCGTCTGTATCTCTTCATATCTCTTTTGTGCATACGTATCGAGCGATTGAAGTTGTTGTTGGTTGTATTGGTAATATTGTATATATTCTTGATAAGAGTCGTTACGCTCTTGCAACATTCGACGTATGCTAACGGCAAGCGTTAAACAAACGTTGCGGTCAGTCTTCATCTTGTCTGTCATGCCAAAGGTGTACATTGTACTGAGCACGTTGATAAGAGAATCATAACGAGCAATCTCCTCCTTACTCTGGGTGATAAGGTCATGAAAGGGGCGCGACTTACTCTGAAAATCCTTCCATAGTTCGGTAGCCTCTTGGCAGGCATAAGTTAAATCAAAGATGTTATCCGTCTTTTGAGAATAAAGCATGAGCGACACCTGGGTAGAGTGTTCTCCAATCTCTTTTAGCTGATTCATCACTTGCTCACTAATAAACTTAGAGTTGTTTAATTGCTTTGTTTGTTCAAGATGTTGTGCAATTAACTCATGACGGAGAACGGAGAGTGAGTTCTTCAATGAATCTTCCTGTAATACGGCACTTGCTGGGAGTGTAATGATAAACAGCAAGATAGTAATGAAGAGTATCTTTTTATACATACTTCTGGGTTGTGGTGATAAACAGTTTGTTTAAACAATAATTGATGCAAAGATAAGCAAAGTTTATGATTTTGCAGTTGCTGTTTATGTAAAATGATACTAAAGATATGTCATGAAACTTATTTCTGTTACCATAATGCTTATAAATCAATAAAAAAGTGTAAGTTTGCATACAAAAAGATACAATGATATTAATAGCTGATAGTGGTGGCTCGAAAACGGATTGGGCATTAGTGGGCACACCTAATGATGGTTTTAATGTTATCCTTAAAGTTCGTACACAGGGCTTAAATCCTTTTCATCAATCGGAGGATATAATTTTCAACGTATTAGAAACGGAGCTGAAACCTGCGTTAAAAGAGAGCATAAGAGGTGCGGAACTCAGCGAGCCTTTTGATCTTATTAGTGAGGTTACTAGTGTCGCCTTTTATGGTGCTGGTTGTACTGCTGATTTATCTATAAAAGTGTGTAAAGCACTTTCAAAATCCTTCCCCTTAGCTAACGTTGAGGTACAGAGCGACTTATTAGGTGCAGCAAGAGCTACTTGTGGTCATCATGCAGGAATAGTTTGTATCTTAGGGACGGGAGCTAATAGCTGTCTATATAATGGTAAAGAGATCGTAGAGAATGTTCCACCTTTGGGTTATATCCTCGGTGACGAAGGAAGTGGAGCAGTGTTAGGAAAGCTGTTCCTGAATGGTATCTTTAAAGGGAGCTTGTCCAAAGAAGTTGGTGACGCTTACTTGTCATGGTCAGGCTTAACTTATTCAGATATAATCAGTAAAGTCTATCGTCAACCTTTAGCTAATCGTTATTTAGCTAGTATCTCAAAGTTTATTCATGCTAATTTGGAGAAGACAGAGTTAGAAGAACTCGTATTGTCTAATTTAGCTAACTTCTTTGAAAAGAATATTATGAGATATTCTAAAGGCTCAGTATATTCTATATCGGCTGTAGGAGGCGTTGCTGCTGCTTATGAAACGCAGTTGAGAAAATGCGCTAAATCATTCGGTTATAGTGTTGATAAAGTACTTGCTTCTCCGATTGAAGGGCTGATAGACTATCATCGTTAATTTATTCTGTCTTTCCTCTCTTACCTTTAGCTATAAAGTGGGCTAAAAATAAGAAAGATGAATGAGTAATAAGGAGCCGTTAGAAGATTATTTGTAAAGTGGAGTTTGCAATAAGAGTATGTTTTTTAATAGAATTGCTTTGCTTTTCAAATATTTTTGTATCTTTGCATTTGTTTTAAAACAAGTTTCACAAGAACAAGATTGCATATTTAAATTATAGCTATATAAAGTTTATGTATTTCACACTTTTTGTTACCGTTCTGATAACGGCCGCATTCTTGGTAGTGGCAGCGTATGCCATAGCTAAGTTGATTGGTCCGCGTTCGTACAATCCGGTGAAAGGTGAGCCTTTCGAGTGTGGTATTCCGACTTATGGAACCTCTTGGTTACCCGTGCATATCGGATACTATCTCTTTGCGATCCTCTTCCTGATGTTTGACGTGGAAACAGTTTTCTTATACCCATGGGCTGTTGTTGTTAAGACATTTGGACCTTTAGCACTAGCTACCATTGGGTTCTTTATGTTGGTATTAGTATTTGGCCTTGCTTATGCATGGCGGAAAGGAGCGCTTGAATGGAAATAAGAAAGCCAAAAATCAAGTCTCTTCCATACGATGAATGGAAGGACAATAATACGCTCAGTAAGATGGCAAGCGAACTGAACGATGGTGGTACTAACCTCGTTCTTGGTAACTTGGATCAACTTATAAATTGGGGGCGTAGTAATTCTCTGTGGTCATTGACTTTCGCTACTTCTTGTTGTGGTATTGAGTTTATGGCTGTTGGTTGTGCACGTTACGACTTCTCTCGTTTTGGATTTGAGGTTACACGTAACTCTCCTCGTCAGGCAGACTTGATAATGTGTGCAGGTACTATTACTAATAAAATGGCACCAGCATTGAAACGTTTGTATGATGAGATGGCAGAACCTAAGTATGTTATAGCTGTTGGTGGATGCGCTATTTCAGGTGGTCCTTTCAAAGATAGCTATCATGTTATGCGTGGTATTGATGAGATCATCCCTGTGGATGTATATATCCCAGGTTGCCCTCCTCGTCCAGAGGCTATTATTTACGGAATGATGCAACTTCAACGTAAGGTTAAAGTTGAGAAATTCTTTGGGGGTGTTAATCATAAGCAGACAGCTGAAGAGCGTGAGTTGGGTAAAAGTAATGCCGAACTGATATTTAAGGAGAAATTGGGTATTGATCCTGAAGAAATTAAAGAGAAGCGTGAAACTGCATGGGAAGAAGCACATAAGCCAACTCCTAAGCCTGCTCGATCTGCAGCTAAACCTGCAGCAAAGCCTGTTTCTGCTGCTCCAGTAGAGGCAGCACCTAAGAAGGAAACGATTGTCGTTAACCAGCCTGTAACAAAAGAAGATGTTGAGAAGTTGGGTAAGGAAATCGATCAGATAGATGCTGCAAAGAAGGCTGCTGACGAAAGTGCAACTAACATATAATATATAAGGTACGCGAGAATGAAACTAGAAAATAAAGAATTCGGTTTTGATAGCTTTGCTACAGAGATGGCAAGGTTGAAGAATGAGAAGCATTTCGATTACCTTGTAACTGTTGTCGGTGAAGACTTTGGTGCAGAAGAAGGGCTTGGATGTATTTATATTCTTGAGAATACAAAAACACATGAGCGTTGTTCTGTAAAGCAGCTTGCAAAGAAGGTAGGAGAGGAATATGTAATTCCTTCTGTTATTAAGTTATGGGCTGATGCCGACTTGTTGGAACGTGAGGTTTATGACTTCTATGGAATTAAGTTCCTTGGTCATCCAGATATGCGTCGTCTCTTCTTACGCAATGACTTTAAGGGTTATCCTCTTCGTAAGGATTACGATATGGATCCTGCAAAGAATATGTATACTACGGAAGACGATGTTGAACTTGATACAACAACAGAGTGGAACTTAAACAAGAATGGTGAACTTGTAGGAACACAACATGCTTTGTTTACTGATGACAACTTTGTTGTTAATATTGGTCCGCAGCACCCTTCTACTCATGGTGTACTTCGTTTACAAACAGTATTAGATGGTGAGACAGTTACTAATATCTATCCACACTTAGGTTATATCCATCGTGGTATAGAGAAACTTTGTGAACAGTTTACTTATCCTCAGACATTGGCATTGACTGATCGTATGAATTACCTGTCAGCTATGATGCATCGTCATGCACTTGTGGGTGTGATAGAAGAGGGTATGGGAATTGAATTGTCTGAGCGTATTCTCTATATCCGTACTATTATGGATGAGTTACAGCGTATAGACAATCACCTTCTTTATACAGCTTGTTGTGCACAGGACTTAGGTGCTCTTACAGCATTCCTTTATGGTATGCGTGACCGTGAGCATGTCCTCAATGTAATGGAGGAGACAACAGGTGGTCGTTTGATACAGAACTATTATAGAATAGGTGGTTTGCAGGCTGATATTGATCCAAACTTTGTGTCAAATGTAAAGCAACTCTGTAAGTATCTTCGTCCAATGATTCAGGAGTATGTTGATGTCTTTGGTGATAACGTAATTACACATCAGCGTTTCGAAGGTGTTGGTGTTATGAACGAAGAAGATTGTATCAGCTATGGTGTGACTGGTCCTGCTGGTCGTGCTAGCGGTTGGAAAAATGACGTTCGTAAGAATCATCCTTATGCGATGTATGATAAGGTGAACTTTGAAGAGATTACATTGACAAATGGTGATTCTATGGATCGTTACTTCTGTCATATTAAGGAAATCTATCAGAGTCTCAATATTATAGAGCAATTGATTGATAATATTCCTGAGGGTGAGTTCTATATCAAGCAGAAGCCAATTATTAAAGTTCCAGAAGGTCAGTGGTACTTCTCTGTTGAGGGTGCAAGTGGTGAATTTGGTGCTTATTTAGATTCAAGAGGTGATAAAACTGCTTATCGTTTGAAGTTCCGTCCAATGGGATTGACACTTGTTGGTGCTATGGATAAGATGTTGCGTGGTCAGAAGATAGCCGATTTGGTTACTACTGGTGCTGCACTTGACTTCGTAATCCCTGATATTGACCGTTAACAAGGTTTATCATAAAAGTAATCAATTAAGAATTAAAATCATACTATGTTCGATTTTAGAATAGTAACAACATGGTTCGACGAATTACTACGTGTCACTTGTGGCTTAAGTAATTTCTGGACCATTCTGATTGAGTGCGTTGTGGTGGGATTAGCAATACTTCTTGCTTATGCTTTACTTGCAATAGTACTTATCTTTATGGAGCGTAAGGTTTGTGCTTACTTCCAGTGCCGTATAGGTCCTGTTAGAGTAGGTTGGTGGGGAACCTTACAGGTCTTTGCTGATGTATTGAAGATGTTAATCAAAGAGATTTTTGCAGTTGATAAGGCTGATAAATTGCTTTATTATCTTGCTCCATTTTTGGTTATTATTGCTTCAGTAGGAACTTTCTCTTTCCTTCCATGGAATAATGGAGCTAATATCTTAGATTTTAATGTGGGTATATTCCTTGTAACGGCTATTAGTTCAATTGGCGTTCTTGGAATTTTCCTTGCAGGTTGGGGAAGTAATAATAAGTACTCTGTTCTCTCTGCTATGCGTGGTGCGGTACAGATGATTTCTTATGAGTTGTCTTTAGGACTCTGTTTAATTTCTGCAGTTATTCTCACAGGTAAAATGCAGATTTCAGGTATTGTGGAAGCACAAACAGGTCCTTGGCAATGGCTGATTATACAAGGGCATATCCCTGCAATATTGGCTTTCCTCGTATTTTGTATTGCCGGTAATGCAGAAGCAAATCGTGGTCCTTTCGACTTAGCTGAGGCTGAGAGTGAGTTGACTGCGGGTTACCATACCGAGTATAGTGGTATGGGATTTGGTTTCTATTACCTTGCAGAATACCTTAACCTATTTGTTGTATCAGGAATTGCTACCACAGTTTTCTTGGGTGGCTGGGCTCCATTGAATATTGGTCTTGAAGGCTTTGATGCCGTTATGAACTATATTCCTGGTATTGTATGGTTCCTTGGTAAGACATTCGTTGTGGTATTCTTGTTGATGTGGATTAAGTGGACTTTCCCACGTCTTCGCATTGATCAGATTCTGAAATTAGAGTGGAAGTACCTTATGCCATTGTCACTTGTCATCCTTGTATTGATGACTATTTGTGTAGCATTCGGTTGGACATTCACTATTAATGGTTAAAGAGAATGGAAGAGAAAAAACAATCATATTTTGGTGAGGTTGGCTCTGCGCTCAAGACTCTTGCTACAGGTATGAAGGTGACAATGAAGGAATACTTCACACCAAAGTCTACCGAGCAGTATCCAGAGAATCGTAAGACAACCCTTCACGTTGCTAAACGTCATCGTGGTCGTTTGGTCTTTAAACGTGACGAAAATGAAAACTACAAGTGCACAGCTTGTACTATGTGTGAGAAGGCTTGTCCTAATGGAACCATCAAGATTGCTTCAGAGATGGTTACTAATCCAGAAACTGGTAAGAAGAAGAAGCAACTTCTCGATTATGAGTATGATTTGGGCGATTGTATGTTTTGTGAGTTATGTGTGAATGCTTGTAACTTCGATGCAATTGAGTTTACAAATGATTTTGAAAATGCTGTGTTTGATCGTTCTAAGCTAGTTCTTCATCTTGATAAGGAAATATATAATGGTGGTTCGCTACCAAAACTTATTGAGGGTGGAGCAGATTGGAAAGTTGGAACATTCAATACTAAAAAGAAATAAGGAGTAAGGGATATGGCAAGATTAATTATGTTTGCGATTCTCGCCGTTGTAATATTGGCTTCAGCTATATTCTGCGTGTCGACGAAACGTATCATGCGAGCAGCAACAGCATTGCTGTTTGTACTCTTTGGTGTTGCAGGTCTCTACTTCCTGCTCGATTACACATTCCTTGGTGCTGCTCAGATAAGCATTTATGCTGGTGGTATTACTATGATGTATATCTTTGCAATCCAATTGGTGAGCAAACGTACATTGCAAGGACTCTCTGAACGATGGTTAGGTAAGCGTACTTTTCTTGCAGCAGCAATAGCATTAGTAGGTTTTGCAACTGTAGTTGTTGTATTGCTAAAGAATGCTTTAATCAATAGTACTATTGTTAATGGTGATACGTTGTCAAAAGAAGTAACGATGGATACCATTGGTCAGAACTTGATGAGTGCAGATAAATATGGATATGTACTTCCTTTTGAATTTATTTCTGTATTCCTTTTGGCATGTATTATTGGTGGCCTAGTTATTCTGAATAATAAAAAGAAGGAGGGAAGCAAATGATACCTGTTGGATATTTCTTTGTCCTTAGTGGACTCTTATTCTTTATCGGAGTATTTGGTTTCGTAACTCGTCGTAACCTTGTTGCAATGCTAATCTCCGTAGAGTTAGTTCTTAATAGCGTTGATATCAATTTTGCAGCATTCAATCGTCTGCTTTTCCCTGATGGATATGAGGGTATGTTCTTTACGCTCTTTTCTATTGGTGTAAGCGCAGCAGAATCAGCTGTTGCACTCGCTATTATTATCAATGTTTACCGTCATTTCCACAGCGATCAGGTGAACAGTATTGAAAATATGAAATTATAAAGAGAAACAAATATGTTTGATTACGCATTTTTGATACTTCTTCTCCCGTTCCTAAGTGCTATTGTACTTGGTCTGTTCGGAATGAAGATGCCACGCAAGGTTGCTGGTATTATTGGCACCTGTGTGTTGGGAACGTTATTTGTGCTCAGTCTCTATACAGCTTATCACTATTTCTTTTATACGGGAGAGTATACAGCAATGGGAGAGACTTTCCATGTTACTGACGGTCGTTTAGCTAATGGTACTTATCCAACTGTTACCGTCTTTAATCTAACATGGTTAAAGTTTACTGAGCTTTTGACCTTTAATATTGGTTTCCGTCTTTCTCCAATCAGTGTGATGATGTTAATCGTTATTACTACTGTCAGCTTTATGGTTCACATCTATTCATTCGGTTATATGGCTGAACGTGATGAGAACTACAAGTTTGAGGAGTATGAGCATGGCTTCCAACGTTTCTATGCCTACCTGTCACTCTTTACGATGTCAATGCTTGGCCTTGTAGTAGCAACTAATATCTTTCAGATGTATCTCTTCTGGGAGTTGGTAGGTGTTTGTTCATATCTGTTGATAGGTTTCTATTATCCAAAGCATACTGCAGTACATGCTAGTAAGAAGGCTTTTATCGTTACACGTTTTGCTGATTTGTTCTTCTTGATAGGTATTTTGTTCTTCAGCTTCTATGTAGGAACTTTCAACTATGACCTTCATACAAATCCAGAGCTAGTTGGTAAGTTGACGGCATTAGCTTCAAATTCAGCATTGACTTGGGTACTTCCAACATCACTATTCTTAATGTTCATTGGTGGTGCTGGTAAGTCTGCAATGTTCCCATTGCATATCTGGTTGCCAGATGCAATGGAGGGACCAACACCTGTATCTGCATTGATTCACGCAGCTACGATGGTTGTTGCTGGTGTATTCCAAGTAGCATCGTTGTTGCCTATCTATGTTCAGTTTGGCGCACAGGAACAGCTCCATTGGATTGCTTGGATAGCAGCATTTACTGCCTTCTATGCAGCAGCAGTAGCTTGTGCTCAGCGTGATATTAAGCGTGGTTTGGCATTCTCAACCATCTCACAGATTGCTTACATGCTTGTTGCACTTGGTGTTTGTTTCTATGATAGTAAAGAAGGATCATTTAATAGTCCAGAGTTCCTCCATCATGGTGGTCTTGGCTATATGGCAGCAATGTTCCACCTCTTCACTCACGCAATGTTCAAGGCTCTACTCTTCCTTTGCTCTGGTGCTATCATTGTTATTATTGGTAGTAACTTTAAGGAGTATATGGGGGGGCTGCACAAGTACATGCCAATTACAAACATCTGCTTCTTGATTGGTTGTTTAGCTATTGCTGGTATTCCACCATTTGCAGGTTTCTTCTCAAAAGATGAGATTATCTCAGCATGTAATGCACTTCCTGGTGTAGAAGGACAGGCTTTGAAGTGGATTATGACACTTGTAGCTGGTATGACAGCATTCTATATGTTCCGTCTCTACTACGTAATCTTCTGGGGTGAGTCTTATTATGAGCAAGATCCAGAGAATCGTCGTCGTCCACAGGAAGTACCTTTCGTAATGTGGGGACCATTGGTATTCCTCGCTGCTATTTCTGTATGTGCTGGTTGGATACCATTTGGTCACTTCGTAAGTGCCAATGGCTTAAACTATGATATTCATATAGATTGGAGCATTGCAACAACAAGTATCATTGCAGCCGTTATCGGTATAGCCCTTGCTACTTGGATGTATATGGGTAAGAAGCAGCCAGTAGCTGATGCCTTACAGCGTACCTTCCCACGTCTGCACAAGGCAGCCCTTAATAGATTCTATATAGATAACGCATGGCAATTCTTCACACATAAGATAGTATTCCGTTGCTTCTCTATTCCAATCGCATGGTTCGATCGTCATGTTATCGATGGTACATTCAACTTCATGGCTTGGGGTACACAAGAGGCAGGTGAGTCAATCCGTTCTTGGCAGAGTGGCGATGTACGCCAATATGCCGTATGGTTTATTACCGGAACTGTAGCATTAACATTAATCTTACTTTGTTTGATATAATAAAATGAGTTGGATATTAACTGTATTTGTAATAATCCCCGTCCTGATGCTCTGTGGCTTATGGGTAGCCAAGAACGATAATCAGGTACGTGGTGTGATGGTAGCCGGCTCAACGGCACTTTTGATTGGTGCTATCTGGTTGACTGTCTATTTTGTTCAGCAGCGTAATGCTGGTAACCATGATGCAATGCTACTGGCAAACTCCGTGATGTGGTTCAAGCCTATGCATATTGCCTTCTCGGTGGGTGTTGATGGTATCTCTGTTGTGATGATTTTGCTTTCAGCTATTATTGTCTTTACAGGAACCTTTGCTAGCTGGCAACTTGAGCCGATGAAGAAAGAGTATTTCCTTTGGTTTGTACTTTTGGCTTCAGGTGTATTTGGCTTCTTTATCTCAACGGATATGTTCACCATGTTCATGTTCTATGAGGTTGCCCTTATACCTATGTACCTCCTCATCGGTGTATGGGGAACAGGTCCAAAGGAATATTCAGCAATGAAGCTTACTTTGATGTTGATGGGTGGTTCAGCTCTTTTGATATTGGGTATTCTTGGTATCTATTACTTCAGTGGTGCTACCACGATGGATGTAATAGAGTTGGCACGTATGCATGCGATGCCTAAGAATATTCAGAACATCTTCTTCCCATTCGTATTCATTGGCTTTGGTGTTCTTGGAGCTTTATTCCCATTCCACACATGGTCTCCTGATGGTCACGCTTCAGCGCCTACAGCAGTATCAATGCTCCATGCTGGTGTATTGATGAAACTTGGTGGCTATGGTTGCTTGCGTATTGCTATGTTCTTGATGCCTGATGCTTTGCAGACATGGGCTCCTATCTTCCTAGTTCTGACAACTATCTCGGTTGTTTATGGTGCGCTCTCTGCATGTGTACAGACCGACTTGAAGTATATCAACGCATACTCTTCAGTTTCACACTGTGGTATGGTACTCTTCGCTTTGGTTATGACCACACAGACAGCTATCACAGGTGCAATCCTCCAGATGCTTTCTCATGGTTTGATGACAGCCTTGTTCTTCGCATGTATTGGTATGATTTATCACCGTGCTGGAACCCGTGACGTACGTTATCTTGGTGGTTTGATGAAGGTTATTCCATTCCTTGCAGTCTCTTATGTAGTAGCAGGTCTTGCTAACCTTGGTCTTCCTGGTTTCTCTGGATTCGTAGCTGAGATGACTATCTTCGTGGGTTCGTTTGAGAATGCAGGTATGTTCCATCGCGTAGCAACAATCATTGCTTGTACAGCGATTGTAATCACAGCGGTTTATATTCTTCGTGTTGTTGGTAAGATACTATTCCAGACCATACCTAACAAGAAGTTCTATGAGTTACACGATGCTACATGGGACGAGCGATTCGCTATTGGCTGCTTGATCTTCTGCGTTGTAGGCTTAGGTCTCTGCCCACTCTTCTTCGAGAATATGATTATTGATGCTGTTCATCCTATATTTGACCACATCATAACATATGTACCAACATTAGGTAATCTTTAATAAACTAGCGTAATGAATTATAGTGATTTCTTTAAGATGATTCCGGAGGCCAGTCTCGTTGCCATCCTGATTGTTTTGTTCGTTGCCGACTTTGCAACGGCAAAGACTGAAGAGCGCAAGTGGTTCAATCCGCTGGCTTCGGTGCTCCTTCTGATAAATACTTTTGTTTGTTTGCTCCCTATGGAAGCACAGACAGCATTTGGTGGTATGTATGTTACCTCTTCTGCTGTAAACGTGATGAAGGCTATCCTTTCTATGGGTACATTCATTGTTATCCTTCAGAGTCGTGTATGGGCTGCGAAGAGCGGTAAGGAGGGTGAATTCTATATGCTGATAGTTTCAACACTCCTCGGTATGTTTGCCATGATGAGTGCAGGTAACTTCTTGATGTTCTTCCTCGGGCTTGAGATGGCATCAGTGCCTTTGGCATGTGCAGTTGCCTTCGATATGTATCGTAATGACTCTGCGGAAGCTGCAGCTAAGTTTATCTTGACAGCTACCTTCTCAAGTGGCGTAATGCTCTATGGTATTAGCTTCCTTTATGGTGAGTTCGGTACGCTTTATTTTGCTGATATAGCAACTAAGATGCATGCGACCCCACTAACTATCATGGGACTCGTATTCTTCTTTAGTGGTCTTGGCTTCAAGATATCTCTCGTTCCATTCCACTTCTGGACTGCCGATACTTATCAAGGTGCTCCAACAACCGTTACTGGTTATTTGAGCGTGATATCAAAAGGTGCAGCTGCCTTTACATTGTTGAGTATCCTGTTCCATGTCTTTGGTGCAATCGTTGAGTATTGGCACGTATTGTTGATGATAGTCGTTGTACTTTCTATCACCATTGCTAACCTCTTCGCCGTGCGTCAGAATGAGTTGAAACGCTTCATGGCGTTCAGTTCAATCTCTCAGGCAGGTTATATCATGTTGACAGCTATCGGCAACGACTGGGCTAGCTCGGTGAGTGCATTGAGCTATTACGTTCTGATTTATGTTGTTGCTAATATGGCAGTCTTCACAATCATCTCTGTTGTAGAGCAGAATAATGGCGGTAAGACCAACATTGACGACTATAATGGCTTCTATCAGACTAACCCACGTCTGAGCTTCTTGATGACTTTAGCAATGTTCTCACTTGGTGGTATTCCTCCATTTGCAGGTATGTTCTCAAAGTTCTTCGTATTTATGTCTGGCGTTAATGGTGCAGATATTAATACCACGATGGGAGCCTGGTCATACGCTGTTGTCTTCATCGCATTAATTAATACAGTTATCTCACTCTACTACTATTTGAAGATTGTGAAAGCAATGTATATCGTACGTACAGACAATCCATTGCCAACCTTCAAGAGCGATTGCAATACAAAGTTCGCTTTGGCAGTTTGTATGGCAGGCATTCTTCTCTTCGGAGTTTGTAGCTTCGTATATGAGTGGATTGCTGCAGCTGCATAAAGTATATAATTAGAATCTTATTATAAGATGCCCAGGACTTTAATAGTCTTGGGCATTTTGGTTTGAATCCCGATATAAAACAAAGTTTTTATTAAGATTATTTGGCTGAATTAAAAGAAAGCCTTACCTTTGCCGCCGTGAAACAGTTAGCAATGACATATCAAGTGAACGAAGTACTGCAAAGAATTATCCGATTCTTTGCATCTTTTTGCACTTTATCTTTGGTCAATCCAAATAATTTGCTAACACACACACACACACACACACACAATATGCGCACCTAGCGTCTAATAACACATTTTTTCTTCTCGCATACGCGCGCGCGAAGCGTGCCGTAACCCCTGTAAACAAAGGACTTTCAAGAGTTTCCTTTGTTCGCTTTTTTATGCCCTTTTGTGAACTCGATTTAGAGCAAAATAAGAACGAAATAACAGCTATTTTAATCAATGAAGTAATGAGAAAAAATCAAGTAAAGAAGAGTTATTCTGCACCAGAGTGTATGATAATTCAGGTAAGCGAAACCACTTATTTGATGGACACGTCCTTTCCGACTACCCAGCATAAGAAGGCTCACAAGGCTGCTGGTCCATCAGCTCCTGCCAAAGAGTCAGGCTTATGGAATGATGAAGACTTAGAAGATGAGAGCGCATCTTCATGGGAAGACTAACAGAGAGTTATTAACAAAGAGAACAAAGAAAATGAAGAAAACAATGAAACAACATTCATTCACCGCACAGCTAAAGTCCTTGGCACTCGTATTCGGCATAGCCTTGACTTTTGCATCCTGTGCTAACGAGGATGTAGCACAGAACCCGACAAACCCAAAGGATGATAACGATAAGAACCTAACGACTTTCGTAGCAGGTGATGAGGCAAAGACCCGCACATCACTAGATTACAATAGCAGTGACTTCTCTTGGGAGGCAGGCGATTATATCTACGTAAAGGACGACGATGGCGTATTGCGAAAGAGCACGAATGCCCCAACGCAAAAGGTGGCTGCTTTTAAGTATAAAGTTCCCGGTAAGTTTACAGCCCATAGCAGTTATGAAGTTTATTACTTGGGTAAGAATAGCAGCGGCAGCTCTGTAACTATCTCCACCGCCCAGAGCCAGACAGCTCCAGACAATACCGAGCACTTCGGTACAGCAGGCGATTATGGTACAGCAACTGCAAACAAGATAACAGGTAAAAATCAGTTTGCATTTGAGTTAGAGCATCAGCCAGCTTACTTAGTTTTCCAGCCTTACATAAGCAACACTGTCCTACATGACTGCTACTTAACAAAGGTGGAGGTAAGCTCCGACAACGATATTGCTGAGACCTACACCGTCAATACAACTACAGGTGCTTTAGATGCTTCAGCAGTTACAGGTGTGATAAAATTGTCTTAACCACAACTGGCAGCGGCAGCTATAGCAACGGTTTCCCACTGACCAACAACGCAGCCAGCGTAACTACTAACGGTGCTTACATGGTCATCAAGCCAGGAACTCATACCTTAAAGGTACGTTATTGGGTAAAAGACGTAGCAACCAACGTAGAGGGTGCTATCACGAAGACTCTTCCTGCTACTGCATACGCTTCCAACACCTACTACGACATGACTGCTAACCTTAACGTACGTAATTATGACGGCGACCATTATTACATGTGGGATGCACAGGAACAATACTGGAAGGGTTACGAATGGACAAAGCACTTGTCAGGAAACACAGGTCAGCCAACACTAAACGGTAGCAGTTCATCAAATTATGCGCAGAGTAACAGTGATGTGTCTCGTTGGTACCACGAAGGCGGCGGTTCAGGTCGCTTCGACGCTACCCAGAGTTGCGCAGGTCTTCCTAACGTAAATGAAATGACCTGGTACGCTGCCAAGGGCGACCCCCGTTGGGACGCAGACGAACTATGGACAACAATGGGTCATTTATATAAAGGTGGTATGTGGTTTAAGAAGAAAGCAAACATAAGCGGATACAACCCTAACAGCGCAGTAGACGGAAGCGATTGGCGAACAACCAACAAAAATCAAACCTGGTCTGTATCTCAGACTCTCCCTTCCGCAGCCGATGCAGGCAATTACTTCTACCTGCCCGCCTTGGGTTACTACAGCTCTGGTCAGCTGAACTACGTTGGCAGCCGTGGCTACTATTGGTCGTCAAGTACTTACCCATGGTACAGCGACTATGCGTACTTCCTGTACTTCCTCAGTGGTTACGTCATCGTGAACCACAACTTCCGCAGCGACGGGTACAGGGCAGAGGCGTTTCAGTAGTTCTCGCGATTGTTCGTAGACTATTTTGTACCCAACGAATGGGTAGAGTTGTACCCAGCGAAGAAGTACGATCGTACCCAGCGAATGGGTAGGGGGTTACCCAGCGAATGGGTACGATGCTACCCAGCAGTTGGGTATTGTGCTACCCAACCGCTGGGTATAAAAACACATAAAAAAGGCATCAAAAAGATGTTGATATATTAATCTAATGTTTAATTAAAAACCAAATCAAAATGATTGAATTCAAAGTTGCGCCTCGTAAGGCGACCATGGGAAAAATGAAGGGTAAGACGGTGTATATCGCCGTACCGAAAGGTCAACAGAAGATCTCGCCCGAAATGGTGTTGGAACGCATTGTTCGCGAAACCTCATTAACAGAGGGTGATGCACGAAACGTGATTATTACGCTTCGTAATATTATCTCGGACTGTGCGCGTATGGGAACAGGCTTAGATCTCGGTGACATCTTCTCTTTGCGTGTGAACGTGCCCTCAAAGATGGAGGAAAACGAAAAGGATGTATGCGCCAAGAGCCTTAAAGCTCCGAGGCTAACATTGACCTGGAAAAGTCCTGTGCGCAAGGCATTAAAGGAGTTGCAGGTGGATGTGGATAATCCTGCACGAAAGAAAGGAAAGAAGCCGGAAAGCCCCGACCCTTCTCCGAAAGAAAAGGAGAATAAAGAAGAGGGTGGACCGGTGGCTGGATAACTTATTGAACACCAATAGTGGTTTAATTAAAAAAGAGACAGAGTTCTATGTTTGAGCTCTGTCTCTTATCGTTATAGTGCATTAATTTCTAATCTTAGAAAGGAAGATCATCCTCTGGGCTTCCAGCACTCTCCTGTGTTGGAGGGAATGGAGCTTGTTGTGCAGCAGGTTGTGCAGGTTGTGGTGTGACAGGGGCAGCCGTTGCTGGCGCACCAGCCATAACAGCAGCAGCATCTACACGCTGAATGTTCCAAGCACGGATGTTATTAAACCAACGACCGTTATATTCGTGGGCATCAATATCAAAACTTACGATAACCTCCTCACCAGTCTTAATAGCGAATTGCTCAATTCTATCGGCTCCGAAGATGTTGAAGACCATCTTCTTTGGGTACTGGTCATGTGTTTCTATGACATATTCTTGTGACTTCCATGGTCCACGAGCAGATGTGCCTTCACGGGCAGGAAGAACTGCAATAATTTTTCCTTGTAACTCCATAGTCTACTTTGTTATATGTTTCTTATTTGTTTAAATGTGCTTGCGAAATTAATAAAATAGTTCTAAAAACGGAAACTTTCATACTTAAATTTTGTTTTTCACATCCTTTTTTGTATTTTTGTGCGTTGAAGCGAAGAGCCTATGATATTACTTGTTAATGGTTCTACCTTCGTGATATTAAAGATTGAAATATTAACTAAAATAAGATACCAATGAGGTTTAACCTTTCAAGCACTGCTTTGAGCAGCCGATTGTTGACACTCTCACGAGTAATTAATAGCAAGAATTCACTTCCGATTCTTGATTGTTTCCTCTTCGAGGTACATAACGGACAATTAACGATTACATCTTCTGATAGTGAGAATGTGATGTGTGGAACTTTGATTCTTGATAGTTGTGAAGGGGAAGGAGACTTCGCAGTTAACAATCAGACCATCCTTGATGCTGTGAAAGAACTTCCAGAGCAGCCACTTGCTCTTGATGTTAATTTCGACGAGATGAAGATTTATATTACTTATCAGAATGGCTCTTATAATTTCCCAATCCTTGGGGCTGATGAATATCCAAGAGTACAGCCTATATCTGATAATGCTTCTTCTATTACCATTGATGCAGCGAAACTTTCGGATAGTATTAATCGTTCTATCTTTGCAACAGCACAAGACGAGCTTCGCCCTGTGATGAATGGTATTTATTTTGATTTAACAAGTGATAGCCTGGCTATTGTAGCAAGTGATGGTCATAAGCTCGTTAGAAATAAGAACTTCTCTATTAAAAGCGAGACTCCATCTGCTTTTATCCTGCCAAAGAAACCTGCAACATTGTTGAAGACTGTCCTTGCTAAGGATGGTGGGGATGTAGTGATTCGTTTCGACGAGCGCTTCGCAGATATATCTTTTGCTGATGGTAATTTGTCTTGTCGGTTGATAGAAGGTAAGTATCCTAATTACAATAGCGTAATACCACAAGACAATCCTAATAGAATTACGATTGATCGCAAATCACTAATTGGAGCTCTGCGTCGTGTGTTACCATTTGCAAGTGATTCGTCACAGCTCATTCGTTTCCACGTTTCTACTGGCTTATTAGAGTTGAATGCTGAAGACATAGACTTCTCCACAAGTGCAAAGGAGAGTGTTACTTGTGAATACGATGGTAATGCAATGAGTATAGGCTTCAAAGGCTCAAGTATGCTTGAGATATTAAATAACATTGAGAGTGATGATGTAGTTATTCAGTTGGCTGATCCTTCACGAGCAGGAGTCATTGTTCCATGCGTACAACCAGAGAACGAAGACATACTCATGCTGATTATGCCAATGCTGTTAAACGAATAATAGGATATTCTAATAATATACATCTTACTGGGGGATGGCTATATCTCTAATAGATAGCCATCTCCTTTCTAATTGTAGTAGGGCTTATAAGCAAGCGTATGAAATTGAATTTGACGAAACCTTTAATAGTATTTGATCTGGAAACGACGGGGCTTGATTTGGTAGCTGATCGTATAATTCAGATCTCATATATTAAAGTATATGCTGAAGGGAAAGAGGAAAGAGAGAATTTCTTTATTAATCCAGGTAAACCTATTCCCTCAATTGTAACAGAATTGACAGGTATCTCCGATGAGGATGTTGCAGACGCACCAACATTCAAGCAGAAGGCAAGGGAGTTAGCCGATAAGTTCGCAGGTTGCGACTTTGCAGGATTTAACTCTAATCGATTTGATGTGCCAATGCTCGCAGAGGAGTTCTTGCGAGCTGGGATTGATTTCGACTTCTCTAAGTGTAGATTGATTGATGCACAGAATATCTATCATAAGATGGAACGCCGTAATCTTGCCGCCGCATATAAGTTCTATTGTGGGAGGAAGATGGAAGAAGACTTCGTAGCACATCGTGCAGATCAAGATACAGAAGCTACTTGGCGTGTGTTACAAGGTGAAGTTGCCATGTATGCCCCAGGCAATCAAGAGGAAGAGCGTGTCCTCAATAATGATATGGACGAGTTAGCAGAGTTTTCGCGTATGAATGACTTTGTTGATTTTGCTGGGCGTATCGCATGGGAAGATATGAAGGATAAAGATGGTAAGACACTTCTTGATGCCACTGGTAAAGCTCGTAAGCATGAAGTATTCAACTTTGGTAAGTATAAGGGATGGGATGTTGCAGAAGTATTACACAAAGATCCTGGTTATTATAGTTGGATGTTGGCAAGTGATTTTACTTATAATACAAAGCAGGTGTTGACACGTATTCGTTTACGTGAATTCAATAACAGATAATGTAATGTTAGAAGGAAAGAAAATAGTTTTAGGTATAACAGGTTCTATAGCCGCATATAAGAGTTGTCTGCTTATACGTGAGCTAATAAAGAAAGGAGCCGAAGTACAGGTCGTTATTACTCCTGCTGGAAAGGAGTTTATAACGCCTATAACCCTCTCCGCACTTACGCATAAACCCGTCATTAGTGAGTTTTTCTCTCAGAAGGATGGTACTTGGAACTCTCATGTGGATTTAGGCTTATGGGCTGATGCAATGGTAATAGCTCCATGTACAGCTGCATCATTAGGCAAGATGGCAAATGGTGTTGCTGATAATATGCTTATAACAACCTATCTTTCAATGAAAGCACCAGTATTCATAGCCCCTGCAATGGATTTGGATATGTATAAACATCCTTCAACGCAGAAGAATCTTGAGACATTACGTGGCTATGGTAATTATATTATTGAGCCTGCTAATGGCTTTCTTGCGAGTGGATTAGAAGGGAAGGGGAGAATGGAGGAGCCAGAGAATATAGTGAAGTCTTTGGAACTATACTTCTCTGAAGGTCTTACTTCTACGAATAAATATACTGTAAGGAAGGATTTACAAGGTAAGACAATCCTTATTACGGCTGGTCCAACTTATGAGAGACTTGATCCAGTTCGCTTCATTGGCAATTATTCTTCGGGTAAGATGGGATTTGCTTTAGCTGAAGATTGTCTTCAGCGTGGTGCAAAGGTTATCCTTATAGCTGGTCCTGTAAGTTTGACTTGTTCTGCTGCTATAGAGCGAATAGATGTTGAAAGCTGTAATGAAATGTATGATGCTACGGTTAGGGAATATCCTAAGTGTGATGCAGCTATCTTGTGTGCTGCAGTTGCCGATTTCCGTCCACAGCAAATAGCAAATCATAAGATTAAACGGGAAGGGGATAATTTAACGCTCACATTGATACCGACACAAGATATTGCTGCTACTATTGGTAAGATGAAAAACGAGAAGCAGCGCCTTGTGGTATTTGCCTTAGAAACAAATGAAGAAGAGCATAATGCACGCAAGAAGTTAGAGAGGAAGAAGGCTGATTTTATTGTGTTGAACTCAACAAGGATTCCTGGTACAACATTTCAATCGGATGATAATCAAATCACAATAATTAGTAAAGATAGAAAGAAGGTTTATGACAAGAAACCAAAGGCAGAAGTGGCTCGTGATATTATTGACGAGCTTGTTAGTTTGCTTTAGCAAGGATATTACTGCACAGGAACTACAAGCGAAAGTAACCATCAATCATAATCAAATTGAGGGTACTGATGCGTCTGTCTTTGAGAATCTTCAACAGACACTGGAACAGTTTATCAATACGAGGCAATGGACTCATTATCAGTTTCAAAAGAATGAGCGTATTGCTTGTAACTTCAATATTACAATAAGCAAATATGATGTAAGCAGTAATATGTTTACTTGTACAGCATTGATACAAGCCAATCGTCCTGTTTATAATTCCGCCTATACTTCTACACTTTATAATAATCAAGATGGTGATTTCAATTTTACCTTTGCTCAATATGAACAGCTAGACTTTAATGAGGAAAATATAGATAACCAACTAACAGCTTTAATTGCTTATTATGCTTATCTCATTATAGGATTAGATCTTGATTCTTTCTCACCAATGGGCGGAGAAGATGTATTACTTCGTTGTATGAATTTAACGAATAATGCACAGAATCTGAGCTTTACTGGTTGGAAGGCCTTTGATAGTTCTCGTAACCGGTTTGCTTTCATCAATGATTATTTAGATGGGGCTATGAAGCCTTTTCGTCAACTACAATATGATTACTATAGGACAGGATTAGACGAAATGGCAAATAATGCTGAACGTGGCAGAACGAATATTACGACTGCATTAGAGAACGATTTGAAGAAAGCACATGAGAACCGTCCTATAAGTATTCTTCCTCAAATATGGACAGACTATAAGAAGGACGAGTTAGCTAATATATATAAAGGTAAAGGTACACAGAAAGAGAAAGAACAAGTTTATGATATTCTCTTCGGAATTAATGCCAGTCAGAATATAACGTGGGACAAAATAAAGCAATAAGTTTATCTCTTTCAATATCTGAACTTAACAATTATCTAAAGTATTAAATATAACTAGCAAGTATATGCTGAAACATCTATATATAAAGAACTTCACTTTAATAGATCAGTTAGATATAGCCTTTCACTCTGGTTTCTCTGTTATAACAGGTGAGACTGGAGCAGGAAAGAGTATTATCCTTGGTGCTATAGGTTTATTGCTGGGCAATAGGGTAGATAGTAAACAGATTAAACAAGGTGAGAAGAAATGTACAATAGAAGCGCATTTTGATTTATCTCATTATGGTTTTGAATCTTTCTTTGAAGACAATGATATTGATTTCGAACCAGAAGATACAATTATACGTCGCGAATTAACTGCTAGTGGCAAATCACGTGCTTTTATTAATGATACTCCTGTCTCTTTACAAATGATGCGCATACTAGGGGAGCAATTGATAGATATCCATTCTCAGCACCAGAACTTACTTTTGCAAAAGGATGATTTCCAATTGAATGTTGTTGATATTATAGCACAGGATAGTACAGCTCTCTCAGCTTATCATTCTTCTTATCAACATTACAAGGAGTCCTTACAGCGTTTGTCCGACCTAAAAGAACAGATTGCAAAAGCACAGGAGAATGAAGAGTTTATGCGCTTTCAGTTTAATGAACTAGAGAGTGCTGGACTTGTAGAAGGAAGACAGCAGGAACTAGAACAGGAGAGTGAGACTCTATCTCATTCGGAAGATATTAAGACTGCTTATTATGAAGCCGACCACTTATTAAATGATGACGATAATGGCATTATTTATAAGTTAGGCGAAAGTCTAGATAGTCTTAGTAATATAGAGAATGTCTATCCAAAAGCAAAGGATGTGGTACAACGTCTATCGTCTGTTCATATAGAGTTAAAAGATATCGCAAGTGAAGTTGGTAGTGAGGTAGAGAATATAGAATTTGATCCTTCCCGTTTGGATAGTATCAACCAGCAGCTTGATCAGTTAAACACACTTGAGCAGAAATATCATGTTTCCACAGAAGAGGAGTTGATAGAGATTCGTGATAACATTGCAGAGCAATTACAGAGTATTGATAATAGCGATGAAGAACTTGAATCCTTGACAAAGAAAGTAGATGAAGAACTCAAGCTATGTACGGAGAAAGCTGCTAAGTTAACAGCATTACGCCTTAAAGCTGGTAAGGTAGTAGAGAAAGAAATGAGTCAACGATTGATACCTCTTGGTATT
Organism: Prevotella sp. oral taxon 306 str. F0472; assembly: GCF_000257925.1. Taxonomy (NCBI): domain Bacteria; kingdom Pseudomonadati; phylum Bacteroidota; class Bacteroidia; order Bacteroidales; family Prevotellaceae; genus Prevotella; species Prevotella sp. oral taxon 306. The sequence continues at coordinate 87,704 of NZ_AJIN01000011.1, forward strand.
CCAAATGTCCGTTTCAAAGTCGATATAACCTCAAAACCTTTGTCGCTGGATGGTGCAGATAAAGTGCAATTCCTATTCTCTGCCAACACAAGTACAGCTATGGAACCTGTTGCACAAGTTGCCTCTGGTGGTGAGATAGCCCGTGTTATGTTGTCTTTGAAAGCAATGATTAGTGGAACTGTAAAACTCCCAACGATTATCTTTGATGAAATTGATACAGGTGTGAGTGGTAAGATTGCTCAGAAGATGGCACTTATCATGCAAGAGATGGGTAATAATAATCGTCAGGTTATTTCGATTACTCATTTACCACAGATTGCTGCATTAGGTAGCTCACATTATAAGGTTGAGAAGGAAGAGACGGCAGAAGGAACGCGCAGTCACATGCGAGAATTAAATCAAGAGGAACGTGTCAGTGAGATAGCACAAATGCTTTCGGGTGCAGATATCTCTGATGCTGCTCTTCAGAATGCTCGTGAATTATTAAATCTTAATCAGAACTAAATATAGTCCTTAATTAAACATACGCAATGAAAGAAAGAATGAACATGAGAACGGGAAGTTTCATACTGTCTCTTATCTTACTGTTGGGAGTTTCTCTCAATGTCGTGGCACAATCTTCAGCTGTGAAGAAAGTGGCTGATGCCGCTTTTACATTAACAACCTTCAAAGCCGATGGTAGTATCTTGACTACCTCAAATGGTGTTTGTATTAGTGCTGATGGTGTTGCAGTGAGTCCTTGGAAACCTTTTATAGGTGCTGATAAAGCTGTAATCATTGATGCCAAAGGACAGAAACATGATGTTGTTTGTTTACTTGGTGCCAATGAAATCTATGATATTGTGAAGTTCTGCGTTAGTGGAAAGACGAACGCTGCTACTCTTACCAATACTGTTTCTACTGGTGAAGACACTTGGATAGTGCCAATGACAAAGAGTGGAACTCCAGAAAAGGCTAACGTGTTAAGTGTTGAGAAGTTCATAGATAAGTATAATTATACAATCCTTTCATCTTCTGCAACGGATAAGTTGAATGGTGCCCCTGTTGTAAATACAAAAGGGCAGGTCATTGGACTCTTCAATGCTTCTGGCTCAAATAAGAGTGCAGTGGATGTCAACTATGCAAAGGACTTCACATTGACGGGACTATCTCAAAATAATGCCACAATGAATCAGTGTAATCTTCGAATCGGTTTACCAAGTAAATTAGAGGATGCTCTTGTTGCGTTGATGTTATCTTCAGAGAAGTCGGCAAATATTCATGAGGAAACTATCAATGATTTCATTTCTAAATTCCCACAGGTTGCTGATGGCTACAATTCACAAGCTAATGTATTGATAGGGAAATCAAATTTCATAGAGGCTGATAAAGTGCTACAAATGGCTATTGCGAAAGCAAATATGAAGGATGAGGCTTATTATAATTATGCCAGAGCAATCTATTATAATGCTGTAAATCCAGCAAATAAAGACAAGATGAAGGGAGTTGATTGGACGCTTGATAAGGCTTTAGATCAGGTTAAAAAGGCTTATGCTATCAAACCTCTTAATGCTTATCGTCATCTGCAAGCACAAATTATTTTCGCAAAAGGTGATTATGCAAATGCCTATAATGAGTTTGACGCACTGACGAAGACTGATTTTAATAATCCAGAACTCTATCTTGAAATGGCACAGAGCCGTCAACATCTTGGTGCCTCTGATAAAGAACTCCTTGATTTGCTCAATAAGAGTATAGAACTTTGCGATACTCCTTATGTTGCAACTTCTGCACCTTATTTCTATATGCGTGGTCAGCAACTTGAAAAAATGGGAGAGTATCGTAAAGCAATGCAAGATTATTACACTTATGAATACTTCAATCAAGGACGCCTATCAGCCGATTTCTATTATATGCGTGAACAATGTGAGATAAAGGGGCGTTTATGGCAGCAAGCCTTACAAGATATTCTTATAGCCTCTCGCCTAGATCCCAAAGAAGCATTGTATCCTACTGAGGCTGGTAGTCTGTTGTTACGACTTAATAAAATGGATGCAGCTATCAGTGCAGCTCAACAAGCTATCCAACTCGACCCTTCACAAGCTGATGCTTATTTGATTCTTGGTATAGCCCAATGTGAGAATAAGCAGAAAGAAGAGGGACTCAAGAATATACAGAAAGCAAAAGAATTAGGTAATTCGCAGGCAGACTCTTTCTTGAAGAAATATCAATAAATATATTTGATAATTTGGCTGTACGGAATTAAATCAGTACCTTTGCACCCATAATGATGGTTCCGTAGCTCAGTTGGATTAGAGCAACAGCCTTCTAAGCTGTGGGTCTTGGGTTCGAACCCCAACGGAATCACCTATTGAAAAAAGTGTCTAAAACATTTGTTTTAGACACTTTTTCTTTTTTATTAGACTGCAATGTATCTCTATATTTGTTCGAGATAGGCGGATGCCATTTCTGCACAGCGTTCACCATCAATGCCTGCACTTACGATTCCACCTGCATATCCCGCTCCCTCGGCACAAGGGAAGAGTCCTTCTAATCGAATGTGCATGAGATTCTCATGATTACGTAGGATACGGACGGGCGAACTTGTTCGTGTCTCGGACGCAATCATAACCGCTTCATTTGTTAAGAAGCCATGTGCTTGCTTTCCGAAAGTTTTAAAAGCCTCTTGAAGACGTTTGGTAATGAATGACGGCATCCAGAAGTGGAGTGGACTAGAGATGAGACCTGGCGCATAACTTGCTTTAGGCAGATCATAAGATAGGCGGTTATTCACAAAATCAGCCATACGTTGTGCTGGAGCAGTCTGCTTGCGGTTACCTTGTAACCATGTGTCATGTTCCAATTTCTCTTGATAATGCATGATTCTAAGTAAGTCGTCGCCTTCAACATCCTCTGGATTAAGTTGTACAACCATACCAGAATTAGACCATTGCGTACCACGATTGGCAGGACTCATACCATTTGTTACTATTTGTTCAGGACCTGTTGCCGAAGGAATGACGAAGCCACCGGGACACATACAGAAAGAATAAACCCCGCGCCCTTGTGCTTGTGTGACGAAAGAATATTCGGCTGTAGGGAGATATTTACCTTTACCATTCTTATTATGGTATTGAATTTGGTCAATCAGATGTGAAGGATGTTCAAGACGAACGCCAACAGCAATACCTTTTGCCTCCATTTCGATATTAGCGTCGGCAAGATAACGATAAACATCACGTGCGGAGTGTCCAGTGGCTAGGATAACAGGACCAAAAAACTCTCGTGTAACGCTAATCGCATTGCGATTGTCAATAGCCTTCACACCTACAACCTTGTTGCCATCTAGTATCAAAGATGTCATTTTGGTTTGGAAATGCACCTCACCACCACAATCGAGAATCGTATTACGCATATTCTCAATCACACGTGGGAGCTTATCTGTACCAATATGTGGATGAGCATCAGCAAGAATAGAGGTAGACGCTCCATGTTGGCAAAATACATTTAGAATTTTATCAACGGGACCGCGTTTCTTGCTACGTGTATATAATTTGCCATCAGAATATGCGCCTGCACCGCCTTCACCAAAGCAATAATTCGATTCGGGGTCTACTTCCTGCGTTTTGGTAATTAAAGCCATATCCAACTTACGATCGCGCACATTCTTTCCTCGCTCCAAAACCACAGGGCGCAAACCTAGTTCGATGAGTTTTAAAGATGCGAACAAGCCACCAGGTCCCTCACCAACGACTATAACAGAGGGTTTATTGCTGACATCCTGATATTCAGTCTTCACGTAAGCATCATCCTGTGGGAACTCATTTACATAGACACGCACCTTCAGATTCACATAAATATCACGATGTCGTGCATCAATCGACCGCTTTAGAACCCTTACTCGATAAATAGTTTCTGGATCAAACCCTTTTTCTTGAGCAAGATATGCCTTTAAATTAGCCTCATTGTATGCAACTTGTGGTAAGACTCGTATCTGGAATTCCTCTGTCATATTGCTTTCTTTTTAGCGCAAAATTAGGTAAATATATCGAGAAAATCGTTGGCTATTGCAATATTTCTTATTATTTTTGCCCATAAGTTTTGTATTTCCTCCATTGTAAGGCGGATACCAAATAATAACCAACACATAAATCAGTAATGAAAGTATTAAAGTTTGGTGGAACATCCGTAGGTTCCGTATCAAGTATTCTTAGTTTAAAGCAGATAGTTGAGAAAGAAGCAAAGCACCAATCAATTATTGTTGTAGTAAGTGCTTTGGGTGGAATAACTGATCAGTTGATTAAAACCTCGTTGCTAGCTCGTGAAGGAGACGAAAGTTGGCGCAAAGAATTTGATGCGATGGTCGATCGTCATCATAAGATGATAGACACAATCATTACTGATACTAGCGAGCGAGAGCTGTTATTCAATAAGGTTGATACCCTCTTTGAGCAACTTCAGTCTATATATTATGGTGTATTCCTCATACATGATCTCAGTCATAAAACGCAAGATACGATAGAAAGTTATGGCGAACGATTGAGTTCTAATATTGTGGCATCACTTATCCGTGGTTCTAAATGGATGGATGCACGTAAGTTTATTAAGACTGAGAAGGAACATGGAAGGCAAAGGATTGATACAGAACTCACCAATCAATTAGTAAAAGATACTTTCAAAAGCCTACCACGTATCTCGATTGTCCCTGGATTTATTGCAGAAGATCGTGATACGGGAGATATAACGAACTTAGGAAGGGGCGGAAGTGACTATACGGCTTCCATTCTTGCTGCTGCGCTCGATGCAGAAGTCTTAGAGATTTGGACAGATGTGGATGGCTTTATGACCGCCGACCCACGTGTTATCAAGGAAGCCTATACCATCAACGAACTTTCTTATGCGGAGGCGATGGAGTTAAGCAACTTCGGTGCAAAGGTAATCTACCCGCCAACCATCTATCCCGTATGCGTAAAAAACATCCCCATCAGGGTGAAAAACACTTTCAACCCTACGGGAAAAGGAACGATTATCAAATCGAAGATAGAGAATAATCAGAAGCCTATCAAAGGAATCTCCTCTATTAAAGCCACAACCGTCATTACGGTCACCGGACTTTCAATGGTGGGAGTTGTCGGTGTGAACCGTCGTATCTTTAGTTCGCTGGCTGCAAATGGAATCAGCGTATTCTTAGTTTCTCAAGCAGCCTCAGAGAATAACACGTCAATTGGTGTGAAGGATGAGGATGCTGTCAATGCCGTTAACGTCTTAAATGAGGAATTTAAACTCGAAATTGAGGATGGGCGTATGTTCCCGATGTATGCCGAAAGCGGCTTAGCGACGGTTGCTATCGTTGGAGAGAATATGAAGCACTCGCCGGGCATAACTGGGAAATTGTTTGGAACGCTAGGACGTTCGGGTATAAGCATTATTGCCATTGCCCAAGGCGCATCAGAGATGAACATCTCTTTTGTAGTGAAAGGCTCCGATTTGAGGAAATCTTTGAACGTATTACATGATTCGTTTTTCCTATCCGAATACAAGGTTCTCAACCTTTTTATATGTGGTGTTGGAACTGTTGGTGGTAAGCTTATCGAACAAATAAAGAAACAATACGAAGAATTAAAACTACATTCTAATCTGAAACTGAATGTCGTTGGCATTGCTTCGTCCCGTAATGCTATCTTTAATCGTGAAGGTTTAGACCTTGATCATTATTCGGAAGAGCTAAAAGCGAGCGAACCTTCGAACCCAGAGAAGCTGCGTGATTCGATTTTACAGATGAATATTTTTAATTCTGTATTCGTGGATTGCACTGCCTCAAAGGATGTTGCCGACTTGTATCAATCTTTGTTAGAGAATAATATATCCGTCGTTGCAGCTAACAAGATAGCTGCTTCGGGACCATTTGAGGAGTATGAATTACTGAAACGTACCGCCTTACAACGTGGTGTGAAATTCCGTTTTGAGACAAACGTTGGAGCTGGTTTGCCAATCATTGGTACAATCAACGATTTACGTAATTCGGGGGATAAGATTTTAAAGATCGAAGCAGTCCTATCGGGCACACTTAATTTTATTTTTAATGAGATTAATGCGGATATTCCTTTCTCCGAAACCGTGAAACGAGCAAAGGAACAAGGCTATAGTGAGCCTGATCCTCGCATAGATTTGAGTGGAAAGGACGTCATTCGCAAGCTGGTTATCCTTACGCGTGAGGCTGGTTACAAGGTAAATCAAGAGGATGTTGAGAAAAATCTCTTTGTGCCTGACGAGTTTTTCAAGGGCTCTTTGGAGGATTTCTGGAAGAATTTGCCCAATCTTGATACTGATTTTGAGCAACGCCGACAAAGACTTTCCGAAGAAGGTAAGCGATGGCGTTTCGTAGCGACTATGGATAATGGTCGGACGAGTGTAGCGTTAAAGGAGGTAGCTGCTAATCATCCGTTCTATAATCTAGAAGGTTCAAATAATATCGTCCTATTGACGACGGAACGTTATAAGGAGTATCCCATGCAAATCCAGGGATATGGTGCAGGAGCCTCAGTGACGGCTGCAGGTGTTTTTGCGAACATTATGAGTATCGCCAATATATAAAAGGTGTAATTCGTGATAGATGAATAGAATTTCATCATTCCCAAACAGCGATTAGTAACGATTAAAATCAAGGGCAGACAACTTCGTCTGCCCTTAATTCATCCAGGATATGATTGAAATATCTTTTACATTCAGTTTTTCCATTCTAGCATTTTTGTAACGCAATTATAGGTTTTTTCTGGCGTATATATTGGCTTTTTGTAAAACGTACCTCCGTTTTTAGTGAAACGTACCTCCATTTTTAGTAAAACGTACCTCCGTTTTTAGTGAAATGTACCTCCATTTTTAATAAAACATACCTCCGTTTTTAATAAAACGATAGTACTTTTTACCTAAAACGATACTACTTTTTGCCCAAAACGATAGTACGTTTTATTCAGAAGCAAGTATGATTTTTGTAAGATATTGTATATCAGATTGTTATAAAGGACTAATGAAATCCTCTCAAAAATCGTATATTTGGGCGAGAATAAAGGTTGATTGAGTAAAAACGCAAATACAGCGTTGCAATTAGCAATATATTATTACAAAGTGCGAGAGCTATCCTTTTGTAAAAATCCTCCCTTAAGAAGCGGTTATTCGATGAGGCTCGACTGACAATTCCTGCCGTTTGCCAGTCGAGTTGGATTAATCAAATCAGTTTTTTTACTGATGTTGTCGAAGAGAGTTTAAATAGACTTCCCATCGGACAAACAAAGCGGCAGTAGGGACGCGGTACGAAGATTGACAATACAAGGAATAGGATTGCAATGAGAATGACAATCCAACCTGTTGATTGGAAGATGAAGGCAACGAACAATTCATAGTCCATCCATTTCGACCATACGCCTGCTAACATCAGAATCATTAGAACCCAGAATAAAATTTTACGGAAGTGTTCTAGGTTTTGCACCAGTCGTTTACTCATTTTCCATTTATGATGATTCGTCATTCCTACTAATTCTTGTGCTGCACCATAGGGACAAACATTCGAACAGTAATAATTCTTTTTGCCAAATAGGGGGTAGATAAAGGCGGTAATGAGCATTACGATGGGAATGAGTGATAGCCAAAAATTGATACCACCAGACATGAATCCGACAAGAACCGACCATGAAATGAAGGTTCCGCTCCATAGTCCTAAGATGGCAACATTTAATAAAAGTTGGAAAATGCGATAGCGTTTATTTTTTACAAACAGAGGAATGATAGCCGCCATTAGGACGACCAGCAAACCGATAAGCGACTTTGCCCGCAAATCCATCTTATCGAAGAGCGAAGGGCGTTCCATGTTTTTAGAAGCATATAGTAGTCCCGCCTTCATATTTCCTATGATTCCACGAGACGAATAGGTAGCTCCTGTCACACCGTCTACTTTCATTGCGAGTGCTTGCTTCGGCGTTTTGCCATTCCAACGGGTCAATAACTCGCTAGCCTCTTGGAAGAAATCAGGCGTCTCAGAGTTTTTTAATGCTTTTACCTTATCAATTTTACCTTTCTTAATATAGATTTCCAGTGGAACAGCCCCGCCGAATCCCTTTACGTCCTTAGCAAGATAAGTGGTATTAATAATGATTGTGCCATCATCTAATGTTCGGAGCGTATCAATTTTATTGGTTTTTGCAGTTTTTTCTTTATTAAATAAGCTATCTCCCCATAGCTTTCCATCTCGTTGTACGGCTGCTACTGCGATTACCAAAATACATGTAATCAATATAAATACTTGCTGTAACTTCTTCATAAATATATCCTAAACATCTAAGAATTGCGTTGCAAAAATACAAATTAATAATTTCTCACCTTTTATTATTATATAGATATAAGTTTGCTTATTCATAGTTTAACTTTGTTAACGATGTTTTAACAGGTTAAGCTTGTTGGTGAGTTTATTTCTTTGTACATTTGCGCAATCCATAAGATGAATACCTAAATCGATAATTTATCGTTGAGAAGTACAAATTAAAACCTAAACAAATATGAATAACAAAAGAACTTGCCTATATGACAAACATGTTACATTGGGCGCACTAATCACACCATTTGCTGGTTTTGATATGCCAATTCAGTATACTGGCATTACGGAAGAACATAACGCTGTAAGAGAACACTGTGGAGTTTTTGATGTTTCTCACATGGGAGAAGTGCTCGTTACTGGGCATGATGCAGAGAAATATATCAATCATATCTTCACAAATGATGTGACGGGGCTACCTGCAGGCAAGGTGTTATACGGAATGATGTGTTATCCAGATGGTGGAGTAGTAGATGATACTTGTATTTGCAAACTAGATGATCAAGTATTTCTCATGACAATCAATGCGTCAAATATAGAAAAGGACGTGGCATGGATTGAAGAAAATGCGAAAGGATATGATGTTATTCTAGAAAATAAGAGTGAGGCTTACGGACAATTAGCTTTGCAAGGTTCAGAAGCAGAAGAGAAAATGGAGAGCGTCTTAGGACTTAGTACGAAAGAATTGAAGTTCTATGAAGTGAGACAAGTAAAGGTAGGTGACGAAATTATTATTGTTTCTCGCACGGGTTATACAGGAGAAGATGGTTTTGAAATCTATGGTTCTCCAAAATATATCAATGAAGCATGGGATAAACTCATAGCAGCTGGCGTTACACCTTGTGGGCTTGGCTGTCGCGATACATTGCGTTTTGAGGTAGGACTCCCTTTGTATGGTAATGAATTAACAGATAAAATCTCTCCTGTAATGGCTGGTTTATCTATGTTTGTTAAGTTGGATAAAGAAGAGTTCATAGGAAAAGAAGCACTTCAAAAGCAGAAAACAGAGGGAGTAAGCCAGCGTCTTCGTGGTATAGTTCTAGATGCCAACGCTATTCCTCGTCATGGATATAAGGTGCTGAAGGATGGAGAAGAGGTAGGCGTGGTAACAACTGGCTATCGCTTAATATCCACACCAAAGAGTTGTGCTGTAGCTTTGGTTGATGGTTCTATCCAGTTGGGCGACAAGCTAGAGATACAAATCCGAAAGAAATCATTCTCTGGAGTGGTTGCTAAAAAGAAATTCTACGATAAGCATTATAAGAAGTAATGCTTTTATAAGATATGATTTGAATTAAAAACCTAAAAAATAAATTATTATGACTAAAGTAGTTGAAGGACTCTATTATTCAGAGTCACACGAGTTCGTTAAAGTTGCAGGTAATGTTGGTTATATCGGTATCACTGATTATGCACAGCATGCGTTAGGTAATATTGTTTATGTCGATATGCCAGAAGTAGATGATGAGATTGAAGTTGATGAAGATTTCGGCGCAATAGAGAGTGTGAAAGCAGCATCCGACCTTAAAGCTCCCGTTTCTGGTAAAGTTTTAGAAATCAATGAGGCTTTAGAGGATGAACCAGGTTTGCTAAACAAAGATGCTTTTGATAATTGGATTATAAAGGTGGAACTTTCTGATACATCAGAATTGAAAGATCTTATGGATTCCAAAGCTTACGAAGAGTTCTGTTCTGAAGATTAAAGATAGATAAGGATTATTTTCTAATTACGTTCTTATTAAGAAGAATATCAGATAAATGGTTTTATCTATATCATACACCTAAACAACTCTATACGAAATGAACCATAAGTTTTTTCCTCATACAAATGAAGAGGTTCGGCAAATGCTAGAGCGAATCGGCTTCAATGATCTTGAAATGCTCTATTCGGAAATACCAGAAGAGATTCGCTTTACGGGAGAATACGATATTCCGAATGCTATGAGCGAACTTGAGATACGTTCTTTTTTTGATAAACTCGGTAAAAAGAACAATATGCTTACTTGCTTTGCTGGTGGGGGAGTATATGACCATTATACCCCAAGTGCTGTTCCAAATCTTGTGAGTCGCTCAGAATTCCTCACTTCTTATACGCCTTATCAAGCCGAAATTTCTCAAGGAACACTTCATTATATCTTTGAATTTCAGAGTATGATGGCGGAGTTAACAGGTATGGATATTGCCAACGCCTCAATGTATGAAGGAACTACCGCTACAGCTGAAGCCATGATGGTGGCTTTCGATAATAGTAAAAAAGCTGATACTATCCTTTATTCTGCTGCTTTGAATGAGAATATTATAGCGGTATTAAAGACTTATGCGTTCTTTCATGGAGTTAAACTCAAGGCTATTGAGACGACAGAAGGTACTACCTCGCTTGATGAATTGAAAAAGCAAATGGCAGTAGGAGGTATTGCGGGTGTTATAGTTCAACAGCCTAATCGCTATGGTATAATAGAAGATTTTACTGGTTTCTCTGATGTTTGTCACGAGAATAAAGCTATGTTTATCATCAATAGTGTTGCTTCTGATCTAGCATTGCTTAAGACTCCTGGAGAATGGGGAGCAGATCTTGCTGTTGGTGATATTCAAAGTCTTGGATTACCAATGAGCTTTGGTGGACCTTATGCTGGTTATATGTGTTCTACTCAGAAGTTAATGCGTAAACTCCCAGGACGTATTGTTGGTGAGACGCGTGATAATCGTGGACAACGTGTGTTTGTTCTTACACTTCAAGCACGTGAACAACATATTCGTCGCCAGAAAGCAACATCAAATATCTGCTCGAACCAAAGTTTGATGGCTCTATATGCAACAATTTATATGAGTCTTATGGGGAAAGAAGGTATGAAAGAGGCGGCTCAGTTAAGTTATGATGGTGCTCATTATCTTTGTGAAAAACTTATTAGTACGGGTAAAGCTAAGTTAGTTTACAATAAAGAATTCTTTAATGAGTTCCTCGTTGAAATGCAAGATAGGGATGCTTTCTTTGATAAGGCAATAGAAAAAGGTTTTCTCCCAGGTATAAAAGTTGGGAAAGATAAGCTCCTTATTGCTGTAACAGAGAAGCGTACAAAGGATGAGGTCGATTCCTTTATTGAATTATTCTAGTTATATAATGTCTAAATCATAAGTTGCAATGAATAATAAGTTATATGGCAATCTAATATTTGAGTTGTCTCATCCCGGTAGACGTGCTTATAGTTTACCTGAAAATAATTTTGGAAGTTATAATTTGCCATCATCATGTAAACGAGAAAAGGATGCGGAACTTCCAGAATGTGACGAACTCACAGTAGTTAGGCATTATACAAATCATAGTGGAAATAACTTCGGAGTGGATAACGGGTTCTATCCTCTTGGTTCTTGTACAATGAAGTATAATCCAACGATTAATGAAGAAATTGCCGCAATGCCTTCCTTTACAGGACTTCATCCTCGTCAACCTATTGAAACGGTGCAAGGTGCTTTGGAAATTGAATATAATATTCAGCGTGCATTGGCTTCAATAACAGGTATGGCTGATGTCACGCTCAACCCTTATGCAGGTGCTCATGGTGAATTAACAGGATTGATGATCATTTCTTCCTATCATCTTCAGCGTGGAGATACTAAGCGCAAAAAAGTTATAGTACCGGATTCTGCTCATGGAACAAACCCTGCTTCTGCAGCTGTATGTGGTCTTGAAGTCGTTGAAGTGAAAAGTACAGAGAATGGACTCGTCGATCTTGATGATCTTAAGAAACTATTGGGGGATGATATTGCTGGTATGATGATGACGAATCCCAATACTCTTGGTTTATTTGAAAAGGATATTCCTGAAATAGCACGTTTAGTTCATGATTGCGGTGGATTACTATATTATGATGGTGCTAACCTTAATCCATTGTTAGGAATAGCGCGTCCAGGCGATATGGGATTTGATGTTATCCATCTTAACCTTCACAAAACATTCTCGACTCCTCATGGTGGTGGTGGTCCTGGCTCTGGTCCTGTCGGTATTTGTGAGAAGTTAATACCATTCCTTCCTAAGCCTCACGTATGTAAAAGCGATGAGGGTTTTTATATAGCAGAATCAAAGTTGGACGAAGAGGAATCTCTTGGTAATATCCATATTGGAGGTTATTTAGGTAATTTCCTTGTTATTCTTCGTGCCTATACATATATACTTACTTTAGGAAAGAATCATATAAAGGAAGTAGGCTTATTGGCGACATTAAATGCTAATTACATAAAAGAAAGCCTGAAAGATGATTATGAGCTTCCTATAGATATGCTCTGTAAACATGAATTTGTGTTTGATGGATTAAAAGATAAGAGTACGGGAATAACGACGATGGATGTTGCTAAACGTCTTTTGGATTATGGTTATCATGCTCCTACAATTTACTTCCCTCTCTTATTCCATGAGGCCATGATGATTGAACCAACAGAGAATGAAAGTAAAGAAACCATAGATGGATTCATTAAGACAATGCATATCATAGCTAAGGAAGCAATAGAGAGTCCAGAACTTTTGAAAGAGGCTCCGCACAATACTCCTATTGGAAGAGTGGATGATGTCCTTGCAGCAAAACATCCTATCTTGACCTTTCAACAGCTAGTTAATGATAAGGGTGAAGAATCTTAATTTGTGTTTGTGAAAAGTCTATATTGAATATAATAAATCTATTTAATAAGGATCTATATGGATAAAACAGATTTATTGATTATCGGTTCGGGACCTGGCGGTTACCGAACCGCTTCTTACGCAGCTAAGAATGGTTTACATGTAACTATTATCGAAAAAGATCAACTAGGAGGAACATGTCTTAACGCAGGATGTATTCCTACTAAATGTCTTGCACATGATGCAGAGGTCCGTATAGCAGCTCTTTCTTCTTTAGACACTTTTCCTTCACTTGATTTTGTGAAAGTGATGGAAAGAAAGAATGGGGTACTTAGCCAGTTAAGGGAGGGGATTAATACATTACTTAATCAGCCAAATATCAATTTAATAAAAGGGGAAGCACATTTCGTTTCTGACTATATTGTTGAAGTTGGTGACAGGAAAATAGAAGCAAAGAATATTATTATAGCAACTGGATCTCAAGCAAAGCTGCCACCTTTTATTAATAGAGAAGATTATTTAAATAGTCCTACGCTTAAGCGTTCGGTTGTCACTTCTACAGAACTTCTTTCTATTGACGAACTCCCCAAACGACTTATTATTATAGGTGCAGGAGTTATTGGTATGGAGTTCGCTTCAGCATTTGCTGCTTTCGGATGTCAGGTGGTTGTTGTAGAATACATGAAGGAGTGTCTTCCTATGATAGATAGTGATATTGCAAAACGTCTAAGGAAAATGCTAGAGAAGCGAGGAGTAACATTCTATATGCAAAGTGCTGTTGAAAAAGTTATTCCTCCAACAGAGGAGGATAATGTGGATACCATTGTTGTCTTTAATAAAAAAGAAAAAGAGATAAAATTAGAGGCAGACCTAGTCCTTGTAGCTACTGGTAGACAACCTAACGTGATGGATATTGGGCTAGATTCAACAAATATAGAATATTCTCTCAAAGGAATCCCTGTTGATAAGAACATGGAAACCAACATTAAGGGCGTTTATGCTATTGGAGATGTAAATGCTCGTCAGATGTTAGCGCATGCAGCTACTTTCCAAGGATTCCGTGCTGTTAATCATATTTTAAGTAAGCAGGATAATATTCGTCTTGAGATTATGCCTTCTGCAATCTTCACTTATCCAGAGGCTGCGTGTGTGGGTAAGACGGAAGAGCAATGTAAAGAAACTGGGGTTAAGTACACAATACGAAAAGGTTTCTATCGATCAAATGGTAAAGCGCTAAGTATGAATGAAACGGAAGGTATGATTAAAATCCTGATAGGAGAAGATGGTCTAATCCTTGGTGGACATGCTTATGGAAGTCATTCTGCAGATCTCATACAAGAGCTCTCTGCTCTAATGAATCGTGATACTACATTAGACGAAATATGTGATATTATTCATATTCATCCAACCCTTAGTGAAATATTACAAGATACATTAATTGGTTGAAATAAGAGGTTTATTAAGTGTAAGTCCTATAAAGATATAAACAATTTAATTACAAATTGTTTGGATGATCAGGAACTTTATACTAACTTTGCACACCGAAAGGATACAGATTTAGTCGTATCGATTCGATTGGGATAGTCATCAAATAAATTAGAAAACCCGAGATGACTTCTTTTGTTAATGGCGGGCCACATAAATCGCATTATGCGACTAAGCCGCAAGGTCAGTGGATTACAAAGACGAGGAGCTCTCTTATCATTGATACTCGGACTTTTCATCACATCATCGATACGACTCTTCCATTTCCCAACTATATAAGATGAGGGAATTGAGGTGAGATTCCTACATAGGAGTCTCACCTTTTTATATGTGTCTAATTTATTAACTAAATCTTAAAAGCTCCATGTGAAAGATAGTTGTCCTTATATTATATGGCAGATGACATAAGCACTAACTACTATCCTCTAAAGGAGAAAAGAAAGGAATTAATTATATGTTCTCAGGAATTGTAGAAGAGATGGCTCAATTGGTTCATATAGAACACGAACAGGAAAATATCCATTTTACTTTTCGTTGTTCATTTACAAATGAATTAAAGATAGACCAAAGTATAGCTCATAATGGAGTATGTCTCACAGTAGTTCGTTTTGAAAACGAAACATATACTGTTACAGCGATGAAAGAAACACTTGAGCGTTCAAATCTGGGCTTACTTAAAGTAGGAGATAGGATTAATATTGAGCGTTCAATGATGATGAATGGACGTTTAGATGGTCACATCGTGCAAGGTCATGTAGATCAAACTGCTAAATGTATCAACATGGAGGATGCTGATGGGAGTACATACTATACTTTTGAGTATCCCCTTAATCGTGAAATGGCTCAAAAAGGCTATTTCTCTGTAGATAAAGGTTCAATAACAGTAAATGGAGTGTCTCTCACCGTTTGTAATCCTACTGATAATAGTTTTAAAGTAGCGATTATACCATACACAAAGGAAAATACGAACTTTGCGGATATAAAACTTGGCTCAATCGTTAATATTGAGTTTGATATAATCGGTAAATATATTGCAAGACTTCAGCACTATGAATGATAGTCGCATACAATATCATTTATCAAAATAACAAACAAGTTATTTAGTCTAAAAACGCATGTCTTTTGACATGCGTTTTTTGTATGAATGAGATCTTATAATATAAAAATTAGTTAATTACAGGCTTTTAGTATAGACATTCAAGATGATTAATGTAAAATAAACTCACATATTCAGATAATACATTTTTTTTACAGAAAGTTTTATTATCTTTGTTTGCGAATTTGTGATAGATACGATCAATAAGTAGTAATAATGAGGAAACAAATTTATACATCAAAGGTGTTTTGGAGTCAGATAGTACTTTGGCTTCCATTGTTCCTCGTGCCTATCATATACTCACCTTTTGGTTTATTTTCATGGCAAGAGAGCTTATATCAATATATAGTCCCATTGTCAATGATGATAGTGGCTTATGTCAATTATTTCGTTTTTGCTCCAAAGTTGTTAAAAGGAGATGAGAGAGAATTCTGGATTTATAATGTTATTCTCATCTTATTTTTGTCCGTAGCACAACATGAGTGGTTGTACTATACAGGTACGGAACGATATATTATATCATTCTCCTATCAATTGTTATTACAGAATGAGGAAGAAAACATAAACCCACATCTTTTCTTTATTACTCGCAATATCTTTAATCTTAGTATATGTGCAGGTGCGGCAACATCTGTATTGATGGCGCAACGCTGGTCAAAGGCTGAAGAAGAGAAGAGAGAAGCTGAAACTGCAATGACAAAAGCTGAACTAATTAATCTTCGACAGCAGGTGAACCCACACTTCTTACTTAACACAATGAATAACATCTATGCGCTTACAGCTTTTGATACGGAGAAAGCGCAGAAAGCAATCATTGATCTTTCAAAGATGTTGCGCCATATACTTTATGATTATCAGCAACCCTACGTAAGTTTGAAGGAGGAGGTAGAATTTTTGAACAACTATATTGAGTTAATGATGATTCGTTTACCTGATAATGTTGATATCAAACGAGAGTGCAACCTTCCAGAGCCTTGTAATATACAAGTTGCTCCAATGATATTTATATCACTTCTTGAGAATGCGTTTAAGCATGGGATCAGTCCTAGTCATAAGAACTTTATTCACATTTTATTGGATGCGAATGACGAACGTATAGTTTTTGCTATAGAGAACAGTCATCATCCGAAGACTAAAGAAGAAAGAAGTGGACATGGTATAGGGCTTAAGCAAGTTGAACGTCGTTTAGAGCTAGCTTACCCAGGTAAGTATCAATGGAAAAAGAAATACGATAGTAAAATGAACATATATTCGTCTAAAATAATTATCTATGACACTAAACTGTATAATCATTGATGATGAGCCATTAGCAGCAGGTTTATTAGCTAGCTATGCGAAGAAGACTCTATTTTTAAATCTGGTTGGAGTATTTAATAGTGCTGTAGAAGGGATAAAATGTATTCGTGAAAATAAGGTAGACCTTATTTTCTTAGACATTCAAATGCCCGAACTAAGTGGGTTAGAGTTTGCTCGGATTCTACCAAAAGAAACCAAAATAATATTTACAACAGCATTCAGTCAATATGCCATAGAGGGTTACAAAGCTAATGCTGTTGACTATTTAATGAAGCCTATTAGCTATGATGATTTCTTGGCTGGAGCTAATCGTGCGTTAGATTGGTTCAATAGTCTTCATCAGTCAGAGAACGCTTTCGGTGATCGTTTCATCTTTGTAAAGAGTGATTATAAGTTAGTTAAGATCATGTTTGACGATATTCTTTACATAGAAGGCTTGAAAGATTATGTAAGGATATATCTCACAGGTAATCATGAGCCTATCATGAGCCTTATGAATATGAAGAAGATAGAGGAGTCTCTGCCTCGACCAGAATTCATGCGTATTCATAGATCTTACATTGTTCACATGAAGAATATTGACGGAGTCGATCGTCTTCGTGTCGTTATTGGTAATGCTGTTCTTCCAATATCTGATAGTTATAAAAGTAAGTTACAGGATTTCTTAGATGGACATACTTTGTAATTTGTCATCCAATATATAGAAGGTAGTTAGGTTTTTCCTAACTACCTTTTTTTATGTTATTAGCGTTATATAAACTCTTTATTTAGGGGATGATTCGCTTCCAAGTTAAGGGGATAACTGTTCATTATTTATTACACGATACTCTATAACTATCACTAATATTCCAGGCTAAGTTGTGTCATTTCGAGGGGTAAAGTTGAGGAGTAATAGGTGCTAAATGAATATCATTTCTTTATTATAGTAAAAGTAAAACAAATAGGTTATAAATACTTGATTGATAGGATAAATTAATTTTCTTGTTCTATTTATATCTAATATCTTTTGAAGTTATATCTCATACTGGTTTGTACTTTAAGTTAGAGGTCGTTTGTACTTTAAGTTAAACCTTGATTATACTTTAAGTTAAACGTCCCTCGTACTTTAAGTTAAACGTTAATAGTACTCAAAGTTAGAAGTCAACTAAACTTTATTTGATTATTGAATAAAATCATAATTGATTCTCTCAAGTATCTGTTATAATTAAATAGGGGACAATATGTTACTATATGAACGTATTTTATTTTGAAGTTCTTTTGTCTCCTAATCATGTATTCTGTTGCACTTTCGTAATCCTTTTGATAGTTAAGAAAGTTACTTTTATTATCTTTAGCTGTAATAAAAAATCATTTAGAGTAGACTATGTTCTTACCCACTTCATAGAATAGTGTGGATGCTTCTGCTTATTAGGTATGGATGTTGCTTACAGGTAGAATCCTCTTACTTTGGTGGCTTTTTTCAGTCATCCCTTTGCCATATCTTAATTTTTTAGTAATTTTGCATGTATTTTTGGAATAAACAATATATCTAGATAATGAAGATTTCATACAAATGGCTAAAGGAATACGTTGACTTTGACCTTACTCCACAGGAGACGGCGGACGCGTTGACATCTACTGGTTTGGAAGTTGACGCATTGGAAGAGGTTGAAACGATACGTGGCGGACTCAAGGGTCTCTTTGTTGGTAAAGTATTGACTTGTGAGGCGCACCCTAATTCAGATCATCTTCACGTTACAACCGTAGACTTAGGCAAAGGGGAACCACAGCAAATTGTTTGTGGTGCTCCCAATGTAGCTGCAGGGCAGAAGGTTATTGTAGCTGATCTTGGTTGTGTGCTCTATGATGGCGACAAGGAATTTGCAATTAAGAAGAGTAAACTGCGTGGCGTTGAAAGTCTTGGCATGATCTGTGCGGAGGACGAAATAGGTGTCGGTACAGCTCACGATGGAATAATAGTTTTACCAGAAGATGCACCAGTAGGTCAGCCTGCTGCAGAGTATTATCATTTGGATAGCGACTGGCTAATTGATATAGATATCACTGCTAACCGTGCCGATGCTCTTAGTCATTATGGAGTGGCTCGTGATCTTTACGCTTGGCTCACACAGAACGGCTATAAGACATCGCTTCATCGTCCTAATTGTGATGCCTTTGTAGTTGATAATCATGATCTTCCAATCGAGGTAACTATCGATAATCCCGAGGCATGCCGTCGCTATGCTTGTTTGAGTATTACCGATTGCGAGGTTAAAGAAAGCCCACAATGGTTGAAAGATAAGTTGAATGTCATTGGTTTGCGCCCCATCAATAACATCGTAGACATTACTAATTATATCATGATGGCGTATGGTCAGCCAATGCACAGCTTTGATGCAGACATGGTGAAGGGTCACCATATCATTGTAAAAGACAATAACGAGGGAAAGAAGTTCGTTACACTCGATGGTGAGGAGCACATTCTAGGTGAGCATGACCTTGCCATTTGTAATGAGGACGAACCGATGTGTATTGCTGGTGTCTTTGGTGGAAAGGGTAGTGGTACTTATGAGACCACTCGTAACGTGGTTCTAGAGAGTGCTTACTTCCATCCAACATGGATACGTAAGAGTGCTCGTCGTCATGGGTTATCTACTGATGCTAGCTTCCGTTTTGAGCGTGGCATTGATCCAAATGGCGTTATCTATGCACTCAAGCAAGCAGCTATTCTTTGTAAAGAATTGGCAGGAGGCAAGATCAGTATGGAGATTCGTGATGAGTATCCTACAAAGATGTCCGACTTCCCAGTTCGTTTAAATTACGAGTATTGTGATCGCCTCATTGGTAAGAAACTTGGCAATGATGTTATTAAGCGAATTGCCGAAAGCCTTGAGATGAAGGTAGTGAAGGAAGATGCTGAAGGTTTAGATTTATTAGTCCCAGCCTATCGTGTGGATGTTCAGCGTCCTTGTGATGTTGTAGAGGATATACTTCGTATCTATGGATATAATAATGTAGAGATTCCAACAACGTTGAAGTCTTCATTGACGATAGCAGAGGATGCTGATAAAGAGTACCATAAGGAGAATATCATTGGTGAGCAGCTTGTAGGTGAAGGCATCTTAGAGATTATGAACAACTCTTTAACTAAGGCTTCTTACTATGAGGAGACTGGTTTTAATGCTTATCCTTGGGAAGAAACAGTAAAGGTGATGAATCCACTATCAGTTGACTTGGGGGTAATGCGTCAGACCTTACTCTTTGGTGGTTTGGAGAGCATTGTTCGTAACGTTAATCGTAAAGCACAGAACCTCCGCTTCTTTGAGGTGGGCAATGTCTATAAGTACGATAAGGAGAAATGGTCAGAAGAAAGCCCAGTAAAGGCTTATGTACAAGATCATCACATTGCCTTATGGGTAACAGGTAAACATATTCAAGGATCATGGGCACACCCAGACGAGGATAGTTCTTTCTATGAGTTGAAGGCATACGTTGAAAATATCCTTCGCCGTATAGGTGTACCACAAGGTTTGTTGGTTTGTACTAATTCGGACAATAATGCTTTCGATAAGGCACTTGTCTTGAAGACACGTGCAGGCAAGGCGTTGGTAGAAATGGGAATCGTTAATCATAAGGTTCTGAAGAGTTTTGATATAGAGCAGAAGGTTTATTATGCAGAGCTTGATTGGACTGGCTTGATGAAAGCAACTCGCAAGAATAAGTTGCAGTTCCACGAGATTTCTAAGTACCCTGCAGTAAGTCGCGACCTTGCATTATTGGTTGATAATAATGTAGAGTTTGCTCAGATAGAAGAGATAGCACGTCAGACAGATAAGAAACAGTTGAAGCGTGTGGAACTCTTCGATGTTTATCAGGGTAAGAACTTACCAGAAGGAAAGAAGAGCTATGCCGTTAACTTCATTCTTCAGGATGAGACAAAGACGCTCAACGATAAGGCTATCGATGCTATCATGCAGAAATTAATTAAGAATTTAACAAATAAACTAGGAGCAGAACTCCGTTAATAAGAAAATCCAATGGGTAGAGCATTTGAATATCGCAAAGCTACTAAGCTCAAGAGATGGGGCCACATGGCTCGCACATTTACAAAGTTAGGTAAGGAAATCGCTATTGCTGTAAAGGCAGGTGGACCAGAGCCTGAAAACAATCCTCGTCTTCGTGCAATTATCGCTACATGTAAGCGTGAGAATATGCCAAAGGATAATATCCAGCGAGCTATCAAGAACGCAATGGGTAAGGATCAAAGCGATTATAAGGAGGTTCCTTATGAGGGTTATGGTCCTCATGGTATTGCAGTATTTGTTGACACATTGACAGACAATACCACACGTACCGTTGCCGATGTTCGTTCCGTATTCAATAAGTTCAATGGTAACTTGGGTACTCAAGGTTCTTTGAGCTTCCTCTTCGATCACAAAGCAGTCTTCTCATTCAAAAAGAAGGACGGCTTAGATATGGAGGAATTGATTCTCGACTTGATTGACTATGGAGTTGATGATGAGTTTGATGAAGATGAAGAAGAGAATGAGATTACCATCTATGGTGAGCCAACTAGCTTTGGTGACATTCAGAAACATTTAGAGGATAATGGTTTCGAGATAACTTCTGCAGAGTTTACACGTATACCAAACGACTTGAAAGATGTTACTCCTGAACAGCGTGAAACTATAGATAAGATGGTGGAACGACTTGAAGAGTTTGACGATGTACAGAATGTGTACACTAATATGAAGCCTGCAGAAGAGGAGTAAGATTCACCTTATATAATATGTATATAATAAAAGAGGATATGTCATTCAGACATATCCTCTTTTGTTTTCATACTGATTGTAATTGGCTTTATGTACAATCAGTATGACTTAGGATTTATTCTAACTCCTTCTTACTTAGTTTCGTTGCAGCGATAAAGTAGAGAATGAGTGCAATGTAAGCGATGAGTGAAAGGAGCTCTGATAGATGATTCTCCCACCATGTACCGTATTGGAACTCAATACCACCAAACTTCAGTAAGGCAGAGACGACTCCCATCAATGCTCCACCAGCAATGAATCCTGAAGCAATCAATGTTCCCTTCTCACCTCTAGCCTTGTTGATGGTTTCACTCTTAGAGCGAGTTGTCACATACCAATTGATAGCACCACCAACTAACAAAGGAATGTTCAGCTCAAGAGGAATGAACATACCCAAGGCAAAAGCTAGAGCAGGAACCTTGCAGCGGTCTAAGACTAAAGCTATCACAGCTCCAATAGCATAGAGAATCCAAGGTGCACCTTGACCACTCATCAATGGTTTGATAACGGCTGCCATAGCATTCGCTTGTGGAGCAGCTAACTTACCCGAATTGAAACCATAAGTTTTATCTAAGACAATCATCACACCAGCAACGGTTGCTGCAGAAATTATAGTGCCGAGGAACTTCCATGTTTCTTGTTTCTTTGGAGTTGTTCCTAGCCAATAACCAATCTTTAAGTCTGTTATAAAAGATCCCGCCATTGATAAGGCTGTACAAACAACGCCACCCATGAGAAGTGCTGCTAACATACCAGCGTTGCCTTTCAAACCTACAGCAACCATGACTACTGAGGCTAAGATAAGTGTCATTAATGTCATACCAGAAACAGGATTGCTTCCTACAATAGCAATGGCATTAGCGGCAACAGTGGTGAAGAGGAAAGCTATGATGGTCACAAGAATAATACCAACAACAGCATGGAGCAGGTTAAAGTTCATTACTCCGAAGTAAAAGAACAAGAAAGTGATAATCAGCGTTGCAATACTTCCGAAGGCTATAATCTTGAAGGATATGTCTCTTTGTGTGCGAAGAACCTCTGACTGATTGCCTCCTTTACCTTTCATCTCTTTGGCTGCTAATCCAACAGCACTCTTGATAATTCCCCATGATTTCACTATACCAATGATACCTGACATAGCAATACCACCAATACCAATAGAACGTGCGTAAGACTTGAAGATAACTTCAGGTGCCATCTGACCAACAGCTGTTGTAATGGTTGGATCCCACTGATTCAATACAGTGTCATGGAATAGGAGAGCCATACCAGGAACAATAAGCCACCATACAGCCAGGGAACCTAAACAAATGATGAAAGCATACTTTAGTCCGATGATATAACCAAGTCCGAGTACTGCAGCTCCTGTATTTACTTTGAATACTAGTTTTGCTTTCTCTGCGATTGTTTCACCAAAACCAATCATTCTGCTTGTTACGTTTTCGTTCCAGAAACCGAATGTTGCTACAATGAAATCGTATAAACCACCAACGAGTCCTGCAAGAAGTAATGGTTTTGCCTGGCTTCCACCTTTCTCACCACTGACAAGGACTTGTGTTGTAGCTGTTGCTTCAGGGAAAGGATACTTGCCATGTTGATCTTTAACAAAGTACTTGCGAAAGGGAATTAAGAATAAGATTCCTAATACACCGCCCAGTGCCGCTGCAATGAAAATCTTTAGGAAGTCAGCTTGCAAGTCTAACATATAGATAGCTGGCATGACAAAGATTCCACCCGCAACAACGGCTCCTGAACAAGCACCAATACTTTGGATGATAACATTCTCGCCAAGTGCATTCTTACGTTTAGTGGCAGAGGACAATCCAATAGCAATAATAGCGATTGGTATAGCTGCCTCAAATACTTGTCCAACTTTCAAACCTAAGTAAGCTGCGGCTGCGGAGAATAATACTGTCATTAGGATACCCCAAGTGATAGACCATGGGCTTACTTCTCTGTAAGTTTGTTGAGGAGACATGATAGGGTGATACTCCTCACCTTCCTTCAATTCTCTGAAAGCATTCTCAGGAATTTCAATACTTTGTTCTGTTTTATTTTCCATTGTTTAATAGTATTATTTGTTTGCAAAGATAAATAAAATCGTTTATTTAATGCCTAATAAAAAGCAAAATATTAACTTTGCAACTGTGAAAGAAATAGAACCTATAGCCTTCTTCCGTTCTCCTTTAACTTCAAAGTTTGGGATACCTAGACAGAGCGGATTAGCCCATAATCTTGTGGGGCGTATTGTCTTTGAAAAGAAATATCAAAGAGAAGAAGCCTTACGTGGTTTAGAAGATTTCGATTACTTGTGGTTGATATGGGGATTTTCGGCTAATCCTTCGTCTAATGAAATCAAGTTTACTGTTCGCCCACCACGATTAGGAGGGAATAAGCGTTTGGGAGTCTTTGCTACTAGGTCACCTTTCCGCCCTAACGGACTTGGTTTATCTTCTGTTCTTATTAAGCAAATCACCGAAAGTGAAATTGAAGTTATAGGTGCCGACCTTATGGATGGTACCCCCATATATGACATAAAGCCTTATATTCCGTATGTCGATAGTCATCCAGAGGCTAAAGGTGGCTTTACGGACAAGAAGGAGTGGCAGAAACTTTCAGTTTATATTCCTGATGAGATAGCAGCTAAGTTTGGAGTCGAGGAACTTTCTGCCTTAAAGGAAGTCCTTGCGCAAGATCCTCGTCCACAATATCAACACAATCCAGAGCGTGTTTATATAATGCCTTTTGGAGGAAAGGAAGTATTTTTCCGTGTGTCAGAAGGCTTACTTAATGTTATTCGTGTGCGTTCTTAATGGTAAAGGGGTACATAAATTGTAGTGAAAATGATGTCCCGATAGTACATTATTCTGACTTCAAATATAGGAAAGAAGATACTAATAGAATAAGTACAATCGAAATGTATATATGTTTTGAATAAAGCGATAGTATCTTTTCCTAAAAACGATACTACTTCTCAATGAAAATGATAGTACTTTTTCTCGAAAACGATAGTACCTTTTTGGAGGAAGCTATTGTGAATATGTAACTACCTGATTATCTGATATATAAAAAAGAAAGCTCTTTCGTAAGAAAAAGCTTTCAATAATTTAATGATAACCTGTGTGATAAAAGGACTTTACTTGTCCTCAAACGGGTTAAATTAACTCCGAAAGTTCTAGCCATCTAAGTTCTAACTCATCGAGTTCATCTTTTAATATTGGCAATCGTTTACTCTTTTCGGTTAATTCTTCTACCGAGAGATTACCAGAGCAAAGTTCTTCTTCTAGTTGTTTCTGTTCTGTTTCTAGTTGATTGATCTTCTCTGATATTTGTTCGTATTCTCGTTTCTCTTTGAAGGTCATCTTGCGCTTCCCATTTATCGAAGAATTGTTCTTAGCTTCTGTATTAACCTGTTTCGTATTCTTTACTGGCTTTGTTTGATTATCTTCTTTGGATTTCATCTTCTGATAATCTCTGTATTGCGTGTAGTTACCAGGGAAGTCTTGTATTTCTCCTTCACCTTTGAATACGAGCAAATGATCAACGACTTTATCCATAAAATAGCGGTCGTGCGAAACAACTATAACACAGCCGGGGAAGTCTTGCAAATACTCTTCTAGAATCTGTAAGGTTTGAATATCTAAGTCATTAGTTGGCTCGTCCAGTACGAGGAAGTTAGGATTCTTCATGAGTACTGTACAGAGATATAGCTTACGTTTCTCTCCGCCAGATAGTTTGTAAACATAATTATGTTGCTCTTCAGGAGAGAAGAGGAAGTAATTTAAGAATTGAGAAGCAGTCATGTGTTTACCGCCTCCCATATCGATGTAATCGGCTATATCCGTGATGATATCAATAACTTTTTGATCGTCACGGAACTTTAATCCTTCCTGTGAGAAATAACCAAAGCGCACGGTCTCTCCAATATCGAATCGTCCGCTATCGGGAGCTACCTTTCCAAGAAGCATCTTAATGAAAGTTGACTTGCCTGTACCATTATTTCCCACGATACCCATCTTCTCAAATCGTGCAAAGTTATAATAGAAGTCGTTGAGGATAACCTTATCATCAAACTTCTTCGATACGTATTGGCATTCGAAGATCTTACTACCTATATAAACGTTAGAGGACTTTAGTCTTACTTGTCGTTCTTCTATGCGTTGTTTGGCTTTTGCTTCTAACTCATAGAATGCCTCTTCTCGATAGCGTGCTTTATGCCCACGTGCTTGTGGCATACGACGCATCCATTCTAACTCTGTGCGATAAAGGTTATTGGCACGTGCTATCTCGGCACGTGTATTATCAATACGTTCTTGTCTCTTCTCTAAGTAATAAGAATAATTACCTCGATAGGTGTAGATCGTGTTATTGTCTAATTCAAGTATCGTGTTACACACATTGTCAAGGAAATAGCGGTCGTGTGTAACCATAAAAATTGTTTTATTGCCACGTGATAGATAACCTTCAAGCCATTCAATCATCTCTAAATCTAAATGGTTCGTCGGCTCGTCAAGAATGAGAAAGTCTGGCTCGAGGATAAGAACATTCGCTAGTGCTACACGCTTCTGCTGTCCGCCACTTAATTGTCCCATTGGTTGGTCAAGATTAGTGAGCTTTAGCATTGTTAGAATTTGCTTTGCCTTCAATAATCTTTCTGGATTTCCCTCATGATTAAAGCAGGCGTCTAGCACACTCTCTTCGGGATCAAACTTCGGGCTCTGTTCTAGAAGTCCTACACGTAAGTCATTGCGATAGATAATAGAACCAGTATCATAGCTTTCTTTTCCAATTAGAATAGATAATAGGGTAGACTTACCCGTACCATTCTGTGCTACTAATCCTATGTGTTGCCCTTCAGCTATCGAAAATGAAATATCTTTGAAAAGAACCTGTGCTCCAAAGCTCTTAGTTAAGTTTTGGACATCAAGGTAAGGTATCTGTGCTATGTATTTAGGGGTTATTCCAGTGTTGCGTTTATCTGGTCAATATAATCAAGTACTTCGTCTCGCCCAGTCTTGTCTTCTGATGAGGTGATGAAGTAAGGAGGCAATACTTCCCATCTGTCTTGTAACTTCTTCATCCATAGTAATGCGTTAGACTTAGCCTTTGCAGGAGATAGCTTGTCAGCCTTAGTGAAGATGATAGAGAAGGGAACATTGCTCTCTCCCAACCAATCGACAAACTCACGATCTATCTTCTGTTGCTCATGTCGAATATCAATGAGAACAAACACATTGACCAGTTGTTTGCGCTGTAGAATGTATTGCGCTATCATCTGCTCCAGCTTGTTACGTACCGTCTTAGAGTTCTTAGCATAGCCATAACCAGGGAGGTCAACCAAATACCATTCATTATTAATAATGAAGTGGTTGATGAGTAAAGTCTTACCGGGCTTAGCCGATGTCTTAGCCAATCCTTTATGGTTGCATAACATATTAATAAGACTTGATTTACCAACATTAGAGCGTCCGATAAATGCATATTCTGCTTTAGTATCATCAGGACATTTTGATAAACTAGGCGATGATATAGTAAATTCTGATTTCTTAATTATCATTCCGATTTATGTATAATTGTGTACCCTATGTTGCAAAGATACTAAAAACTTAAGAGCTAGGTCTGGTTAGTTGATAGTTTTTTAGTAATTTTGCAGAAAAGCAAAGAGCAATGAAGCAAATTAATTGGGGTTTTATAGGCTGTGGGGAGGTCACAGAGAAGAAGTCAGGACCTGCGTTTAATGAGGTTATGGGCTCACATGTAGTAGCTGTTTTTAGTCGTAGCGAACTGAAGGCACGCTCTTATGCCGAACGCCATAATATTAGAAAATGGTACACAGATGCGCAGGAGTTAGTTGATGATCCTGATGTGAATGCCGTATATATTGCGACGCCACCTGCTGCCCATGCCACATTCGCTATCATGGCAATGCGTGCTGGTAAGCCTTGTTACATAGAGAAGCCATTGGCTGCATCTTACGAGGATTGTGTTCGTATCAATCGCATATCAGAACAGACGAATGTTCCTTGCTTTGTTGCTTATTACCGCCGTTATCTCCCGTACTTCCAAAAGGTAAAGGAGATAATAGATAATGGTACAATCGGAAATATCCTAACCGTGCAAGTACGCTTTGCTGTACCACCGCGCGATCTAGATTATAAGAGTAATGTACAACATCCGTGGCGATTACAATCGAATATTTCTGGTGGTGGATACTTTTATGACTTAGCTCCCCACCAGTTAGACTTGCTTCAGAACTTTTTTGGTGTTATTGTTAAGGCACATGGCTATACAGCTAACCGAGCCGGACTTTATGATGTTGAAGACACTGTAAATGCTGTGTTCCGTTTCGAGAATGGTCTCACTGGCAGTGGTGCTTGGTGCTTTGTCGCCCATGAGAGTGCGCGTGAGGATCATATTGAGGTTTATGGGACAAAGGGACGTCTGTCGTTCTCTGTCTATACATACACGCCCATCCACCTCTGTACAAGTGAGGGCGAAAAGGATATAGAAGTAGCCAATCCGCCTTACGTTCAGCTACCAATTATTAAGTCCGTCATAGAAGATATGCAGGGATATGGCTCTTGTGATTGTACAAGTATCAGTGCGACCCCAACGAACTGGGTGATAGATCGTATTCTTGGTAAGATATAGAAGCCTTACTACATTTACATATTATTCAAATCCGTGTTATCAATGAATCAGCTTATTAATCGTTGTGTTTTGTTATCATTCCTCTTGTTCTTTATGGGAATAGGGATAGCGAATGCACATACTTCGACAAGAGCGGTTGGTAACCTGGAACATACACTTGACACTATACGCTGGATGCGAGTAGATTCTAGTGCTTATAGGAATAAGGCGGAATACCACAAGAAGAGAAAGACTGGCTATAAGTTCAATGACATAGATACAAGCTATATTGAGCCACAGCGATACAACTTTACTACGATGCTACAGAATACGAACACTTACGAGGTGTATCGTATAGCGAGCGATAAAGGGCAAAGCATTACCTTTGCTCCAGAGGCTAATATCCGCATTGGACCTTACTTCGGTTGGCGGTGGATATTCCTAGGTTATACCGTTGATATCACGCATTTACTACGCAAGATTAATGATAAGCGCAGGCAGGAATATGATTTAAGTTTGTATAGTTCGATGCTAGGCATTGATATCTATTACAGAAGGACTGGTAACGATTATAAGATACGGCAACTCTATCTTGGTGAGACTATTAATACCGACCCCATAAAGGGGGCTGGCTTTGACGGATTAACCTCAAGTATCAAAGGTTTCAATATTTATTATATCTTTAATCACCGCCGTTTCTCTTATCCTGCAGCTTTCAGTCAAAGCACCATACAACGTCGCTCTGCAGGTAGTCCGTTATTAGGTATCGGTTACACGAGACACACACTAGAGGTTGATTGGAAGGAGCTAAACAACCTTGTTGCTAATCGTCTAGGAGGGAGCGTTGCGGTGGATAGCACTTTGATGTTCGATAAGATAAAGTACACGGATATATCTGTTAGTGGTGGCTATGCCTATAATTGGGTCTTTGCCCACAACTGGCTTCTTGCTAGTTCGTTGTCTGTTGCACTGGCTTACAAGCAGAGCTCGGGCGACGTGACACATAAGCGTTTCTCCATCAGTGACTTTAAGTTCAATAACATCAACATAGATGGTATCGGGCGTTTTGGACTTGTATGGAACAATAGTAAGTGGTATGCAGGTATGAGCATGATACTCCATGCTTACAATTACAGGCGTAGTAACTTCTCAACAAATAACTTCTTTGGTAGTGTCAATCTTTATGTGGGCTTCAACTTTGGAAAGAGGAAAGCGAAGAAGAAGGAAGGCTATCAAGAACAGAAAGGATAAGTGATGAAGCAGAAGTATAGCATAATTGGTTTGTTTCTCATTGCATTGACTGCATGTGGGGCTAAGACGATAGAGAATAAGCATAAACAGCAGAGGGTAGTGGCTGAAAAGATAGAAGATAGTTCCGTGAGTGCCGAACATCATGCGAACAAAGACGCCTTACCTGCTTATATTGATTCTTATTCTAAAGCAGACAGTGCGTTGGTATGTGGTATCTTACAAGATATGGCTGCACAAAGGCATAGTCTATCACATGAGGAGCTAATCCTCACGATAGCCCGCAAGTTTATAGGTGTTCCTTACGTTGCGCACACATTGGATAAGAACGATGAGGAAAGACTTGTCGTCAATTTACATGGATTAGATTGCACCACTTATGTTGAGGCTGTGACGGCTCTAACGCTATGTGCTGAGCGCGGCAAACATAAGTTCTCAGATTACGTACACCAATTAGAACTGATTCGTTATCGTGGCGGTAAGATGAGCTACGTGAACCGTCTTCACTATTTCCATTGGTGGTTGGAGGACAATGTGCGCATGGGATTTGTCAAAGAGATCAACACGCCTAACCCACCTTTTACAGCGGTACAAACATTGAAAATAAACTATATGAGCCTTAACGCAAAGGCGTATGATATGCTAAAGAATAACCCGAGGCGTGTGGCTGAACTCAAGAAATTAGAGGATGCTAGTAACGGAACAAAGGTGCGCTATATCCCTACTGCCTTGCTGAATAATAACAACGAGTTGCGAGAGGTTATCCATGATGGCGACATCATAGCTATTGTAACTAACAAGCGGGAACTCGATACAACTCATCTCGGCTTTGCCGTTTGGCATGAGGACGGACTCCATCTCATGAATGCCTCCAGTCTTAAGAAGAACGGCAATAGGGTAGTAGAACCTACCGAAACGTTCTATCAGTATATGACGTCACGACCATCGAATATCGGTATTCGTGTTGCTAGAATCAAATAAACGGAACACACGGGAACTCATCTTCTCACTTTATCTACATCATGATTATAATTGCTACGATTGCAGTCTACTTCTGCATACTCTTACTCTTCAGTTTGCTTACAGGGCGCAAAGCCGATAACGAGACTTTCTTCCGTGCCAATGGTAAGTCACCATGGTATTTGGTGGCGTTTGGTATGATAGGTGCTAGTATCTCGGGCGTGACTTTTGTAAGTGTACCGGGTATGACTCTCACAAGTAATATGACCTATATGCAAACCTGTTTGGGCTTTATCGTGGGTTACTTCGTCGTGGCTTATCTGCTATTACCCGTTTATTATCGTCTACGCCTGACAACCATCTATACTTATTTGCAAACCCGCCTCGGCAATAGGAGTTACAAGACGGGCGCAGCCTTCTTCCTCTTGTCAAAGATGGCAAGTGCAGCCGTTCGCTTCTATGTTGTCTGCATGATACTCCAGCAATTCGTTCTCGACAAATACGCCATTCCGTTTCCCATAACCGTTGTGGTGTTGGTTGCATTGATATGGCTCTATACACGGAGGGGCGGAATACGCACCCTTGTATTGACCGATACATTTCAAACACTTTGTATGCTCCTTGCTCTGTTGCTCATAATATATAAGGTAGTGGATGTACTCGGATTGAATCTCCCTCAAGCCGTGCAAGCCATCGCAGCAGATAGCCATTCGCGCATCTTCGTATTAGATGATTGGGTATCAACACAGAACTTCTGGAAGCAGTTCCTTAGCGGTATCTTCATCGTCATTGTGATGACAGGACTTGATCAGGACATGATGCAAAAGAATCTTACTTGTAAGACTTTGCGTGAGGCACAAAAGGATATGTGCAGTTATGGCTTTGCATTCGCCCCCGTCAATCTCCTGTTCTTAGCCCTGGGAATCTTATTGATGATGTATTACCAACGGGTGGGGCAAGCTCTTCCTGCAGTATCAGACGATTTGATGTTACAGGTCATTGCAGGCGGTCAATTAGGTACATGGGTCGTAATTTTGTTTACGATTGGTATTGTTGCAGCCTGTTTCTCCAGTGCTGATTCTGCCCTGACAGCCCTAACCACAACCTTCTGTGTCGATATCTGTAACCAACGCAAGGACGAGCGGTTGCGCAAGTGGTCTCACCTCGGTGTATCTGTTGTGTTCGTGTTGTTTATCCTCATCTTTCGTTATGTCAATTCCACGAGTCTGATAGATGCAGTCTATACAATCGTCTCTTACACTTACGGACCTCTCTTAGGTCTTTTCGCCTTTGGTCTTTCAACGAAACGCAAGGTGAATGATCGCTATGTTCCATTTATCGCTATTGCCAGTCCACTCCTATGTTTTGCCTTAGACATGATTGTTTCTAACGCTACAGGATATAAGTTTGGCTACGAATTACTGATGTTGAATGGACTCCTAACTTACGTAGGCTTGTGGCTGAATAAGGCTCATCTTCTTTCTAATAAATAGTACTTACGAGCGTGAACTCATAGTAATATCTTCCGAAGACTTACTATATCCGATTCGTTCTAACAGGTTTGCTCTTCCGAAGACTTGTTATATCTGATTCGTTCTAACAGGTTTGCCCAGTTCCTCTCACCTGTTTGCGAATCGTTATACACTTGTTCCAGCATTCTTACTCACGTGTTCCCCATTTCTTTCTAGCGTGTTACGCATTCCTTTCTCACGTGTTTCCCATTTCTTTCTAGCGGGTTGCGCATCTCTTGCTCACGTGTTCCAGCATTCTTACTCACCCGTTCTCCATCTCTTTCTCACGTGTTGTGCATCATTTACATTGCTATGTAAAGTTAGTTTCATCATGATGAGACACAAGTTTCATCACGATGAGACACTAGTTTCATCATGATGAGACACTCGTTTCACCATGGTGAGAATAAGAAAAGACACGGAACTCAAAGACGCAAGACACATGAGAAAGAGATGCGCAACACGTGAGAAAGAATGCTGGAACAGGTGAGAAAGAAGGCGGAAACCTATTAGTCAAAGAGCGCACATAGGGTGTAAGTTTATAGGTTTAGTATATGATTGCAAGTAAGCGAGTAGGTTACTGAGGGGATATTTTAAAGCGTATGAATAGTATATAGCACTAAACGAATAAAGCCCAGACTTATGCAAGTCTGAGCTTTATTAATATGTGCTTGAAAACAGATTACTTATTCTTCTTCAACTTCTCCACGTATGCGTCAATCGCAGCAACCGCTGTGATGTTTACGATGTCACGAACGGAACTCTCGAAGTCGGTAAAGTGGATAGGCTTGTTCAATCCCATCTGAATCGGACCAATGACTTCCGCCTCTGGGCTTAATGCCTGTAGGAGTTTGTAACCACTATTAGCCGATGACAAGTCGGGGAACACGAGTGTGTTGACATCCTTACCTTTTAGGCGTGTGAATGGGAATTTCTCGTCACGTAGCTCCTTGTTCAAAGCGAAGTTAACTTGCATCTCACCATCGATAGCGAGGTCTGGACACTCGGCTTGCAACTTCGCAACAGCCTCACGCACCTGCTCTGGGGAGCCTCCATTATCTGAGCCGAAGTTAGAGAATGAGAGCATTGCAATAGCTGGCTCGTCGTTGAAGAACTTAACGGAATGGGCTGCCAAACGTGCCACATCAGTTAGGACATCACTATCTGGATGGCGGTTGATCAAGGTATCTGCGATGTAGAATACACCTTTCTTTGTATTCAGAATATGCATGGTTCCGAAGTGTTTATACTCGGGACGGATTCCGATAACTTCCTTTGCAACCTTAATCGTATTGCTGTATTTGGTGTATAGACCCGTAATAAACGCATCAGCATCACCATTCTCAACCATTGACATACCATAGTAATTGCGCTCATACATCTTATCGTATGCCTCCTCGAAGGTATATCCCTCACGGGCACGCTTCTCGGCTAAATGCTTAGCGTAAGTGGCGCGGTGACCTTGCTCCTTATCGGCACGCATATCAATGATTTCTATGTCACTGATGTCCAACTTCAGGCGATTTGCCACACGATTCAAGCGGTCTTGATTACCTAAAAGGATAGGTACGCAAATGCCTTCTTGCTTTGCCTGTACAGCTGCCTTCATCATGGTAGGGTGACCACCTTCGGCAAAGACAATGCGCTGTGGGTGCTGAGCGGCTGTTGCGTGGAGTGAGCGGGTGAGCTTTGTCTCTTGCCCTAACATCTGGCGCAGGTGCTGCTTGTAAGCCTCAAAGTCCTTGATTGGCGTACGGGCTACGCCGCTATCCATGGCAGCCTTAGCTACAGCAGCACTTACCTCAGTAATTAGTCGTGGGTCGACTGGCTTCGGGATGAAATACTTAGGACCAAAGGTGAGGTCGTTTACATGATAAACCTCATTGACAACGTCTGGCACCGTTTGCTTAGCTAGGTCGGCAATAGCATGTACTGCCGCCATCTTCATCTCTTCGTTGATAGCCTTCGCATGTACGTCCAATGCTCCACGGAAGATATAAGGGAAGCCAATTACGTTGTTAATCTGGTTGGGATAATCTGATCGACCTGTTGACATGATTACGTCTGGGCGAGCTGCAATAGCGTCATCGTATGAAATCTCTGGTACTGGATTGGCTAATGCAAACACAATAGGTTTCTCGTTCATAGAACGAATCATATCCTGTGAGAGTATATTACCCTTTGATAGTCCAACGAATACATCAGCTCCGTTAATCGCCTCTTCTAAGGTGTGTACATCTCGACGATCAGTAGCAAATAACGCCTTTTGTGGGGTGAGGTTCTCACGATCTGAAGTGATGACCCCCTTAGAATCTAGCATTACGATATTCTCTTTCTTGACGCCCAATGCTACGTACATCTTCGTACATGAGATAGCTGCAGCACCAGCACCATTCACTACGAGTTTGATCTTGCTAATATCTTTACCTGCTACCTCTAGGGCGTTCTTCAAACCAGCAGCAGAGATAATTGCAGTACCGTGTTGGTCGTCGTGCATTACAGGGATATCTAGTGTGCGCTTCAATCGCTCTTCGATAGCAAAGCACTCTGGTGCCTTAATGTCTTCAAGATTAATACCGCCAAAAGTTGGTGCAATCTTCTCTACAGCTTCGCAGAACTTATCCGGGTCTTGTTCGTTAACTTCTATATCGAATACATCTACACCACCATATATCTTGAATAGTAAACCCTTACCTTCCATAACTGGCTTACCACTCATTGCACCTATATTACCTAAACCAAGAACGGCAGTACCATTACTAATAACAGCTACTAGATTGCCTTTAGTAGTATATTTATACACGTCATCAGGGTTCTGCTGTATCTCTAAACAAGGATATGCTACACCTGGTGAATAAGCCAAACTTAAATCAGTCTGTGTGCTATAGGGCTTTGTTGGTTTAACTTCAATCTTTCCTGGACGACCGTTATGATGGTATTCCAAAGCGACCTCTTTTGTTACCTTGACCATAATCTTATATAATTTTTTCTCGTGAATTATTTTATACGTAGCCACAAAGATAATAAAACTACCTAAAAAGCAGATACCATTCCCAAAGTTTTTTGTAATTTTGCAGAAAATTGAAACGATTAATGCAAAATACAAATAACGAGACTGTCTATCGACAGAAGCTAAAGGGGAGAATCCTTAAGGTTGCAGCTACATTATTCCATCAACATGGCATTAAGCAAGTTAAGATGGATGGTATAGCTAGTGATTTAAAGATATCAAAGCGTACATTATATGAGATTTACGAGACGAAGGAGGACTTACTCTTTGAAGTTTTACAGCGTAGGGAAGATATAGAACGCCAACAGGTTATAGAGTTTGATAAGCCTGGTACGAACGTTATCAACATTATTCTTGAGGTCTATAGGGTTCGAACATCAGAGTTTATCACGATTAATCCTCTCTTCTTTGAAGACCTTCAGAAATATCCTAATCTGTTAAGCTATGTGAGGAGATTGCATGAAAACAGAGAGGCAGAGATGGTGGACTTTATAGAAAGAGGTAAGAAAGAAGGCTATTTCCTTGAGCATGTAAACTATGATATAGTTCGTGAACTTTCATTTGCTTCAGAGCAGTTTGTTATGAATAATTGCCTCTTTAAAAAGTATGATATGAAGGAATTAAGTCGTATTATGATCATGTTGTTTGTTAGAGGTGTCTGCACAGATAAAGGTATTAAGCTATTGGATCAATACTTCTCTGAAAGCTAATACAGCCTTTACCAATAAAGATATAGTAAGGATAACTTCCATTAAAAGATAATTAAGATGAAGACTAACACATATAAAACGCTACTATTAACATGCTTAGTAGTAGTCTTTCTCTTGTTACTTCATTTCCTACCAACATTCAAGATAGGGGATACAGAACTGAGAGAAATTGATATCTTAAGTGATTTATCACGACAGAAGAAAGAGCTGAAAGATGTAATTCCTGCTCCTAAAACTCCTTCTACAACCCTTTCGTTGGAGAAGGATGGGAAAGTCATTAACTTCAAAGAGCAGTGGCCAAAAGGAACAGAACGTATCGTCGACTATTCTGAAGGTAAGCCAGGTGGTATGGATCACTTCTATGAGCAATTAACAGCATTAAAGGAGAAGAAGAACTTAGGTCGTCCTGTTCGTATAGCTTACTTTGGTGACTCTTTTATAGAAGGAGATATTCTCTTGGCAGACCTTCGTGAGGAACTCCAGAAGTATTATGGTGGAGAAGGCGTTGGATGGTTAGATGCTGGTAATGACCTTAATCAATACAAGCATACAACAACTCAGAAGTTCACCGGACTTACAGAACATCTAGTGAAGAAGCCTGATTCTTATGATGTTCTTCAAGCAGGTATGGCGGAACGTTATTATCCTCTTTCAGGACGTGCAAACATTAGCCTTGCTCCTTTCATGGCTCATGAATATCCACGAACTGAAAAGTGGAGTACAACACAGCTTTACCTACGTGCGAAGAATGGTGCTAGTGTAACTTTCCATATTGATGGAGGTAAGTCTACAACCGAACAGGTTTCACCTTCTCCTAATGTTCAGATGGTAAGATTCAACGGAGCAACCTCTCATGCTTCTATAGATATTTCTGGTACTAATGCAACTCTCTTTGCTACAGCACAAGAAGGCAATGGAGGTATAGTTCTTGACAACTTTAGTATGCGTGGTTCTAACGGGCTATCCTTATCAAAACTACCAGAGACCACACTCCGTCAGTTTGCTCAAGTTCGTCCTTATGATCTCATTGTCTTCCAATTTGGAGCCAATGCCATCACTCCTGCATCTAAGGAAAGAGAGCTACAAACATATACCTCTAAGATGAAAAGTGTCATACAACTCTTCCATAAGTGCTTCCCAACAGCAAGTATACTTGTGATAGGTGCGCCAGATAGAGGTTCGAAGTCTTCACCTGATGGTACAATGGAGGGAGTTAAGATGCTTGTTGGTTATCAAGACCAAATGGCTTCCGATTGTAAAGTTGCTTTCTATAGTCTCTATAAAGCAATGGGTGGACCTGGCACAATGATGCGCCTTGTTGATGAGAAGAATATGGGTTCTAAAGACTATGTTCATATTAATTTTAAGGGTGGTAAGTATGTTGCACCACGTATCTTCAAGTCAATAGTTGCTGGTCAGAACAACTACGCAAGAAAGATGAAACTTATACAGAAATAATAATCCAAAGTATATTACTATAATGATCCAAGATATATTATCTTATTTCGCATCACTAGATTTTAGCAAGATTGCTAACATCTTACTCTATAACCCCCACGAGCCTTTACTCTTCTCTTCTGGGGCTTTCTTGTTCATCTTCCTCTTCTTTATGCTTGTCTATTTCTGCTTGCGTAAGAAGGTCGATGCACGACTATTGTTCGTAACCCTCTTCTCTTACTATTTCTTTTATAAGAGTAGTGGTTTCTATTTCTTCCTACTTCTAATTGTCACTGTCAGCGACTTCTATATTGCACGACGTGTAGCACGTGGGAAGTATCCACGATTATGGTTAATTTTGAGTCTCCTCATTGATTTAGGTTTACTTGCATACTTCAAGTACACAAACTTCTTTGCTGGTCTTATTGCACAGATGATAGGAGGAAACTTTCAACCATGGGACATCTTCTTACCTGTCGGCATTAGCTTCTACACTTTCAAGACGATCTCTTATGTAGTTGATATCTATAGGAAGAAAGCACAACCCATGGAGTCATTGCTAGACTATGCCTTCTATGTAAGTTTCTTTCCAACGTTGTTGGCTGGACCAATTACACGTGCAACCGACTTTGGTCCACAGATTCGTAAGCCTTTACACATCTCTCCAGAGATGTTTGCACGTGGTGTTTTCTTCATCATTATAGGTCTGTTCAAGAAAGCTGTTATTTCAGATTATATCTCACAAAACTTTGTAGATCGAATCTTCGATAACCCTACCTTGTTCTCTGGTGGTGAGGTATTGTTGGGGCTTTATGGCTATACCATTCAAATCTACTGTGACTTTTCGGGCTATTCAGATATGGCTATAGGTATTGCCTTATTGATGGGTTATGAAATACCGATGAACTTTAATGCGCCGCTAACAGCTGATTCCATGACTGACTTCTGGCGTAGATGGCATATCTCTCTCTCGACATGGATTCGCGACTATGTTTATATATCTTTAGGGGGAAACCGAAGAGGAACGTTCTTCATGTACATCAATCAAATGATCGCCATGACAGCTTGTGGTTTATGGCACGGAGCTTCCCTTAACTTTGTTCTATGGGGCGTTATCCATGGTGCGCTTGTTTGTCTACATAAGTTCTGGTCGCAAACTATAATGCGTCATGATCGGCACTATCACCCAGCGGGCATTCGTCGCTTCTTCTCTGTATTGATTACCTTCCACGTTCTCTGTTTTACATGGATATTCTTCCGCTGTCGTGACTTTGAAAGTGCATGGATTATGATCAAGCAAATGTTTACGAAATTCAATCCATCTGTTCTCCCCGATGTCTTTGTAGCTTATAAGTATGTCTTTGCTCTAATGGCATTTGCATTGATTACCCATTTCTTGCCTAACTCTTGGCAAAATAATAGTGTCAAGCTCTTGCAAAAGGGTGGGGTTGTTCTTTCTGCTGTAGCTATCACCATCGTGATATTTATCATCATGCAGGTGAAGAGTTCAGACGTACAACCATTTATTTACTTCCAATTCTAAATAGTCTAACTGCTCTTTATGAAATCGTTTCAATTTCGTG
Organism: Prevotella sp. oral taxon 306 str. F0472; assembly: GCF_000257925.1. Lineage (NCBI taxonomy): Bacteria > Pseudomonadati > Bacteroidota > Bacteroidia > Bacteroidales > Prevotellaceae > Prevotella > Prevotella sp. oral taxon 306. The sequence continues at coordinate 126,413 of NZ_AJIN01000011.1, forward strand.
AGGCAGTACAAGATTGTTGGATAGCCTTGATGTGAATAAAAAGAGTTGGATGTTTTATAAAAAATAAGAGAATAAGAACTCATTTTCTCTCTTTCTCTATACATTAGTTGTATGTGCCCAAATGCTCTCAATGAAAGTGTTTGGGCACTTTTATTGAGGGCTTAATTGATGTCTAACTAAAAGTCCATTTCACCTCTAACTTAAAGTACAATCGTCGTTTAACTTAAAGTACAAACCTACATTAACTTAAAGTCTATTTGTAGTTTAAGTTAAAGTCTAATTGCTGTTTAAGTTATAGCATAATTCCTCATTTAAGATAGAGTAATGGCCGTGGTTACTCTATCATCAAATTATCGGTTCTTATGCTTTACATACCACTTATGAATGAAGAATGTATAAAAGACAAGGCTGATAATAAGCACTATCAAACTTACCCATAAAACCAATATGCGGTTACAATGAAGTAAGGCAAAAGAAATAACTAATCCGATACCTATTCCTGTCTCCCAAGCTAGTATAAACGTACTTTGACTTGTACCACGTTGGCAGTGTCCTGCTAGCTTAATAAAGAAGAGTAAGAAACGACTACCTATGATACCAACGCCAAAACCTGTAAGTATGGGGGCTATATAAGTTACACTTGATTGGTTCCTTGTGAGCATTAATAAGACGGCTCCCCCCATAAAGAACAAACCTGTTGTGGCTTCACTACGAAGGTCGGCATTACTGAACGCAAATCGTTCGGCTAATAACGCAAGGATGAAGCCTAGCATTATAAAAGCATAGAACCTTGGGGTTTGCTCAATCGTTAACAACAAGCCCACGACAATGGTGATAAGGGTTGTGTTAATAAACAACCAATGACTACCCTTCAATAAGAATCTATCTAAGGAGAATCTGCATAGATCTTCATTAGGTAATCTAAATGGAAAACGTATAAAGCTGACAAGGATAAAGGATAGTGCTACACAACAACATGATACCAATAGCACGGAACCAAAGTTCATAGAATGATAAATGGTTAACCCTACTATTGGTCCTAATGCTAGTGCAAAACGTCCGAACCATGTTACAGCATGATTAGCCTCGGTGCGATGTACAGCCTCAACATTATCAATTACAAGTGTACTCAACAAGACTAGTTGTGATAAGCCATAGAACGAACCTTGTAAGAATCGTAAACCAACTAGAAAGACATAGTCTATGTTGATATTAGGCATTGTTGCCAAATAATAGAGTATGGCTGTCACTGCTAATAGCAATAGCGTTGATAGTAAGAACACCATCTTACGGCGATAACGTTGCACGAGATAAGCCGAACTATTGCCAAAGAGATACATTCCAACAAAGAAGATTCCTAATACCAACGCTATCTGTGGCATCTTATACCCATCACTCCTCAGTCGTATCGGTATAGCTGGAATCAACATATAGGATGACATAACCAACAGCAGGTTTGCTATTGCCAGTGTCCAAAAGTGCTTATCCCATAACCGTACATGAATAGGGGTATTCTGAGTATCCATAATTCTTGTCTTTAATATCAACTAAGCCTTAACGCTTTGAGGTTTCATAATAATGACTTAATAAGACTCTTCAATAGAAGGGAAAGACTTCTCCTTTACACACTTAATGTATTCTTGTACTCCTTCTGTCATGCACTTATTGACATCGGCAAAATGGCGTAAAAACTTAGGCTTGAAACCTTGTGTCATTCCAAGAGCATCGGCATATACAAGTACTTGACCATCCGTTTCATTACCTGCGCCAATACCAATAGTAGCTGCCTTTACCATTGAGGTTACCTTTGCTGCCAATGCAGATGGTACTTTCTCTAGTGTGATAGCACTAACACCTGCGGCATCTAACGCTAAGGCATCGTCAATGAGTTTCTGTGCTTCTGCGTCTTCTTTTGCACGAAGCCCATAACCACCAAACTTATGAATACTCTGTGGAGTTAAACCAAGGTGACCAATGACAGGAATACCAGCATCAACAATACCTTTGACAGTGTTAGCAATCTCTTGACCGCCTTCCATCTTTACTGCACCAGCACCAGTTTCCTTTATAATGCGTATAGCATTACGAATCCCCTCTTCACGGCTTACCTGATAAGAGCCAAATGGCATATCACAAACAACAAGGCAATGTTGGCAAGCCCTAACAACAGCACGTGCATGGTAAATCATCTGATCAATAGTAATAGGGGTTGTGTCCTGATTACCTGCCATTACATTAGAAGCTGAATCGCCAACAAGAATACTATCAATACCAGCAGCGTCGATTATCCCTGCCGTTGTGAAATCGTAAGCTGTCATTTGAGTTATCTTCTCACCTGCAGCCTTCATTTCTAATAGTGTCTTTGCTGTTACTTTCTTCTTATCTGTTGTTAAATATCCCATATATACCTTTTACCTTATTTTAAGTTTGTGTGTGCAAAGGTACTTGTTTTTAGTTATTTGGCAAAGTAAAACCAATATAATTGCGGATAACCTTATCCGTGTATTTCTTTATTTCATGTATAGGATTCGTTGTAGCTAAGCCAATCACACAAGCACCTGATGCTACACCAGAACGCAATCCATTAAAGCTATCTTCAAAGACAACACATTCCTTGGATTGTACTCCAAAGCGGGCTGCTGCCTTTAAATAACAATCTGGTGAAGGCTTGCTTTCTTCAAAGTCTTCAGATGTTAAGATTGCATCGAAATAGGATTGAAACTCTGGATGTTTACGATAAACATTTTGCATCTTCTCACGATTGGAACTTGTAACAACAGCTGTCTTTATCCCTTTCGACCTAAGCGCTTTAACGAAAGGTTCAAAGCCGTCAACATAGTTGAAAGGCATACTCTGTTCAAACTCATTCAGCTTATTTGTTATTTCTTGTTGTGTCTTCTCCTCCCCAGCGAAATATTTATCATAGATTTGGACTAAGGTCTGCCCCTTAATGATATATTCAAAGTCGGCTATTTCAGGGCAATATTCCTTCTTCATTTCACTCCAAAACGAGGTATATAATGACTCGGTTTCAAACACAACTCCATCTAAATCAAACAAACAAGCTTTTATCATTCTTTCTCCTTATTAATATTCTATACAATGCAAAGTTACGAAAACTTTTTGTAACTTTGCCTTCGCTAATCGATAATTAGGAAGGATACGGGTGCTGTTGATGAGTATTCTTCGTAGCATATAACAATACAACTAATGATTGATATTATAAAGAAATACTTCCCTAGTTTAACTACAGAACAGGAGGAGCAGTTTAATGCGCTTAATGCTTTGTATCATGAATGGAATGCGAAGATAAACGTTATCTCTCGTAAGGACATTGATAATCTCTATGAGCATCATGTTCTTCATTCTCTTGCAATAGCTAAGGTTATAAACTTTCGGGATGGTACTAATGTGTTAGACTTTGGAACAGGGGGAGGGTTTCCTGGTATTCCACTTGCCATTCTCTTTCCTGAAGCTAATTTCAAACTCATTGATGGTACTGGCAAGAAGGTGCGTGTTGCACAAGAAGTTGCTTCTGCGATAGGACTTACTAACGTTCTTCCCGCACATTTAAGAGGGGAGGAAGAGAAAGGTAAGTTCGATTTTATTGTATCTCGTGCCGTTATGCCACTTCCTGATTTAATGAAGATTGTCAAAAAGAATATAGCTCGTGATCAGCATAATGTCCTGCCCAATGGTGTAATAGTTCTTAAAGGAGGAAACCTTGAAGAGGAGTTGAAACCTTATAAGAATATTGTGGAGAAGACAGAGATTTCACAATGGTTTGATGAGGAATGGTTTAAAGGGAAATATCTTATTTATGTACCGGGATAAGTCATATAGTAACCTTATTCAAACGACTTTATCTTACAATTAACATCCAAAGAAATGCTAAGAATCCAGGCCTTTGAGGTTAATCCTCTACATGAGAATTGTTATGTCATCAATGATGAGACAAAGGAATGTGTCATCATTGATTGCGGTGCACTTACTGAAACAGAACAGAATGCTGTCATTGCGTATATAAATGATGAAGGCTTAAAGCCTGTTCATAATCTTGGTACACACGGACATTTAGATCATCATTTTGGTGATGCTGCAATTCTATCTGCATTCAACTTACAACCAGAAGTTGCTGAAGGGGATAAGGTGCTCATGCAACACCCGAGAGAAGCAGCCTTGCAAATGTTAGGGATGGATTTGAATATAGACCTTCCTGCAGGTAATTTGAAACTTACCGAAAATGAGGAAGTTAAGTTTGGTTCGCATACCTTTAAAATCATTCGTACACCTGGTCACTCACCTGGCTCTGTATCGTTCTATTGTGCGGAGGAGAATGTATTGTTTACTGGCGATACACTCTTTAAAGGAAGTATAGGTCGAACGGACTTCCCAGGGGGGAGCATGTTTCAAATAATTAGTAGTCTGCGTGAACTTGCACAATTACCAGATAAGACGATTGTCTATCCGGGGCATGGACCACGAACTTCTATCGGGTTTGAACTTGCTCATAACCCATATATGGACAGATAATTAGCAGACGATCGAATGCAAAAGAAAAGTGTTACGCCAGAAAAGATTCTCTTAGGGATTGATCCAGGTACTAATGTCATGGGCTATGGAGTTTTACGTGTTCGTGGCAATAAGGCGGAACTCGTTGTTATGGGTGTAATAGATATGCGCAAAGAGAAAGATGTCTATCTACGCTTAGGTAAAATATTCGATCGTGTTTCTGGTATTATAGCAGAGTACCTTCCTGACGAACTAGCTATTGAGGCTCCCTTCTTTGGCAAGAATGTACAATCAATGCTAAAGCTTGGGCGCGCTCAAGGTGTAGCGATTGCCGCCGCTATTCATCGTGACATTCCAATACAAGAGTATGCTCCTTTAAAGATTAAAATGGCAATCACGGGCAATGGTTCTGCATCCAAGGAACAAGTTGCAGGTATGTTACAGAAACTCCTTCACCTACGTGATGATCAAATGCCACACTTTATGGATGCTACCGATGCTGTTGCTGCTGCTTATTGCCACTTTTTGCAAATGAGTCGCCCTATAACTGATGCCCAACACTACTCCTCTTGGAAGGACTTTGCTAGGAAGAATGCAGAGCGAATTAAATAGGTATTAGCACCCGATTGTTGGTGCTGTTTAAAGGTCGTTCATACTTTAAGTTAAACGAGGCTTGTACTTTAAGTTAAACGACGTTTGTACTTTAAGTTAAAGGTCAATCGTACTTTAAGTTAAAGGTTGAATGCTGTTTCACTTTGTGTTTCATAGAGAGTGAAATGAGAGATGAAAGCTACTTTAAAGTATTGTATTTTCCATTGAAATGAATAAATCGCAACGCACTTATAGTTATCTAAAAAAGTCACCATACTTAGCATTCTGAATATGCTGTAAGTAGGGTGACTTATGATTTTATACCTTTATCTTGATAGGATTGATATCAGATGAAGGATAAAGAAAAAACCTTAATCGATGTTCTCAAGAACGGCTAAGAGATGATCCCAAACCATTTGAACAGTTGGAATAAGCAAACATTCATCTGGTGTGTGGACATATCGTAATGTTGGTCCAAAGCTAATCATGTCAAGCTCTGGATACTTCTCTGAGAATAGACCGCACTCTAATCCTGCGTGGATACCGAGGACACGTGGCTCTTTCCCGAAGAGTTTCTTATACTGTTCAACGGCGACATTTACTAACTCGGAATTAGGATTCATTTTCCATGCAGGGTAACTGTCGTTTACAACAACTTCGGCTCCAGCTAATTCGAAGCAAGCACGAACAGTGTTCGTCATGTTCTCAAGGTTACTCATAACGTTAGAGCGTTGTGAACTAACGATGATGAGCTTGTCTTCTGAAGTCTGGATGCTAGCAACATTGCTTGATGTTTCCACCATATAGGCTAAAGCCTCATCTTGACAATTTGTCAATGGACCATTATCAAGAGCTTGAAGAGCAAGGATGGCATTGTGAGAAACCTGTTTAGGCATAACCAATGCCGCATCAGCACTTTGAAGTGACCATTCCATCGAGGTATCTGTTACGTGAAATTCATCTTCAACGTTCTTGCTAAAGATGTTCCAATCAGCTTTCACCTCATCCTTATGGTTTGCTGGGACAGCAAAGAGTATTTTACCATCACGAGGGATTGCATTATGCATCTTACCCGAGTTCCACTGACTCAAACGTAGATCTAATTTGTTTTGTTCCATATAAAGGAAACGTGCAAGGACTTTGATTGCATTCGCACGCTTCTTGTTAATGTCATCACCAGAATGACCGCCGACTAACCCTTTCAAACTAGCTTCCATAAAGAAGTAGTCCTCTGGAGCTTGCTCACGATCAAAACTGAATGTAGCCGTTGTGCTATTACCACCAGCACAGCTAACAAAGATCTGACCTTCGTCTTCAGAGTCTAAGTTGATAAGGTACTTCCCAGTCATGAAGTTAGCTTCTAAGCCGAAGGCACCTGTTAAACCAGTCTCCTCGTCGCGAGTAAAGAGGCACTCGATAGGTCCATGTTTAATATCATTCGAGTCAAGGATAGCTAACTCTAGCGCAACACCAATACCATCGTCAGCACCTAAAGTTGTACCTTTTGCATGCAACCATTCACCATCAACATAAGTTTGAATTGCATCTTTATGGAAGTCAAACTCAACGTCAACAAGTTTGTCACAAACCATATCCATGTGACTTTGAAGAACAACAGTAGGCACATGCTCCATACCCTTCGTAGCAGCCTTAGAGATAAGTACATTCCCCGTCTTATCTACCTTAACATCGAGGTTACGTGCTTTCGCAAACTCTTGTAAATACTTAATCATTTGCTCTTCGTGCTTTGAAGGACGTGGTATCTGATTAATTTTCGCAAACTGCTCGAATACTCGAGCGGGTTTTAATTCTATATTCGCCATATTTAATAATATTTTATTTTGTTATCTTGCTCTTTTATATTACCTTTGCGCCGATAAACAATGCAAAGATAAAGAAAATGCTCGGAACATTATTATACTCATTGTTAATAATTGCTATTGCCATGTTGCTCTTAGGAGTGCGTGTTATGCTAAAGAAGAATGGGAGTTTCCAGTCACAACACATATCAGACAATGCCTACTTAAAGGAGAAAGGTATTAGATGTGTAATAGATCAAGACAAAGAAGCTCGCGCAAAGAACAAAGCTTATTAAAATAATCATTTAAACATACAATAATGAAGAAAACATTTTGTAGTATTGCAATGCTGGCAATGACAACATTCGCTTTTGTTGCGTGTAACAACCAGCCACAGAAGAACGATACAACAGAGACACAGTCAGGTACAACTGCAAGTGTATCAACCTCTGGGGCACAGAAGATTGCTTATGTAGAAATAGATTCTATCATGAGTCAATATACTTATTGGAAAGATGTAACTAAGATTATAAAGGCTAAAGAAGCTAACATTCAACGTACATTAGCTGGAAAGCAGAAGGCTATTCAAACTGCTGCTCTTAACTTCCAACAGAATGCTCAGGCTAATAAGTACACTCAGGCTCAGGCTCAACAGATTCAAGCAAGTATTCAGAAGCAAGCTCAGGATGCTGATGCTCTTCAACAGCGTTTGGGTGCTGAATATCAGAGTGAGGTTGCTAAGTACAATAAGGCTCTCTCTGATAGTGTTCACAATTACTTGAAAGAATACAATAAGGATAAGAAGTATGCTATTATCCTTGCAAAGAGCGGAGACAATATCCTATATGCTGATCCTGCTTACAACATTACAAACGAGGTTGTAAAAGGTATGAATCAAGCTTATAAGGGAATGGGTAAGTAATTGATAACTAAGAATCAATCGGGGTTTCTTGATTGTTACTTATTTATAATAGAATAGAAGTCAGTTGAAGAAGGTTTCAACTGACTTCTTTTATTATATTTAAAGTAGCCCAATACGATAACTTTACTATCTCAATAATCTTGATACAATTCAGTCTACAATCTTTTTACTAATTGTCCTTTAATATACTTCTAATTATAAAAGTAAGGAAAGAACGAATACTTATAGATTGGTGAGATAGTTTATTCCACGAATCATGATAGAAAGAGTGCCAATCAAAATAGCAACTTACAGGAGAAGGCTATGTTGATTGGCACTACCTTTATTTATAGCGTTTATTGTGCTAGACTAATATGAATAATGTTTTTAATCATTCATAGAAAGAAGGAACTCCTCGTTATCCTTTGTTCGAGCCATACGATCATGAATAGAGTTCATAGCCTCGATAGGATTCATATCAGCAATGTACTTACGGAGGATCCACATTCTATCAAGTGTTGTGCGGTCTTGCAAGAGGTCATCACGACGAGTGCTAGAAGCTACAAGGTTGACAGCTGGGAATATTCGCTTGTTGCTCAAACTGCGATCGAGTTGTAACTCCATGTTACCCGTACCCTTAAATTCTTCAAAGATAACCTCGTCCATCTTAGAACCAGTATCAATCAAAGCTGTTGCTATAATAGTCAACGATCCACCACCTTCTATATTACGTGCAGCACCAAAGAAACGCTTAGGTTTCTGCAATGCGTTTGCGTCGACACCACCAGTAAGAACCTTACCCGACGCCGGTGCAACTGTATTGTAAGCACGTGCTAAACGTGTGATAGAATCGAGGAAAATTACCACATCATGCCCACACTCAACCATACGTTTCGCCTTCTCTAGAACAATACCAGCAATCTTCACATGACGTTCTGCTGGTTCATCGAAAGTTGAGGCAATCACTTCCGCATTTACTGTTCGTGCCATATCGGTAACCTCTTCAGGACGTTCGTCTATTAATAGCATCATCAAGTAAGCCTCGGGATGATTTGCTGCAATAGCATTAGCAATGTCCTTCATCAAGATAGTTTTACCAGTCTTTGGCTGTGCAACAATCAGTGCACGCTGTCCCTTACCAATAGGGGAGAAGAGGTCAACTATACGTGTAGAGAGATTTGTAGTTTTTGGATCATTACAGAGAGAGAACTTCTCTTCTGGGAATAATGGTGTAAGGTGCTCAAATGGAATACGATCACGTACCTCAGCTGGTTTCCTACCATTGATCATCTCAATACTTGTCAATGGGAAGTATTTCTCTCCTGCGCGTGGGGGACGAACAAAGCATTCAACGACATCACCTGTCTTTAAACCATATTGTTTAATCTGATTGTTTGAGACATAAACATCATCTGGAGAAGAAAGGTAATTATAATCACTTGAACGTAAGAAGCCATAACCATCAGGCATAACTTCTAATACTCCATTTGCCTTGATAATGTTAGTGAAGTCATAAGCCTCCTCATTACTAACCACTGGTGCATCATACATTGCAGGTGTAGAAGGTGTCTGAGTTGGCATAGTAGGCTGGTCAAACATATCGTAGTTTGGTACCGCACCTTGATCCTCTATAGGGAGGTCAACTATAGGTATAAAGTCTGTTCCATCACCTGGATCACCAGCCCAAACCCCTTCAGGGACTACTTCTGTATTATTATGTGCATTGACCTTTTCTTGTAAACGAGCTAAGAGTTCCTCCTTATTCTCGGCATCCTCTTTAACTGGCATGCTTGCGAAATGGTCTTCAGGAATAAAATTATCTTCCATAGCTTCTGGTATAGTTTCTTCAACTATAGGTTTTGTCTCCTCCTGACTTTTTGTTTCCATCTTCTTAGCCTCTTCTTTGGCTTTGAGTGCTGCTTCAGCGGCAGCGATAGCTTCGAGTTCAGCTTTAGACTTTCTACCTCTATGCTTAGGCATTGAGGCTAGAATCTCCTCTGGTGTTTTCTCGGTTTCACTTGCTTTTTTAGGTGCTACTTCCTCTTTAAAGAGTGAAGGTTGTGCTTCTCCTGTAGGCTTATTCTTCTTAACATCGAAGTTCTCCCCTTCATCGCCATGCACAGAATATACCCTGTCGGTATCCTTCCGCGTTATTCTTGTGCGCTTCCGCTTTGACTCCGATGGTCGTGCAGTACTAAGCTCTTCAGCCTGACGGTCAAGAATAGCATAAACCAACTTATCCTTGTCGTCGCCTTGATTATATACTGCACCAGACTTCTGAGCAATAGTTTCAAGCTCAGAAACATCTTTCTCTAATAGTTCTTCTTTGCTTAACATATATAATATATGTAGGAAATTATATCTTTGATTTGTTGTGTTTCTTAAAGAGAAACATCAGTAATGTGTCTTTTTTGTGCTTGCAAAGGTATAATAATTATTTGACTCCTACAAGAAAAGACATCATTTTTTGCCTTAGTCATCAATGAAAATTATAAAAAGGGTAGAAATCAAACCTTATTGATTCTCAGCTCTTACACTGATATAAGTAAAGAGGAAGCTCTAACTTAAAGTACGATTGATGTTTAACTTAAAGTATAATTGATGTTTAACTTAAAGTACAAGTGTCGTTTAACTTAAAGTACAAGTGTTGTTTAACTTAGCGTATAAAAAACTTTAAAAGTGACAAGAAAAAAGGCTATAATCTCTAGTTGATTATAGCCTAATTACTATTTCTATGGTTGTCCCATCAATTACTGGATAGTTGTTTTATTGATAAGATTTTTAGACATTAACTTTTAAGTCCTTATTGATGCTGTTCACGCAGTAAATCGTTTACTGTTTTAACGGGGTTGAAAGTGATAAGTGGAACTTCAACGAAGATAGTATTCCAGTCGCTCATGGCTCCATTCCAAAGTCCAGGCAACTCTAAAGCTTTCAGTTCACGTCCGTTCTTAGACTTGGAACTAATGAATCCCGTTGACTTATCAACATGCTTTGTTAAATCAAATGGCTCGCCTTTATAGTTCTTGATGGCACAAACAATATCCACAGGATTGAAGTGCGTTCCATCGGTAAACATCTTCACATAATCCTTATTGCTCTTATCAATCTGTGAGCTTTCAAGAATCTGCAAACTAATTGTCCCATCATGGTTATAAGCTAAGAAAGGTCCACCACCTGGTTCTCCCACGTTCTTAACCATTCCACATACACGCATTGGTCGGTTCAACTTATCATAGAGATATTGTGCAAGTGCATTGTCGTCTAATGTATTTGCTTCAGAACTCTCACAGAATAAATTATGCTGTAAGAAACTTAGTATTTCCTCTAGCTCAGTACGTGTATAACAGCCCTTATCCAACAGGTGTAAGTAATCGAATGTTTGTTTCTGTAGTTCCACGAGTTTTCCTGCAATTACCATCTTCCAATCGATTGTTTCTTTCTTCAATCGATCAGGAACTACATTGTCAATGTTCTTTATGAAAACAATATCAGCCTCGAGGTCGTTTAAGTTCTCTATCAATGCGCCATGCCCGCCCGGACGGAAGAGCAAAGAACCATCATCGTTGCGGAAAGGACTGTTGTCTGGATTTACAGCTATCGTGTCTGTACTAGGTTTCTGTTCCGAATAAGAGACATTCAGTTTAACATCGTATTTAGCTTCATATTGTGCAATCTTCTCTGTTACCTTTTGTTTAAAGAGTTCCAGATGTTCATGCGAGATCGTGAAGTGTACGTATGCTTGCTTGTTACTAGCAGCATAAAGTGCAGCCTCCACTAAGTGTTCCTCAATTGGTGTGCGTACTCCATCGTCATACTTGTGGAAAGAGAGTAGACCTTTGGGGAGTTGCCCATAGTTTAAACCTCTTATATTTAATAAGGTGTCAACGATTAGTTTATAGTCCCCATCTTTCATTATTTCATCTACGCTCTTCCCTTCATTCTGCTCACACTTCTGATTCAACTCATTGAAGAAAGCAAAATCATGTATATTGTCAAAGAACTCCCTTTCGAAGTCATTTGCAGGCTCCTGGTTTACACCATTAAGGAAAGCAAACAGATCTTTAAACATACGACTAGCAGCTCCCGAAGCAGGTACAAACTTCACAACTCTATGATTTCCACTTTGATAAGTCTTCCAGCTATTACATACCTTCTCTTGTTCTTCACTACTCATCAAAACGATACCTTTGGTTGGTGTTGCAGCAGCTTCTAATTTTAAATAGGGGAATCCTAATTTAAACTCTTCAAGCTGTCTATTGATTTGTTCTTCACTTATTCCTTTACTAGTAATCTGTCTTAGGTCAGTTGGGTTCATCATATTCGATAAAGTTTTAAAAAGATTGTTTTGTAATTGCAAAAATAACGAATTAATTTGTAAACAAGCAAGTAATTACTAGTTTTATTCCTTTAAGTGTCATTTTTCTTGTACCTTTGTCTGCGAACTATAATGGGTATGCTTATGGAGGATAAATTCATTTATACGGAAGAAGAGAGACTCTTATCCGACCAATTACTAGAAGAATTGAAGGGACTTCTTGAGCCATTATTTGCAGAAAGTGACCTTCCAAAGTTGCGTAAACATCTTGATGAATCTGTTATTAATAATAAGATTCAACGCAATGTATTTGGTTTGAACCCGATACTTTGCTCTATACAAACAGCCATTATTGCCGTAAGGGACATTGGACTTAAACGTGACTCTGTCATTGCCATTCTACTTTATCAAAGTGTGCAGGATGATAATCTGTCATTAGAAGATGTAAATAAACTTTTTGGTGAAGGGGTTTCTAGAATCATTCATGGTTTAATTCATATACAGACTCTTTATCAAAGAACACCAATCATAGAGAGTGAGAATTTCCGCAATCTGTTGCTATCCTTTGCCGAGGATATGCGTGTAATTCTAATCATGATTGCCGACCGAGTTAACCTCATGCGTCAGATACGAGACGTTGAGAATACGGAGGCAAGGCAGAAGGTGTCAGAAGAGGCAAGTTATCTATATGCCCCATTAGCACATAAGCTAGGACTCTATCAGCTAAAGAGCGAGCTAGAGGACTTATCTTTAAAGTACTTAGAGCATGATGCTTACTATCTGATTAAAGATAAACTTAATGCTACTAAGACGGCTCGTGATGCTTACATTAGTCGGTTCATTACTCCTGTCAGCGAACATCTGAAAGCAGCAGGATTGAAGTTCCATATAAAGGGTCGTACAAAGTCCATTCACTCCATCTGGCAAAAGATGAAGAAACAGAAATGTGGCTTTGAGGGTATCTATGATCTCTTTGCTATTCGCATTATCCTCGACTCACCAGAAGACAAAGAGAAGATGCAATGTTGGCAGGCTTATTCAATAGTCACCGACATGTATCAGCCTAATCCAAAGCGATTAAGAGATTGGCTTTCAGTACCAAAGTCAAATGGCTATGAGTGTTTGCACATCACAGTGCTAGGTCCAGAGAAGAAGTGGGTTGAAGTACAAATACGTACCGAGCGTATGGATGAGATTGCCGAACATGGTTTAGCAGCTCACTGGCGTTATAAAGGTGTAAAGGCGGAGGGCGGTATGGATGACTGGCTAGCCTCTATACGTTCAGCCCTTGAAGCAGGAGATAATTTAGAAGTCATGGATCAGTTTAAATCTGATCTTTATGACAAAGAGATATATGTCTTTACACCGAAAGGTGACTTATTGAAGTTCCCTAAGGGTGCAACGGTGCTCGACTTCGCTTATCACATTCATTCACGTGTGGGTAACCAGTGCGTTGGAGGAAAGATTAATGGTAAGAACGTGTCCTTCCGTACGGAACTCCATAGTGGTGATATGGTAGAGATTCTTACTTCGTCTACACAGAAACCACGACAAGAGTGGTTGAAGGTCTGCAAGTCATCACGTGCTAAATCCAAGATTCGTCTTGCGTTGAAAGAAACACAAGCTAACGATAAACTCTATGCAAAGGAGTTGCTGGAACGTCGATTCAAGAACAAGAAGATAGATGTGGATGAAGCCTCAATGGGGCACCTTATTCGTAAGCTCGGGTTTAAGGAAGGTTCTGAATTTTACCAACAAATAGCTGATGGTAAATTAGATCCTAACTATGTCATTGATGAATATCAGAAGATATATAATCATCTTCATAACCTTAACCAACCACGTGAGGCAGAGAGTGCAAAGAACTTTGAGTATGAGAACCCAACGCCAGACATTCTGAAGAAGAATGATGACGTTTTAGTTATTGATAAAAACCTCAAAGGGTTAGACTTCTCTCTTGCTAAGTGTTGCCATCCCATCTATGGTGACTCAGTCTTTGGATTCGTGACAGTTAATGGCGGTATTAAGATTCATCGTTGCGATTGCCCCAATGCACCAGAAATGCGTAAACGCTTCGGCTATCGTGTTGTGAAAGCTCGATGGAGTGGGAAGGGAACGTCACAATACGCTATCACCTTACGAATCATAGGTAATGATGACATAGGTATTGTAAGTAACATTACGAATGTTATCTCAAAAGATGAGAAAGTCGTTATGCGTTCAATCAATATTGATTCACATGACGGATTGTTCTCTGGCAACCTAATTGTTATGCTAGACGATAACTCTAAGCTGAACATTCTGATGAAGAAGTTACGTACGATAAAAGGTGTGAAGGAAGTCGTTAGAATATAAATAAGGTAAGGCTTCCTTTAGATACAGAAGAGACTTTCCTCCTTGCGAGGGAAGTCTCTTCTTCGTTTAGTATATCGAAGAACTATCAATCAGTTTCATTTCCTGTTATGGCATGGTATTTGTAATTTAGTCGGCGTGAATATAAAATTATAATAAATATAACTATGCAAAAAGGAAATATTGGGGTTACGACAGAGAACATCTTCCCCGTTATCAAAAAGTTCTTATACTCAGATCATGACATCTTCTTACGTGAGATGGTCTCTAATGCTGTAGATGCAACGCAGAAGTTGAAGACACTTGCAGCAACAGGCGACTTTAAGGGTGAGTTGGGCGATTTGACCGTTCGTATCACCTTGGACGAGAAAGCAGGAACACTAACCATCAGTGACCGTGGTATTGGTATGACTGCAGAAGAGATTGAGAAATATATTAACCAGATAGCCTTCTCTGGTGTAAACGACTTCTTGGAGAAGTATCAAGATAAGGCAGAAGCCATCATTGGTCACTTCGGACTTGGTTTCTATTCTTCATTCATGGTAGCTAAGAAAGTAGAAATCATTACTAAGAGCTATCGTGAGGGTAGTAAGGCTGTAAAGTGGAGTTGCGATGGCAGTCCAGAATATACACTTGAGGACGCAGATAAGGCGGACAGAGGAAGTGATATTGTTCTCTACATCGATGATGATTGCAAAGAGTTCTTACAGAAGTCTAAGATTGAGGAGTTACTGAATAAGTATTGCAAGTTCATGGCTGTTCCTGTTGCCTTTGGTAAGAAAACAGAGTGGAAGGATGGTAAGAGTGTTGAGACGGATGAGGATAACATTATTAACGATGTGGAACCATTGTGGGTTAAAGCTCCATCCAGCCTAAAGGATGAGGACTATAAGAAGTTCTATCAGACGCTCTTCCCAATGAACGATGAACCATTGTTCTGGATTCACTTAAATGTTGATTATCCATTCAATCTCACGGGTATTCTTTACTTCCCACGCATTAAAAATAACATTGAGTTACAGCGTAACAAGATTCAACTTTATTGCAATCAAGTCTTCGTTACTGATCAGGTGGAAGGAATAGTACCAGAGTTCTTGACATTGTTACATGGTGTGATTGATTCACCAGACATTCCTTTGAACGTCAGTCGCAGTTACTTACAGAGCGATTCAAACGTTAAGAAGATTGCGTCTTATATTACCAAGAAGGTAGCAGACAGATTGCAAAGCATTTTCAAGGAAGACCGTAAGGAATATGAAAAGAAATGGGACGACTTGAAGCTCTTTATAAACTATGGTATGTTGTCAGAAGCTGATTTCTATGATCGTGCAAAAGACTTTGCGCTTATCAAAGATACAGAAGGCAAATACTTTACGTTAGACGAGTACAAGACTCTCGTAAAAGATAATCAAACAGACAAAGAAGGAGTGCTTGTCAATCTTTATACAACTAATAAAGAAGAGCAGTACACCTATATCGAGGCTGCAAAACAAAAGGGATATAGCATTATTGACGCAAGTGGACAGCTAGATGTACCAATGTTGTCAATGCTCGAACAGAAACTAGAGAAGACACGCTACGTTCGTGTTGACTCAGATATTATTGATAGAATCATTCAGAAGGAAGACGCACCTAAGAATAATTTGTCAGAAGAAGAGACTGACAATCTGTCAGAGACTTTCCGTTCGCAGATGCCTAAGATACAAAAGGCAGAGTTCAATATAGAGGTGCAGGCTCTGGGTGAGAGTTTCCAACCGGTGCTCATTACACAGAACGAGTATATGCGCCGTATGAAGGAGATGAGTCAGTTCCAGCAAGGAATGGGCTTCTATGCACAAATGCCAGATGCTTATAACTTTGTATTGAATGCCGATCATCCACTTATTAAGAGGGTATTGAATGAGGTAACAGAAGGGACAACCAAGGAGTTAGAGCCTATCGCTAGTGAGTTGAAGGGACAGAAGGCACGACTTGCAGCTTTACAACAGGCTCAGAGCAAGAAGAAGGCTGAAGAATTGACACAGGAGGAGAAGGACGATGTACAGAATACGCAAAAGTCTATCTCTGAATTGCAAGATAAGAAGAAGACCGTTATCGAGGCTTGCGCAAAAGATAATGAGGTTGTTCATCAACTCATTGATTTGGCATTGCTTCAGAATGGTATGCTTCAGGGAGCTGCATTAGACAAGTTCTTGAAACGTTCCGTTAGCCTTATTAAATAAGGTGAATCAATAGAAGAATATTAGCCGTAAGATAACTACTTTCGTTAGTTACCTTACGGCTTCTTCGTTGATGAACTTGTACGTGCAAAGCAATCTAGGAAAAACTCCTAAGCTATTTGCGAAAAGCTCTTAAGCTTTTTGAAGAAAGCTCTTAAGCTTTTGGGAAAAACTCCTAAGCTTTTGGGTAAATACTACTAACCCTTCTGCAAAAAGTATAAAGCACTCAAGGGGAAGAATCTTCTTTTCTTCTTTCATTCTCTCAATCAAAGAAGATTTAGTAACTTTGCAGACATTAAAACGCAAGTTTATGGTTAAGAAGATTTTTAAGATAATACGTTGGGTATTTGCATTGGCTTTCATATCCTCCATATTGATGGTTGTTGCTTATCGATTCATTCCTGTTTATTTCACACCTCTGATGATTGGACGTTGCTTTGAACAAATGGGCAAGGGAGAATCTATAAAACTCTATCATCATTGGATATCTTTAGACGAAATGCCTAAGTCAATGCCTGTTGCAGTGATGGCTAGCGAAGATCAGCGTTTCTTGACACACCATGGTTTCGATTATCAAGCTATTGAGCAGGCGGCAGAAGAGCACCTTAAAAAGGGAAAGAAGTTACGGGGTGGCTCAACGATCTCACAACAAACAGCTAAGAATGTGTTCTTATGGCAAGGACGTTCGTGGTTAAGAAAGGGACTTGAGGTTTATTTCACTTTCTTGATAGAGACACTTTGGGGTAAACAGCGTATTATGGAAGTTTATCTAAATTCTATTGAGATGGGTGATGGTATATATGGAGTGCAGGCTTGTGCAGAACAGAACTTCGGTATGGAGGCAATGCAATTAAATCGTCGTGATTGTGCGTTGATAGCAGCAACGTTGCCTAATCCTCGTCGGTTCTCTTCAAAGAATCCTGGACCTTATATGCTGAAGCGAGTTAAGCAGATAGAGCATCAAATGACTTTCATCCCTGCTTTCCCTGAAGAACATTAGGCTTTTAAGGGTGAAGGTTGTAATTGTTTATTTACTTAGAGTTACTTTATATCACATCATATAGTTATAAATGACAGATCAAGAGAGAGAGGAACAAATCCTTGCTACATTAAATACTAGTCAGCGTGAAGCCGTAGAATATTGCACTGGACCTTCTTTAGTCATTGCTGGTGCTGGGTCGGGGAAGACAAGAGTTCTAACTTATAAGATTGCTTACCTACTGGGTAGAGGGCTGAAGCCTTGGAATATTCTTGCGCTAACTTTTACCAATAAGGCAGCAAGAGAAATGAAAGAACGTATAGCACAAGTCACATCTTTAGGGGAAGCTCGACAGCTATATATGGGTACGTTCCACTCTATCTTTGCTCGAATCCTTCGAAGAGAAGGGGAGGTGATTGGTTTCAATGGTAACTTTACCATTTATGATGAAGCAGACTCCCGTTCATTGCTAAAGAATATTATCAAAGCATTGGATCTCAATGATAAGATTTATAAACCAGCGACGGTACATAATGTGATATCCAATGCAAAGAATCATCTGATAACTGCCTCTGAATATGCTGAAGACCGTGCTGCAATAGAACGAGATAGAAGTGCAAAGATGCCTGCTATTAGTATGATTTACAAGGCGTATGAAGCTAGGTGTAGACAGGCTAATGCAATGGACTTTGATGATATCCTACTTTATACTTATATCCTCTTCCGAGATCATCAAGAAGTTAGGAATAAGTATGGAAAGCAGTTTGAATACATTTTAGTTGATGAGTACCAAGACACAAACTATGCTCAGGTGAGTATTATTAGTCAGTTGGCAGAGATACATAGACGTGTCTGTGTGGTTGGAGATGATTATCAGAGTATTTATTCCTTCCGTGGTGCAAATATTGATAATATCCTCGACTTTAAGAATAAGTTTGATGAGGCTAAGCTCTTTAAGTTAGAGCGTAATTATCGTTCAACTCAACTTATCGTACAAGCTGCTAATTCGTTGATGAAGCATAACGAACGCCAAATCCCCAAGAATGTCTATTCAAAAGAAGATGAAGGAGATAAGGTATTGTACAAACCTTGTTACAGTGATCGTGAAGAGGCAATGGTAGTTGCAAAAGAACTGAAGCGTATTAAGCACATGGATGATTGTGATTACAGCAACTTTGCCATCCTTTATCGTACAAATGCACAGAGCCGCGCCTTTGAGGATGAGTTCCGTAGTCAGGGTATTCCTTATAAGATTATAGGTGGACTCTCTTTTTATCAACGCAAAGAGATTAAAGACATCATTGCTTATTTCCGATTAGTGACTAATCCTAATGACGAAGAAGCATTCAGGCGCATCATTAATTATCCAACACGTGGTATTGGAGATGCGACAGTAAAGAAGATTATTGATTGTGCACAGCTAAATGGAGTTTCATTATGGGAAACCATCATGGACACCGTTACTCATGGGCTGAATGTGAATAAAGGTACGATGACCAAGCTCTTTACCTTTAGAGCATTGATCAGCGAATTTATTAAGGATGTTGCACAAACAGATGCTTATACGCTCGGTTGTAAGATTATAGAAGAAAGCGGTATAAAGGCTGACTTGATGTTAGGGAGTGAGCCAGAAGACTTGGCACGTAGAGAGAACTTAGCAGAGTTCATGTCTGCTTTGCAAGGTTTTGTTGATACTAATCGTGAAGAGGGGAGAGAAGAGAATGTTTATTTGACGGATTACTTACAGGAGGTTGCACTCTATACTGATGCAGACAAAGAGGATGATAATGCGCCGAAAGTAACATTAATGACAATTCATGCAGCAAAGGGATTGGAGTTTCCAACGGTCTTTGTTGTTGGATTGGAAGAAAACATATTTCCTAGTCCAATGTCATCTGACTCAAAACGAGGACTTGAGGAAGAACGTCGCCTTCTTTATGTTGCAATTACACGTGCAGAGCGTCATTGTATTTTGACAAATGCAAAGAATAGATTTCGCTTTGGAACGATGCAAATTGATTCTCCTAGTCGATTCTTGAGGGACATTGATGCTTCGTTACTTCATGTGGAGGATAGTGCTTCAGGGTTATTGGGAGAGAATCGTCGCAGATTACCTTGGGATGAGGATAGTAATGAGGGCTTTAGTAGTAATTGGAGAACTCGTTCGAATGATAACTTCCGTGAATACGAGCCTAATAAAGCCTATACGGGTAGTCGACCTTGGGGACAAGAGTATCATCAATTAGGTTCTCGATATCAAAACTCTAATCCAGTCGCCAGTCAGTTTAGAGCAGATCCTAAACCGAAGATAACAGAACGCAAACGTCCTGAAGTAACTGTTGATCCATTGTCTGCACGTACTAAGCAGAGGTTACTTGCTGAGGGCGGAAATTTTGCAAGGTTATCTTCAGCTATGACGAATGGTGGTCGTACAATGCCTTCTACAGGAAATAGTAATGCTACATCTCTAAGCGTTGGAGCAACAATAGAGCATCAGCGTTTTGGAGTAGGGGAGATAGTTAGTCTTGAAGGGAAAGGCGAGAATGCCAAAGCCACAGTTGACTTTCGTAATGCAGGTAGAAAGCAACTACTTCTTAAATTTGCCAAGTTTAAGGTTATCTAATCGTGATAACTTATTGGGATCAAACACCTCGGTATAGGACTGAGGTACCCTAAGTATAATACTGAGGTACCCTAAGTATAGGACCGAGGGTATCTCATAATAGAACTCAATTTTGTTTGAGGAATAACGAGGATCAAGAGTGTTTAACACTAATAAGTAAGGGTGTTAAACACTCTTCATCGTAAGTGTTTAACACCCTTTGTCAATAGTGTTTAATCTTTGCAAGCAACCTACTATCTAGTTCACCAGGGATAGTGGAATTAGAACAATATGCCCTCTTCACTTTATCTCTTTAATCAAAGAGGTTTAACTTGTTCTCTCTAGCTTTTTCTAAAGAAAGGATCTTCTGTTGTTGTTCTTTATAATTAGCACGCAATTCTTCATAGCTCTTATTTAATTCCTCGCAAAATGCTGGGCGTTCTGCCTCATTGAGCAAAGACGCTGCTATTGAAGGATTCACAGAAGCATCCTTTACCCAAACTACAGGAGCATCGTATAAAGGTGCTATCTTTAATGCAACATGTAACTTTGAAGTAGTAGCCCCACCCACCATGACGGGGATATGTAGACCTGCTTCTTTAAAAGCGATGACATCATTGACCATCTCATGCAAACTTGGAGTTATTAGTCCAGAAAGCCCTATCAAATCAACACATTCTTCCTTTGCTTTCTTTATAATCTTGTCAGCTGGAACCATCACGCCCATGTCAATCACTTCATAATTGTTACAAGCCATAACAACTCCAACTATGTTTTTGCCAATATCGTGAACATCACCCTTAACTGTTGCTAAAAGAACCTTACCAGCAGTAGCTTTCCCACCGACCTTCTCCTTCTCTATATAAGGTTGAAGAATAGCTACTGCGTCCTTCATTGTTCGAGCAGTCTTAACTACTTGGGGTAGGAACATTTTACCTGCACCAAATAAATCTCCCACCTCATTCATGCCACGCATTAATGGTCCTTCAATAATGCTGACAGCATTAGGATACTTCTCTAATGCTTCGTGGATATCATCATTCAGATAATTTGAAATACCCTTGCGAAGAGCATATACTAATCTGTCTTCTAAAGAACTATTACGCCATTCCTCTTGTTGGTTAGATTCCTTGCCATTTTGTTTAAGAATATCCTTTTGAGCTAGAATCCTGTTAGCAAGTTCTATTAGTTTCTCGTCTGCCCCTTCTTCTCTATCAAGTACAACATCTTCGATAATCTTTAGCTCATCTTGTGGAATGTCTGCATAGGTAATCTTTGTCGCAGGGTTTACAATTCCAAAGTCCATACCAACTTGAATGGCATGATATAAGAATACGGCGTGCATAGCCTCACGGATATAATTATTACCACGGAAACTAAATGATAGGTTGCTTACTCCTCCACTGATGTGAGCACCAGGTAAGTTCTTCTTTATCCATTCTGTTGCACGAATAAATTCAACAGCATAATTATTATGCTCTTTCATTCCAGTGCAGATAGCGAGGATATTTGGATCAAAGATGATATCCTTTGCCTGTATTCCTACTTGCTCTGTAAGAATTTTATAAGCTCTACTCGCAATCTCTATGCGACGTTCAAAGCTAGTTGCCTGTCCTTCTTCATCGAAGCACATTACAACAACGGCAGCTCCATAACGCAAAACATCCTTCGCATGACGTATAAAGGTTTCTTCACCTTCTTTCAGAGAGATAGAATTTACGATAGATTTACCTTGTACACATTTTAATGCAGCAACAACAACATCCCAATCAGAGGAGTCGATCATTAATGGGACACGAGCAATCTCTGGTTCTGATGAAATCATGTTGACGAAATGAACCATCTCGTCTTTCGCTTCCAACAAACCATCATCCATATTGATATCGAGCACTAATGCACCATCATCAACCTGCTTGCGAGCTATTGTTAGAGCTTCCTCATAATTATGTTCTTTGATAAGTCGCAAGAACTTACGACTACCAGCAACATTACATCTTTCGCCGACATTGACAAAGGTTATCTCTGGAGTAAGTCGGAACTGCTCCAATCCTGATAGAATCATCTCTTTGGAGACAGGAGTAGGAACATGGGGCAACTGGTCTTTAACAATCTTTGTGTAGCCAGCAATGAATTCATCTGTAGTTCCACAACATCCTCCAATGATATTAACGAGTCCTTCGTCAACATAAGTTTGTATCTGTGGAACCATAACCTCAGCAGTCTCATCATATTCTCCCATTGAATTCGGTAAACCAGCATTGGGATAAATACTTATATAATAAGGTGCCTTAGATGCTAATTCCTTTATATAAGGGCGCATTTGTTCTGCTCCAAACGAACAATTTAAACCAACAGAGAAGATAGGATAAGATGAGATAGAAGCAAGGAAAGCCTCAAGTGTTTGCCCACTTAATGTTCGACCAGATAAGTCTGTAATTGTAACTGAAAGCATAATTGGTAAATCAATGCCCATCTTTCTCATTTCTGATAACGAAGCATCAATGGCGACCTTAGCATTTAAGGTGTCAAAGATAGTTTCTATCAGAATAGCATCAATACCACCTTTTATCATTGCCTCAACTTGTTCGCTGTAGGCATGGAAGAGAGTATCGTATGTAAGGTCACGCTTAGCAGGATCACTAACATCTGGCGACATTGAACAAGTTTTATTCGTTGGACCTATACTTCCAGCGACAAAGCGAGGCTTATTGGTTGTCGAATATTCATCAGCGCATTTACGTGCAAGTTTAGCTCCTAGCAAGGCAATATCATAAGAGAAATCCTCCATGTGATAATCAGCTTGTGATATGCGTTGAGCAGAAAAAGTGTTAGTTGAAATAATATCTGCTCCAGCCTTTAAATAACGGCGATGAATATCCTCTATAATATCAGGGCGTGTAAGGTTCAACATATCATTGTTACCCTGATAATTGAGCATTTGTAGAAGTTCAAGGTTACCACGGAAATCCATCTCCGTTAGTTTGTATCCTTGAATCATGGTACCCATAGCACCATCTAATATCAATATTCTTTCCTTTATGCTATCCCTTATCGTCATGAATTGTCTTTACTAATAATGTTTCTTTGCCCGATCCATTTCTCGTCGGTCTTCCTTTTCTTTCAATGTCTGTCGCTTATCGTATTCTTTCTTTCCCTTTGCCAAAGCAATATCAACCTTTGCACGTCCATTTTCATCAATGAATATCAGTGTTGGGATAATCGTGAAACCTGGTGTCTTTGACTCAGCCTCAAGATTACGTATTTCTTTACGTGTTAGTAATAGTTTGCGAGGACGTTTAGCTTCATGGTTAGCATAAGATCCATAGAAATAAGGAGATATATTCATTCCCTGAACCCACATCTCACCTTTATTTATATAACAAAAGGAATCTACTAACGATGCTTTCCCTGCACGAATAGATTTTATCTCCGTTCCTGTCAGAACAATACCTGCAGTGAATGTGTCTACAAAGAAATATTCAAATGAAGCTTTCTTGTTTCTTATCTGGACTGGTGATTTCTTTCTTCTATCTTGTTGCTCTTTGTTCATTGCTCTACCTTTACAAAATTATCTATATGGTCATCAATATAAGCCGCTATCATCTCACACCAGTGCTCCTCATTGACAATAAATTCATCATCAAACTCATCGAACTCTGGCATCTGCTCATACAAAGCCATAAAATCATCATCAGAGACAACTTTCTCTATCTCTTCGTGATTTTTATCATAGAACTTCTTTGCATGCTTAATATGTGTATAAAGCTCCCTAATTCCCCAATTACGCATAGCAACGGCAAATGGATTCTTAAAGATAAAGGCACCATAACCATTATATATTAATTGAATATATCCACCTTCCATTACTTCTCGATGTAGATAACTCCAACCTAACAACGTAATTTGGTCAGCATTCAATTGAGCCATATTATCTTGTGTCAATTGTCCGCCAATAGCTGTATTAATGGCATCAATAAATACCTGGATAAAACTATCCATACCTTCTTCTACAGCTTTACGAATATCGTTATCTTTTACTCTTACATCTATCATATCAAAGCATTTCTAATATTATGGTATGCAAAGATAATATATTTTTCTTGATTACCTTCTATCGTAGAATTTATATTCCACTGGGATATTTAAAAAAGAAAAGTCTGCCCAATTATCATGAGCAGACTTTATGATGTTATACTTGCGTATATAATTATTCCTCTACTGGAGAAAAGTCATCTTTACCTACGCCACAAAGTGGGCATACCCAATCATCAGGAATATCCTCAAAAGCTGTTCCTGGTGCTATACCGCTATCTGGATCACCAACCTCAGGGTCATAGATATAACCGCAGGTCTCACATTCATACTTTTTCATAATGCTTATAATATTAAAAATCTTTATTTATAAATTATCGAGCACAAAGATATAAGTTTTTTGCAATAATTACAAGATTATATAGTTAAAATTGTATATCTGTGCGTTATTTCTTCCTATATTCTGGTCTTAATTCTACCTTAGGTACTTTCAAAGTATCACCTGCTTCCATAGAATTGCAACCATTAAGCACTTGGAAATAGCCAATCATATCCGCGCCTAAAGTCTTACGACTAATACTTGCCATCGTTTGTCCTTTCCGTAATACAATGACACGATCTACACCAATAATATTATAAGCACCATAACGAATGCGGGCATCATTATTCATTTCGGCATACGAATCGTCTCTTTTTTCTATTTTCTTTATTATAGTGGTATCTTTCTTATTATCTTCCTGAATGACTTTTACACCATTATCGACCTTTTTCTTTGGAGATTCCACTTGCTTTGTGGCAACTTCATTAGTAGATTTCGATAAATTAATACCGCCTGACTTTATCCATAGGAACACTCCTAAGCAAATAATAACAATAACAGCGATAACGGCTACCAATTTCAAGATGCCATTCTCTTTGTTATCGACATAACTTTCTATATCCGAATCTTGTGGCTCTTCTTTCGGAGTCTCTTTGATCTTTTTGACTTCAGTCTTTGGATGTTCAACTATAGTTTCTTCTTGACGGGGCTCATCTTTTTCTAATCTTTCTACCTTTGAATTAGGATTATTAGTTGGTTCTTCTACTATAGCTTCCTCTTTAGAATCTATTTTTTCCGCATTTGATGACTCTCCAACTTCTTCTTTCTTTTCATCCTTTGGATATTCCTCCTCTTCAACAACTTTAGGAATCTCTTTGAGTTGTTCCTCATTCTTTGTTATTGTTTCATCCTTTGGGGCAGACTCTTCTGGAGAAGATATTGTCTTTTCAGGTTCTTCTATTGTTTCTGATTTAACAGAATCTTCCACAATTTCCCTATCATTAGACTCTGTTGGAATCTTTTCCAGTTCTTTTGTATCTACGCCATCATTAATAACAACAGTTTCGAATTGTGAGAAAGGCTTATTTACCAATTCTTTCATTGCGGCATCGGGAGTGAAAGAAATCTTATCATGTCCTTCAATCAAGACACGTTCTCCTGTATTCACATTGACGCTCTCACGTGGTTTAACACGTTGAACCTTGAAAGTTCCTAGACTTTTAATCTTAACTTGATTACCCTTTTTGAGTTCTTCACTGATAATTGCAAAGAAACTATCAATGAATGCAGAGCTATCAGCAGCAGAGAGATTATATTGCTTAGCCAATGCACTAGCAATAATTTGTATAACAGTTCTAGCCATTCTCTGTTCCTCCCTTTCTTACTTGACCTTTGATTGTTGCTGCAGGCTTGAAGTTTAACACCAATTTAGGGGGTACTAACATTCGTAAGCCTGTTGAAGGATTTACCATTACACGCTCTAAACGCTTCTTTACCTCGAACGTTCCAAAGCCAGAAACAGGTACTACATCGCCTGTTTCAAATGATTTTGTCATCTGATCAATAACAGTCTTTACCATTTTCTGACTCTCGTCTTGTGTATGCCCTGTCCTTGATGCTAGTTCTGCTATGAACTCTTTATTATTCATTCAATATATCTTTTTAGAATCCAAAGAAGAAAACTTAAAATTGGATTATAAATCTTTATTCAACAACTTCACCAAATAAATCAAATTCATCAGAATCTGTAACACGAACATTATAGAATTCCCCAATATTCAACAGCTTTTTAGATGCTGGAATCAACACCTCTGGATCCACTTCTGGAGAACAATATTCCGTTCGTCCTATATAATATTCGCCTTCTTTACGATCAACAATCACTTTAAAGACTTTGCCAACCTTCTCCGCTTCTAGTTCTTCTGATATTCCTTGTTGGATTGCCATCAGTTCATCCAATCGTTGTTGCTTCACTTCTTCTGGTACATCATCCTTATAATGTGTGGCACTATAAGTTCCTTCTTCCTCTGAATAAGCAAAAGCTCCCATGCGTTCAAAGCGAGCTTCAGTAACAAACTCTTTTAATTCCTTGAAATCTTCTTCTGTCTCACCAGGGAAACCAACAAGTAATGTTGTACGTAAGTGAATACCAGGTACTCGGCGTCGAATCTCTTGGATAAGATTAATGGTTTCTTGCTTGGTTACATGACGGTGCATGCGAGTAAGCATATTGTCCGAAATATGCTGGAATGCAATATCAAGATACTTACAAACATTATCTTTCTTTGCAATGACATCCAATAAATCAAGTGGGAACTGATTAGGATAAGCGTAATGAAGTCGGATCCATTGCACACCTTCTATATCTGCCATCCGTGATATAAGCTCTGTAATATGGTGCTTTCCATCAAGATCCACCCCATAATAAGTAAGTTCCTGCTCTATAATCTGGAACTCTTTTACCCCTTGTTTAACAAGTTCCTTCACCTCATTCAATATTTCATCTATAGGACGAGAATGATGTTTGCCCGTTATTAAAGGAATTGCGCAATAAGCACAATGACGATCACAGCCCTCCGCTATCTTCACATAAGCATAATGGCGTGGAGTTGTTAGGTGGCGAGTTCCATCACAAGAGGGGATACTTGCCTTTCCTAAATCCGTCAATAACTGCTTATAATTAAACTTACCATAGAATTTATCTACTTCGGGCAATTCTGCTTCCAATTCATCTTTGTAACGTTGTGAGAGACATCCCATAACGTAAAGGCGATTGAGCTGACCATTCTTCTTGCGATTAATAAATTCTAGTATGGTATTTATGCTCTCTTCTTTTGCAGATTCGATAAATCCACAAGTATTAATGACCGCAATTTCACCCTGCGGACGTTCTGCATCGTGTGTACAATGATAACCATTTTCTTCAAACTGCTTCATGATAATCTCAGAATCAACAAGATTCTTTGAGCAGCCCATGGTCACAATATCTATTTGATTTTTTTTCATTCGAATATAGCAAAGCCTATTACTATTTGAATAGACTATCAACAAATTGGGTCTTATCAAAGAGTTGCAAATCTTCCATTCCTTCGCCCAAACCGATATATTTAACAGGAACCTTTAACTGATCACTAATACCTATCACAACGCCTCCCTTAGCCGTTCCGTCTAATTTGGTAATTGCGAGGGATGTTATCTGTGTAACAGCAGCGAACTGACGAGCCTGCTCAAAGGCATTTTGCCCCGTACTTCCATCAAGAACTAGCAAAACTTCATGAGGTGCTTCAGGGACAACCTTCTTCATTACGTCCTTAATCTTCTTTAGCTCATTCATCAAGCCTACTTTATTATGCAATCGCCCAGCTGTATCTATAATCACAACGTCGGCACCGTTTGCCTTTGCGCTCTGCAAAGTATCAAAGGCAACACTTGCAGGATCGGCTCCCATCTGCTGTTTAATAACAGGAACTCCAACGCGGTCGCCCCATATCTGAATCTGTTCTACAGCCGCCGCACGGAATGTATCAGCCGCACCGAGATAAACTTTCTTGCCAGCTTGTTTAAATTGATAAGCAAGTTTACCTATGGTTGTCGTTTTTCCGACACCATTTACTCCAACAACAAGAATAACATACGGATGTGTTTCCTCGGGTAAAGTCCATTCTACCGAATCTCCAGAATTATTTTCTGTCAGTAATTCCGTAATCTCTCCTTTCAGAATTTCATTCAATTCGCTAGTAGAAACGTATTTATCTCTTGCTACACGATCTTCGATTCGATGGATGATTTTAATCGTTGTGTCCACACCAACATCTGAAGAAACTAGAATTTCCTCCAGATTATCTAGTACTTCATCATCCACTTTCGACTTTCCTGCAACGGCACGCGCTAGCTTCGAGAAAACATTTTGCTTTGTCTTCTCAAGTCCTTTATCTAGTGTTTCTTTCTTCTTCTTGCTAAATAATCCAAATAATCCCATACTCAATTAGCTAATTTGATGTTGCAAAGATAATAAAAAAAAGGAGAACAAACAAATTAAATGGATTACTAACAGAGTGAGTAATCTCGATTAAATCGTGTATTGTAGTGTTGTATTTGCCGAAATGGTTAGTAGTTTCTAGCTCAAACGTAATGAGTTGTTCTGTAATAATATATTATCATTTCAGTTGTCTCTATTTGCGTTATTTGGAAACGTGGCTTGATTTCCTCTCAAATATGCAAATTATAGGATTGTTTTTCTATGTCATTATAAGTAAAAGATAATCAGAGAGTTATGGCTTTGATAGTTCTTTTTTATCAGAAAATACTATTGTTTTAAGTAAATTTTACCATCATTTTACTCAAAAATAGCGATGATTTCGATGAAAAATAACCATCGTTTCGATGAAAAAGTACTATCGTTTTACCCAAAAAGTACTATCGTTTTGCCAAAAAGATACCTTCGTTTTTCAAAAATCTAATATCCGAGCTGAATTTTTCTGATTTTATTTGTTTTGTTTTTCTAGATTCGTTGCGTCAATAAGTAGTATTTTGTAAACTTATATGATAGTTTGATGCAAATTGATAGTAGCCATTGATATGCTATTTTCTTAGCACTTATGGACTTGTAAGTCGAATAAACTTTACTAATTGACTATAAGAATCGTGTTAAAATAATAGTTTTTTTATACATCTTATATATTATAAGAGCATAAGCAATAAGCCTTTGTAAGCTCATTCGGAAAGGAAGAAATCGCCTGCGGTTAGTAAGTTAATAGAACAATCGTCTATACATTCTCATGGTTTAATCGATTCCTATCACCTAAAAAGGAACTGATTTATTTTGTTTTATCTTTGAATTATAGTACTTTTGCACCAAATTAATTAGACGGATATGCAATTAAAGAAGAAGAGGTGGCATTGCCTTCCAGGGCAAGAGCCAACCGAAATGGATTTAAAGATAATGGCGTTTGAGAAACAAGGCAAGTTGGTTCCTACTCGCGATATGATAAAGACGCCTGAGCAGATAGAAGGTATCCGCAAGAGTGGAGTAGTGAATACGGGTTGTTTAGATGCCGTTGCAGAGGCCATTCATGTAGGAATGAATACGCAGGAAATAGATGATATTTGTATGCAATATTGCAAAGATCATAACGCCATTCCTGCTTGTTTGAATTATGAAGGTTATCCTAAGAGCGTTTGTACTAGTATAAATGAGGTTGTTTGCCATGGTATTCCAAAGAAGGAGGATATTCTTCAAGAGGGCGATATCATCAATGTTGATATGACAACGATTGTAGATGGCTATTTTGCCGATGCAAGTCGTATGTTTATTGTAGGCGGTAAGACAACTCCAGAGAAGGAACGCTTGGTTCGAGTAGCTAAAGAATGCCTTGAAATTGGTGCAGAAGCCGCAAAACCCTATTCTTTTGTTGGTGATATTGGGCATGCCATTCAAAAACACGCAGAGAAGAATGGTTATGGCGTTGTGCGTGATTTGTGTGGTCATGGCGTTGGAATTGAGTTCCACGAGCAACCGGATGTTGTTCATTATGGGCATAAAGGAACAGGAATGTTGCTAGTTCCTGGTATGGTATTTACCATCGAACCAATGATAAATATGGGTACATGGAAGGTATTTATTGATGCTGATGATCCATATGGTTGGGAAGTGATCACAGGTGATGAGAAACCTTCAGCTCAATGGGAGCATACATTCGTTATGACCGAGCATGGACTGGAGATATTAACTCATTAAAGAAGTTTGCGAAACAATGGAAGATATTTATATATTAGGCATTGAAAGTAGTTGTGACGATACGAGTGCTGCTGTATTGAAGAATGGAATCATTCTCAGTAATGTGACCGCTTCGCAAGAAGTTCATAAGGCTTATGGCGGCGTTGTACCAGAATTAGCCTCAAGAGCACATCAACAAAATGTGGTTCCTGTAGTTGATCAGGCTTTGGCTCGCGCTGGAGTAACGAAAGAACAGCTTTCTGCTGTTGCTTTTACACGTGGTCCGGGTCTTATGGGAAGCCTCTTAGTTGGTGTTAGCTTTGCAAAAGGATTTGCACGTTCCTTGGGGATTCCATTGATTGATGTAAACCATCTGCAAGGACACGTTATGGCGCACTTCATAAAAGAAAGTGAAGATGACAACCATATGCCTCCTTTCCCCTTTATCTGCTTATTGGTTTCTGGTGGAAACTCACAGATTGTTAAGGTGAATGCTTACAACGATATGGAGGTTTTGGGGCAGACTATTGATGATGCGGCTGGTGAAGCGATTGATAAGTGCTCTAAGGTTATGGGATTAGGATACCCTGGTGGTCCTATAATAGATAAGCTCGCTCGTCAAGGTAACCCCTTAGCATATAAGTTTGCAGAACCAAATGTGCCAGGCTTTGATTACTCTTTCTCGGGCTTGAAGACTTCTTTCTTATATAATATGAGGAAGTGGGTTGAAGAAGAACCTAATTTTATAGAGAATCATAAAGAAGATATTGCAGCAAGTCTCGAACATGCCATTGTAGACATCCTAATGAAGAAACTTCGTTTGGCTGTTAAACAAACGGGAATTAAGCATGTAGCAGTAGCAGGTGGTGTGTCGGCTAATAATGGTTTGCGTAATGCTTTCCGTGATCATGCGGAGCGTTATGGGTGGACAATCTATATTCCGAAGTTCAGCTATACAACAGATAATGCTGCAATGATAGCAAGTGTTGGTACATTTAAATATAGAGATAAAGACTTTACTCAGATTGATGTACCAGCATTCAGCAAAGTAACCTTTAAGTAATAACAAATAGAATACCCTATACAATAAGATTATGGATTTTGAAAGTAAGATCATTTCTCGCCAAATCGGCGATATCCTTTATGCATCTGGTTTAACTATTGGTACAGCAGAGAGCTGCACTGGTGGTCGTATTAGCGAAGCAATCATGGCAATCCCTGGTTCTTCTGATTATTATAAAGGTGGCGTTGTCGCCTATACTGATGATGTTAAAGAGAGATTATTACATGTCTCTCACGAAACATTAGAGCAATATACAGCAGTATCAGAAGAAGTTGCTCGTGAAATGGTGTTAGGAACGATTGAAGCTATTGGTGTTGATTTCGCAATTGCCTCAACAGGCTATGCTGGTCCTGGTGGTGGCACGACAGAAGCTCCAGTTGGTACAATCTGGCTTGCTTATGGAAATAAAGATGAAGTAAGAACTTTTAAGCTCACAGAAGACTTTGGACGTGATATTAATCTTGCCATAGCAACCAATAAAGCTATCCGCTTAATGCTTGATTTCCTGAATGATATGGACATAAAGTCCGAATAATACTGCAAAAAAGCTTAAAAACAGTAATTAACTTTGCTAAAGTTTTGCTCATTTGAAATCTTTTTGTAATTTTGCATCCTGTTTGGAATAGGTATCAATTAACGAATCACAAAACAAAGATAGAAATGTCTAAGATTTGTCAAATCACAGGAAAGAAGGCACAGCTAGGTTGTAATGTGTCTCACTCAAAGCACCGTACAAAGAGAAGCTTTGATGTAAACCTCTTCAGCAAGAAGTTCTACTATGTAGAAGAGAGTTGCTGGATTGAGCTGAAGATTAGTGCTGCTGGTCTTCGTCTTATTAACAAGGTAGGTCTTGATGCTGCCCTTAAGCAGGCTGTATCAAAGGGTTATGTTGACTGGAAGGACATTAAGGTAATAGGAGACTAAATATCATGGCAAAGAAAGCTAAAGGAAACAGAGTCCAAGTTATCTTGGAATGTACCGAGATGAAGAATAGCGGTATGGCTGGTACAAGCCGTTACGTGACTACAAAGAATCGTAAGAATACTCCAGAGCGTCTTGAGCTTATGAAGTATAATCCTGTTTTGAAGAAGATGACTCTTCACAAGGAGATTAAGTAAGCACGCACTGAATAGTAAAGTTAATAGTTAAAACGAATAGACTATGGCAAAGAAAGCGGTCGCTACCCTCCATGAAGGTTCTTCGGATGGTCGCGCATATTCAAAGGTAATCAAGATGGTTAAGAGCCCAAAGACGGGTGCTTATATTTTTGATGAGCAGATGGTTCCTAATGAGGACGTCAAAGAATTCTTTAAGAATTAATTCTTATAAAGATATAAATAAAGAAGGTTGTAGATTTATTCTACAACCTTTTTTTGTTTAACCTTATTTACTTCAATAATGAATGAAAAAGTGAGGACTACATAAATAAATGTAGTCCTCACTTCTTATAATTGGTTGTCGTTTTAAATTGACTTGTAACCTTTCGTACTATTGCGAGCAAGCAGATCTTTAAGGTTCAGTTCTTTATTACCATTAGCTTCGTAAGCCTCTCTCATCTCTTCTTCCCCTTCAGCTTCAGCTTCAGAGTGAGTGAATGTAATACTTCTGTTTTTAAGTTCTGCGATTGCCCAAGCTATCAATGCAATAGCAAGTAGTGCAACCAGTCCTATCATTGGAGTTGTCATAATTGATTTGTTTTAATTTTCTAATGCAAAAGTACATTAAGTTTCGGAAAGCACCAAATAATCTATAGCTTTTCAGTAACTTTGCAGCATTAAACCAAAAGGATAGAGATACGATTGGCTTTAAACTAAGAGATCGTATAAAGTCTCAGTTACTTTATGCTGCCAGCTGTATTGACATTGGGATGTACTAAAACATAATATGACAATGAAGAGAATCTTTTTATGTTCATCGTTTGCAGATGTTGCTTCAATCCTATTGGAGTTTGTTCCCACTCCATTGGAGGGTAAGACTATTGCATTTATCCCTACGGCTAGTATTCATGATGTTTACACACAATATGTAGATGATGCCAAAGCTGCTCTCGTTTCTCTTGGGCTTATCATAAAGGACTTAGAGATTACACAATATAGCACGACAGAGATAGAAGAAATCTTAAATGATTGTGATTATATATATGTTTCGGGTGGTAATACCTTCTTCCTCATGCAAGAATTAAGAAGAACTGGCACAGACAAGTTACTAATTGATCAAATAGAGAATGGTAAACTATATATAGGTGAATCAGCAGGAACAATGATACTTGCTTCTAATATAGAATATGCCAAAGATATGGATAATCATCTTGAACAAACACCTGGTTTTACAGACTTTAGTGGGCTCGGGGTCATAGATTTTTATCCTATCGTCCATTACAATAGTTTTCCTTTCGAGGAAGCTACAAAGAAAGTTATTCAAAAGAACAAACATCTATCTTTGAAGATTATAACTAATAAGCAAGCGATTACGATAATAGACGATAAAGTAAGTATAAAAGAGAATAAGTAGAATCGGTAAAGACTTATGGTCTACGCTACAAAATTCTATAAACCATAATATAATAGAATGACAAGAAAAGAAAGATATGATTATGTGTTAAGTTACTTTCGAAAGCATACTGGTCATGTGACAACTGAACTTAACTTTGGCTCTGCGTTTCAGTTGCTTTGTGCTACATTGCTTTCTGCTCAATGTACAGATAAAAGGATTAATGCGATTACACCAGAATTATTCCGACATTATCCAGATGCTAAGACGATGGCTAAGGCAAGTGTTGAGGATGTCTTTGAATATGTTAAGAGTGTTTCTTATCCTAATTCAAAGGCAACGCATTTGGTAGATATGTCAAGGATGTTGGTGGAGAAGTTTAATGGGGAAGTTCCTTCTACTCCAGACGAGCTTACACAGTTACCAGGTGTTGGACGCAAAACTGCCAATGTGATACAAGCTGTTTGGTTTGGAAAACCAACCTTAGCTGTAGATACGCATGTTTATCGTGTTAGTCATCGTTTGGGCTTAGTACCATCAACAGCAAATACTCCACGTAAGGTTGAGGATTATCTGATGAAGAACATCCCAACGGAAGAGGTTTCTGATGCACATCATTGGATATTACTTCATGGGCGTTATGTTTGTAAGAGTGCTAAGGCGGATTGTGGACATTGTCCTTTTGATGAGATATGTCCAAAGTTGATGAAAGATAGCAAGTTGTAAATCATTTATTAGTAGTTAAGGGGGAGAACAAAAAGATTATGAACACAAAGAAGATTATGCACTTTCTGAAGGGAATTGCTGCAAATAACAATCGAGAATGGTTTCAAGAACATAAGGCTGAATATGATGCTGTAAAGGATGATTTTGAAAAAGGTGTAGAGCAGATAATAGCCCAACTATCCACCTTTGATGATGAAGTTGCTCATCTTACAGCGAAAGATTGTACTTATCGTTTCTATCGTGATATACGTTTCTCACCCGATAAGAGTCCATACAAACGTCACTTAGGAGCTTACATCTGTGGACATGGTAGAAAGGCATTGCGTGGTGGTTATTATATCCATCTCCAACCTGGAAACTGTTTAATTGCAGTAGGTTGTTATTGGTTGCCAACGAATATCCTAACATCATGTCGTAATGAAATTATGGCAAATATAGATGAATGGCGAAAAGATGTTGAGAATGACGAATTTATTAGTCTATTTGGACGTCCTAACCAGGGAGAATGGAGTGATGATAAAGTAAGTGAGAAAGGCTTTGGACTAGCAGCTTTAAAGACAGCTCCTAAAGGCTTCCCTAAAGATTATGAGTATTTACACTATTTACGTATGAAAGATTATTGTTGTTGGGTATCCGTTCCTGATGACTTCTTTAATGGTGATAGTTGGCATAAAGAGCTAGAACACATCTGCAAGACAGGTAAACCAATGATGGACTTTATCAATACTGTTGTTGATGATTACGAGTAATTTTATCTATCAATAATCATAAAAAAGAGATATAAGAAAGCATTTACTTACTTATATCTCTTTTTCTTTCTATCTGTCTAAACAGACTTACAATAGTTCTTCTATCTGCTTAGCAATATTCTCAATCTTCTCTGTTGGTTCAAAGCGTGCAACGACTTGTCCTTTCTTATTAATAAGGAACTTAGTGAAATTCCATTTAATATCCGCTTTTTCCTTATAATCAGGATCAGTTTCTGAAAGAATTTTGTCAAGGATAGGGTAGAGTTCATGTGATTCATCCCAACCAGCGAAGCCCTTTTGTTCCTTCAAGAATTTGTAAAGTGGATCAGCATCATCACCATTTACTTTCACCTTCTTGAACCTAGGGAATTCCGTCCCATAATTTAGTTTGCAGAACTCATGAATACTTTCATCAGTACCTGGAGCTTGCTGTCCGAACTGGTTACATGGGAAGTCAAGAACCTCAAAGCCCTTTGCATGGTATTTCTCATAAAGTGCTTCCAGTTGGTCATAGGTTGGTGTGAAGCCGCATTTGGTCGCTGTATTAACAATTAGCAGTACCTCGTTGGCATACTCTTTCAATGATACTTCCTTACCTTTTCTGTCCTTGACAGAGAATTCATAAACTGTTCTCATTTCTTGTTTGTTTTATCTTCTGCTTTTAATAAGAAACTAAATTATTATGTGTTGCAAATGTACTAATTTTATTTGTTTCTCCCTGCATTGTTTAAAAGTTTTTATGCCTAATTCGTTAAAACGTGTCGATATATGTCCAGAAAGGATGATAGGGATTTCCCTATTACCAAATAGTGTATTTACATTAAGATTATTAGTTAATTGCTGTACTTTTGCATCAAACAAGTAACAGAAACTATAATATTAAAAGATAAGCTTATGAAACGAGTTGCGAAATTATTCTTAGCCCTTGCCGTAGTTGCAAGTCCTATGCTTTTTACAAGTTGTGATGACTATGATGATAATGGTTATTACTATTACAACGATTTAGTTAGTAGTGCAGTACGCAATTATCGTTATGACTATCCTAATGGTTCCGACTATTACACAGCTTATAACTGGTTCTATGTTCATTATCCAGAAGCCTATACCAATGAGTTCTATGCTTTCATGGATGCTATAGGCAGTAGCCGTAATGCTTATTGGAACAGCTATAATAACGGCAATTATAACTGGAATAACAATTACAATAACCAGTACAATTCCTCCAATAACCAACTAGTTGCAGAGGCTCAAACACTAACAGGTGAATGGGAAGGCGACATTGTTTATGAGTACACTGATGATAAAAGTCACCAGCGTGTGCGCGATCAATTTACAGCTAACATGAAGTTCTTCCAGTATGACTCTTCTACAAGTTCTTTAAGTGGTAATGGCGTTGAAGTTGATACTAACTCAAAGGGTGAAACACAAACGCTTAACTTCTCATGGTATGTGAACAATGATGGTAGCATTTATATTAAATATACCAAGACAGGTACTATATTCGTATTGGATAAGAATAAAGGAAATGACGGCTTCCACTTAGGTTACGAACAGGGTAAAGGTTATGACACCTTCTTCGGTACAGGTTATAGTACAAATACCACAGACGTTCTCAAACTCGATCTTGCACGTCAGAGACCAGCTTCTGCTAAGGCTAGCACACTCTCTACAAGAGTTGCAAGTCAATACACCTCATTTGGTAAGGCAACTCAGAACGATTTTGCTAAGTTCAAGACAGATGCAGTTAGTCGTCTACACGAGAGATAATAGCAGTAGAATCGCTTTTCTATAGCTTCATATATATTAATTAGAATCCCTCTAACTGAGAAGTTAGAGGGATTCTTTGCTTCAATAAATTGTTATAATTGTTTGATACACTTTCTTTTATGACATTTTTTTTGTACCTTTGCAGCCGTTTGACTTCATTGTTGGAATGGAATCATACGTATGATTGGAAGTGAAATGAAGAAAAGTATTCAATTTTTAAAGGATTGGACCTTACCTGTATCGATAGCCACTGGTGCAGTATTATATCTCCTCTTTGCGTTTATCCCTGCATTGGATAACGCATCGAGCATCCTTGCTCCAGTCTTCAATGCTATCCTTCCCTTATTTATGTTCCTTGTCCTTTATGTTACCTTCTGTAAGGTTGATTACCATAAACTACTTCCCGTGAAGTGGCACTTGTGGGTAGGACTCTTCCAAATAGTTAGCGTAATTGTCATAGTTGGATGGATATTGTACTTCCACGCTACGGATAAAGTTTTAATTCTTTTAGAAGCTATACTCACCTGTATTATAGGACCTTGCGCCTCAGCTGCAGCCGTCGTCACACAGAAAATTGGAGGTGACTTGACAGAGATGGTTACTTACACTTTCATTTCAAATTTCATTTGCGCTATTCTTATTCCAATTTGTTTCCCTTTGATAGAAACGAACATGGGCTTTACCTTTACTGGAGCCTTCTTGCTCATTCTTAATAAAGTGAGTTTAGTGCTAATCGTACCAATGCTATTGGCATATATTACAAAGCACTGGCACTTGTTACGCCCCCTCTATAGATGGATTATTAATGTGAATGATCTAAGTTATTATCTCTGGTGTGCCTCCTTACTGATTGTTTCTGGAACAACCGTTAAGAATATTGTCCATGCTAATGTAAGTGTTTCTTTCCTCTTACTCATAGCTATTTCGAGTTTGGTACTATGTTTGTTACAATTTATAGCAGGGAAATCAATAGGAGCCTTCTTCCATAATGCAGTCAATTCTGGACAAGCTTTAGGTCAGAAGAATACAACCTTTGCCATTTGGATAGCCAACACTTATCTTAATCCGCTCTCTACAGTAGGACCAGGATGTTATATCCTTTGGCAGAACATTATTAACAGCGT
Organism: Prevotella sp. oral taxon 306 str. F0472; assembly: GCF_000257925.1. Taxonomy (NCBI): domain Bacteria; kingdom Pseudomonadati; phylum Bacteroidota; class Bacteroidia; order Bacteroidales; family Prevotellaceae; genus Prevotella; species Prevotella sp. oral taxon 306. Next base: position 164,672 of record NZ_AJIN01000011.1, read on the forward strand.
TGAAATTTGGCATTACTCAAAGTCAAAGAAACGCACTAATTAAAATATATTTTGTTGTGAAAAGTATTAAGTATTTAATAGCATTTATTTGTTTACTTTCCGTGCAAGTTATGAAAGCACAGAAAGGTATCGTAGACAACACAAACATTGATCAGGCAATGCGAACCAGGATGGATATTCAACCTGACGAAATGCCCAGCCAGTCTATAAGCCAGAAACCAATAGAAGACGTGAGTGAAATGTCTTTAGAAGCGAAGCCCGTTTCTTCCGTTCAGTCAACAATGCATATTGCTAATTCTCGCAATCAAGTTGTTTTGCTAATTGGTGATTCAATGGTCGATGGGTTAGGTGCTCGTTTTAATGATTACGCAGTAAAGAATGGCTTTGAATTTCACTCAGTAGTATGGTATGGTAGTACCACACGTAATTGGGCAAATACACAGGACCTTCAATACCAAATTGAGAAGTTTCGTCCAACCTATGTAATCATAAGTCTTGGAACAAATGATTTGGGCTATTATGACTTTACTAGACGTTCAGAGGCTATCCAAACCATCTTAGATCGTGTTGGTAATATCCCTTACGTATGGGTTGGACCATTATCATGGCGTAAGATAAAGAATAGAAACATTGTAAATGTAATTCGTGAGCGCACTGGTGCTGAACGTTTCTTTGATAGCAGTTCTATTGTTGCCGCTCGTATAGATGGTATTCATCCTACTCGGCAAGGTGCAGCACACTGGGTAGACAAGATAGTAGAATGGATGGGGGAGCCAGAACTTAACGCGAATCCTATAGAGATGGATAAACCCGACTTTACGACAACCTTTCGTCACGATGAGAAGCATGGTATGAGTTATCACGGCAGACGCTAATAAGTTCTCATAACATAAAACTTATTTTATCAATAATAAACAAAGGGACTTCGAAGAGTTCCTTTGTTTTTTGTTTATACTATTTAAAGTAATACTTTAAAAGTACTTATAGTAATAGTATATTTATATTGCTATAAAAACTTGCATATCAATATTATATATTCTTTACTTAACTTATGATTTCTCTTAAATCAGTGGGATTAAAATAAGCGAATTATTCTCTAACTTAAAGTGCGATTGATGTTTAACTTAAAGTACGATTGTCGTTTAACTTGAAGTACGATTGTTGTTTAACTTAAAGTACGATTGACTTACAACAGCGTTGGAATCGTAGTCCCATTACATAATCCCCGATAGCTAACCTTTATTTATGCACATTTTATTTTGTAATGTGCCAATAAGTATGTACCTTTGCGCATATATTGAAGTAATGTGCAATGGAACAGATTTCGAGTTTTAATGAACTAGTAGAGAAGAGTATCATAAAGTTCTGGGACATGGATGCTCTTACAGATTACAAGGGTAAGACCCTTCAGTATCATGATGTTGCCAGAAAGATTGAAAAGCTACATATCATGTTTGAAGCGAGTGGTGTACAGAAAGGCGATAAGATAGCTTTATGTGGACGCAACTCCTCGGCTTGGGCGGCTTCTTTCTTAGCCGTGTTGACCTATGGTGCAGTAGCTGTACCCATCTTGCATGAGTTTATGCCCGAACAAATACATAATATTGTAAACCATTCGGATGCTAAACTTTTATTTGTTGGCGACGTTGTTGTAACCCAGATTGATGCTACAAAGATGCCGAAGCTGGAAGGTATTATTTATATTCCAGATTACTCCTTAGTAGTGAGTCGTACAGAGAAACTAACCTATGCTCGCGAACATCTGAATGAGGAGTTTGGACGCCGTTACCCAAAGTATTTCCGACCAGAACATGTACATTACTATCGTGAGCAAAGCCCCGATGAATTGGCGTTAATTAATTACACAAGTGGTACTACTGGTCGCTCGAAAGGAGTAATGCTTCCTTATCGTTCCTTGTGGAGCAATGCAGACTTTGCTAAACATGTACTTGGAGATGTTGTCAAACCAGGAAGTAATGTTATAAGCATACTCCCAATGGCACACATGTACGGCATGTCCTTTGAGTTCATTTATGAGTTCCTTTCAGGTGTCCATGTATATTACCTTACACGTATACCTTCGCCAGCTATAATCTCTCAAGCATTACAAGAAGTAAAGCCTATCATTATGATAGCTGTACCCCTTGTGATAGAAAAGATTATCCGCAAGAAAGTCTTCCCTAAGATTCAGAACAACAAGATGCGTTTGCTACTGAACATGCCTGTTATAAACAAGAAAGTTCGTGCAAAGATACGTGAGCAGGTTTATCAAGCATTCGGTGGTAATTTGTATGAAATCATCATCGGTGGAGCTGCACTTAATGGAGAGATTGAGAACTTCTTACGCATGATAGAGTTCCCTTATACTGTTGGCTATGGAGCTACAGAATGTGGACCAATCATTTGCTATCGTGATTGGCATACCTTTGCAAAAGGATCGTGCGGGCAGGCTGCACTTCATCAAGAGGTGCGCATAGATAGTCCTGATCCTGCTAATGTAGCTGGTGAGATTCTTACAAAGGGACCTAATGTTCTGTTGGGTTATTATAAGAATGAGGAAGATACTGCACGTACCATTGATAAGGAGGGTTGGTTCCACACAGGAGACCTCGGATTAATGGACGAGGATGGTAATGTATTTATAAAGGGACGTTCCAAGAACTTGTTGCTCGGTAGTAACGGACAGAATATCTATCCTGAAGAGATTGAGGATAAGTTAAACTCCTTGGCACTGGTAAGTGAATGTTTGGTTATTCAGAAGGGCGAGAAACTCATAGCTTTGGTTTATCCAGACTATGACGAAGCTCAGAATCTTGGACTTAATGCGGAGGACATCAAGAATATAATGGAAGAAAACCGCACACAGTTGAATACCATCGTACCAGCTTATTGTAAGGTGGCAGAGATTCGTGTTCAAGAAGAAGAGTTTGAGAAAACCCCGAAGAAGTCTATTAAACGTTATCTCTATACTGAATAAGATAAGTTTAAACATTTATAGCACCTATGGAATTAATGGCATAAGCCTTAGAGTAGGAGTGTGTCAATCATATAAATAAAGGCAAATATCCCTGCCTATTTGTAGAATCATTGATTCATTGAATAGACGAGGATATTTGTCTTTATATGTATTTCTTACCTATTTAAATTTACGTAGAATCACTTCGCTAATTACCTTTTTTAAGGATGAAAACATAGACGTTAACCTATTTCAATTAAAAAAGTCTTTAAAAACCAACACTAAGTTTTTATTTAATATAATTTAGATACAAATATTCGCCCTATCCGCTTTTATGTTGTACTTTTGTGACTCGTTGAATGATACATAAGAGTACAATATAAATTGTGAAATAATGGCGGAATCTATTGATATTAGAGAGTTAAATGAGAGAATCGAACGGCAGAGTTCTTTTGTGACAGACCTTACGACAGGAATGAATCAAATAATAGTTGGCCAAAAGCATCTAATTGATTCGTTACTTATATCTTTACTTAGTGATGGTCATATCCTATTAGAGGGTGTCCCTGGTCTAGCAAAGACACTTGCTATCAAGACGCTATCACAGCTCATTGATGTGCGCTATAGTCGTATTCAGTTTACTCCAGATTTGTTGCCTGCTGATGTTATTGGTACACAAATCTATTCGCAAAAGGACGAAACATTCCACGTAAAGAAAGGACCTATCTTCTCTAACTTTATACTTGCAGATGAGATTAACCGTGCGCCCGCAAAGGTTCAAAGTGCACTATTGGAAGCAATGCAAGAACATCAAGTTACCATTGGTGAGTCTACATTTACCTTGCCTGATCCTTTCCTTGTCATGGCAACACAAAATCCAATAGAGCAAGAGGGTACTTATATGTTGCCAGAAGCACAAGTGGATCGATTCATGTTGAAGGTTGTTCTTGATTATCCAACATTAGATGAAGAGAAACTTGTTGTTCGAATGAATCTACAAGGCAATGCTCCTGTAATTCGCCCTGTTATTGGTACTAAAGAAATCCTTGAAGCAAGAAAGGTTGTAGAGGATGTTTACTTGGATGACAAGATTATGCAGTATATTACTGATATCGTCTTTGCTACGAGATATCCTGAACGTTATCAATTAGCTGACTTGAAAGAGATGATAACCTTTGGTGGTAGTCCACGTGCAAGTATCAATCTTGCCAGAGCTAGCCGTGCATACGCCTTTATCAAGCACCGTGGCTATGTAGTACCAGAAGATGTACGTGCTGTCGCACATGATGTTCTTCGTCACAGAATTGGTTTATCATACGAGGCAGAAGCTGCTAACTTAACTACAGAGACAATAGTTAGTGAGATAATTAACAAGGTGCAAGTACCTTAATGATTCTCGTTTCATTGTTAAGTGTATTGTAAGAAAAGATAGTTTTCATCATTGTATATGGATACAACTGAGTTACTAAAGAAAGTACGTAAAATAGAGATTAAAGCTCTAGGCTTAAGCCAGAATATATTTGCTGGTCAATATCATTCCGTCTTTAAGGGTAGAGGTATGGCGTTTTCTGAAGTACGCGAGTATCAGTATGGCGATGATGTTCGTGATATTGATTGGAATGTTACGGGTCGCTTTCATCGTCCTTACATAAAAGTCTTTGAAGAAGAACGCGAACTGACTGTAATGTTGGTGATAGATGTGAGTGGTTCTTTAGATTTCGGTACCGCTGGACAACTTAAACGTGAATGTGTGACGGAGATAGCTGCTACATTAGCATTCTCGGCTATTCAAAACAATGATAAGATAGGTGTTATCTTCTTTTCTGATCACGTTGAGAAGTATATCCCACCCAAGAAGGGTAGGAAACATATTCTTTATTTAATTAGAGAGATGTTGACATTTACGCCAAATAGTAAGAAGACAGATGTAGGAGTAGGACTGGAATATCTTAATAAGGTTGTCAAACGTCGTTGTACAGCTTTTGTTATTAGCGATTTCTATACAAGGAAGGATTTTAGTCAGGAATTACGTATCACAAATAGAAAACATGACGTTGTTGCCATTCAAGTATATGACCCACGTGCAAAGGTAATGCCTGATGTCGGTTTGCTGAAAGTTATTGATGCAGAGACAGGACATGAGATGTATGTTGATACACATGATATTCGTGTTCGAAAGGCTCACAATACCTATTGGGAAGAGCGTGAACAACGATTGCATGATACTTTAACGCAAAGTCACGTTGATAGTGTGGCTATAGCTACTAATGACGATTATGTCAAGATGTTGATAACGTTATTTTTAAAGAGAAGACGATGAAAAGGTTTTTGGTGATAATAGCGTTATTATCTATAGTTGGTGTCAGCTATGCACAGATAAATGTTAGAGCTAGTATTGATTCTACTCATATATTAATAGGTGGAAGAACTAGTTATAGTATTGTCGTAGATGTTCCCCGTGGTACAAAGGTTTCCTTTCCTAAACAGATTGTGCCGAAAGAGTATGCACAAGACGTGGAAGTGTTAAAGGTGAATCGTAGTGTTACGGATTCTTCTAATCATCAGTTGAATAAACGTACCTATGTGTTGACGGCATGGAATGCAAAGCATTATACCATTCCTGCACAGAAGGTTGTTATTAATGGTAAGACGAGTTTGACGAAAGCCGTTAGCTTTGATGTTCGTTCTATTCCTGTTGATACGGTCAAGAATACCCCAATGCCACCTGATGATATTCAGCAGGTTAGCCTTACTTTTGCAGAGTGGCTTCCCGTCATCCTAATAGGGCTATTGATTCTTATTCTTTTGGGGCTTGCTTATTATCTCTATAAGTCATTAAGTAGACGTAAGGTTAGTAAGAAGGAGCGTGTATTGTCTTCTTATGAACAAGCACTAAATGAGTTGGAAGAGATTCGCTCACAAATAAAGTCTTATTCAGATCAAAAGACCTATTATACGCATGTAACTGATGTCTTGAGAAGATATATTTCTAAGCGTTATAAGTTTAATGCCTTAGAGATGACTTCTTCTGAAATCTTGGATAAACTACATGATGAATGTAAGGAGACAGATATTAAAGAGTTAGAAGAAATTTTCAATACAGTAGATCTCGTAAAGTTTGCTAAATACCAAACGGGTGAAAATGATAAGAACTACTATTTCGATAATGTAGTACGTTTCATAAAAACGACAAAGAAAGATGATATTGTTCCAATAGTTGACAAGACTGAGGAGACAAGGAGTCAGCGTACTCGTAAAATTATCAAGTTGGCTATCATATTATTATTAGTTTGTTCTGTGGCTCTATTCATATATTTCGTGTCAGAGATTATAGGACTTCTAGTGTAATGTAAATTGAAGTAGAAATGGAATTTGCCAATAGTGGATACCTTCTTTTACTTATCTTGTTAATACCTTATTTATTATGGTATTTTCTTTGTGGTAAAGGTAAGGAATCAACCATAAAGATGAGCGATACATTCGCTTATCAACATATCTCAAAGAGTTGGAGGATTCGGATGATCCATCTTCCAATGTTTCTGCGTTGTCTAGTTTATACTTTGGTGGTCATTGTGTTAGCACGTCCACAAACGTATAACTCCTGGGATAATAAGGATGCTGAAGGAATTGATATCATGTTGACGATGGATATTTCAGCAAGTATGTTGACAGAAGATGTGTTCCCTAATCGTATAGAAGTGGCAAAAGAAGTGGCTTCAGATTTTATTAGTGGACGCCCTAATGATAACATCGGTCTGACGATATTTGCAGGAGAGGCTTTCACACAATGTCCAATGACAGTCGACCATGCCGCTTTATTAAATCTTCTTCATAATGTACGTACAGATTTAGTAGTGAAAGGATTAATACAGGATGGAACAGCTATTGGTATGGGACTTGCTAATTCGGTTAGTCGACTAAAAGACTCGAAAGCAAAGAGTAAGGTTATAATTCTGTTGACTGATGGTAGTAATAATGTCGGTTCTATCTCTCCAATGACAGCTGCGTCTATAGCTAAGAAGTATGGTATAAGAATCTATACTATAGGTTTGGGTAAGGAGTCAGAGGGAGATTTAGGAGCAATAGACTATAAGACATTACAAAATATAGCTGTATCAACAAATGGGGAGTTTTATAGAGCGCAAAGCCAAGCTGAACTTTCCAAGATTTATCAAGATATTGATAAATTAGAGAAGACGAAATTGAGAGTAAAAGCTTATAGTCATTTGCATGAGGCTTATATGCCCTTTGCATGGCTGGCATTGTTCCTCTTCTGTTTAGATTTACTATTACGTCTGACGGTTTTTAGAAGATTACCATAAGTGATTTGCCTATATATAATAAGGTGAATAACTTATTTAATGTGATAAATGAAGAATGTTTAGATTTGATAATCCTACATATTTATGGTTGTTATTGCTGATACCTCTATTAGCAATGATTTATCTATATTCTCTTCGCCAAAGTAAACGTAGACTTAAACGATTTGGTTCGCTAAAGTTAATGCATCAATTATCTCCTATGGCAAGTCCAAGAAGGAAGTTGATAAAGTTTGTTTTGGCAGAACTAATATTGACATTGCTTATATTGATAGTAGCTCGTCCACAGATTGGTAATAAGATTGCAAATAATACAAGTAGAGAGGGCATCGAAGTTATTATGGCGCTTGATATTAGTAACTCTATGTTGGCTACAGATGTTGTACCTTCACGTTTAGATAAGAGTAAACTTATGGTTGAGGGACTCATGAATAAGTTTACGAAGAACAAACTAGGTTTAATTGTCTTTGCGGGTGACGCTTTTGTTCAACTACCAATAACGAGTGATTATGTTTCGGCAAAGATGTTCTTGGATAATATAAATCCTTCATTAATCGGAACACAAGGAACAGACATTGGTAAAGCGATTAACTTAGCTATGCACAGTTTTACACCTAATACTCAAACAGGTAAAGCGATTGTCGTCATTACAGATGGTGAAGATAATGAGGGAGGTGCAGAAGCTATGGCAAAACAAGCGCAAGAAAAGGGTATTAAGGTGTTTATACTTGGTATAGGTTCTACACAAGGAACTACTATTCCAATGCCTAATGGTGAGGACTTGAGAGATGCCAATGGTAATATTGTTAAGACACATCTCAATGAAGAAATGTGTAAGAAAATAGCAGATGCAGGGCACGGAGTATATATACACGTAGATAATAGTAGTGTTGCTGATGCCCTTCTGGAGAGAGAACTTGGAAAACTTCAAAAGGGAGAGATAAATAATGTTGTATATAGTGATTATGATGAGCAATTCCAGGCGTTTGCACTACTTGCCGTCTTATCACTCATCATTGATGTCTTTATTCTAGAAAGAAAGAGAAAGTATTAAATAAGTATATGTTTAAGCGGCTTTATTTTATAGTATGTCTTTTGATGATATCGTTTGTTACGCTTAATGCTCAAACGAGTAATCAGTTAATTAGGAAAGGAAATAAGAACTTTTCCTCAAAGAACTATGCACAAGCTGAGGTCTTTTATCGTAAGGCTATCGATAAGGAACCTAATAATGCTATTGGCAATTATAATTTAGCTAGATGTTTACAGGCGCAACATAAGAATGCAGAAGCAAAAAAGATTTACGAGAAAGCGGCTAAATTAGAAACAGATCCTATTCGTCAGGCTAGTAGCTACAATAATCTTGGTACTATTTATCAAGGAGAGAAAAATTATAGTAAGGCTATTGATTATTATAAGAAGGCAATGCGTGATAACCCTTCTCATAATAATGCACGTTATAACTTCGAGTTATGTCAACGTCAGCAGAAGAAACAGAATAATAAGAAGAACTCTGGTGGCTCTAAAAATAATCAGAATAAAAACAAACAAAATAAGAATCAATCGAACAAAGATAATAAACAGAAGAAGAAGGATAATTCTCAGCAAAAGCCTCAAAACAATAATAATGATATGAGCAAGAGTAATGCTGAACAATTATTGAATGCGGCTATGCAACAGGAAAAAGAAACTCAAAAGAGGCTGGCAAAGGCAATGCAACAACCTTCGGATAAAAAACTTGATAAAAATTGGTAACTATTAGAAATATGAAACGATATATATTTTTACTTTTCATACTTTTATGTACGCTTGGAATGAAGGCACAATATGTTCGTGTCGTAGCTCCTAAGCATGTATCAGTGGGAGAGGAGTTCCAAGTTGAATATACAGTATATACTCAGGATGTTCGTAGATTTCAGTTAGGTAGATTATCTAATGGACTTGAGAAAGTATATGGACCTGCAACATCTTCTCAATCTAATTATCAGTTTATTAATGGTCATGCTAGTAGTTCCTCTACAGTCACGTTTGCGTATGTCTTTGTGGCTACAAAAAAGGGTAACCTCGGGATAGGACCAGCGAAGATTGTTGTTAATGGTCAAGAGATTGCATCTACGCCTGTAAGAATTAATGCATCTGGTAATGCAAAGGGAGCTTATGCTTCCTCAAAAGGAAGTTACAATGACGTTCAAGATGATCCACGTTCTTCCTCCTCACATATTAGCTCTAAAGATTTATTCATTAAGGTTTCTGCAAATAAAACAACAGTTTACGAACAAGAACCTGTCCTTTTAACTTATAAAGTTTATACAACAAAGAATCTGCGTCAGTTAATTGGTAAAATGCCTGATTTAACGGGTTTCCACGTCCAAGAAGTTAATTTGCCACAACAAAAGACTTTCCATAAAGAGCGTGTAGGTAATCGAGTTTATAACTGTGTTACATGGAGTAAGTATGTCATGTATCCACAGATGACAGGAACTTTAAAAGTACCTGCTTTGACTTTTCATGGTTTAGTTCAAGAGAGTAATAATTTTAATCCATTTGAAGCCTTTGGTATCGATGATGGTATCACGAATATAAAGAAAGATATTCTTGCATCTGGCTTGTCGATAAAAGTTTTACCATTACCAACTCCCCCTTCTGATTTCTCTGGAGGTGTTGGTCATTTTAACCTTTCAGGACAATTAAATAAGAAAGAAGTAAAAGCTGGTGATCCTGTTTCTATTCGTGTTGTAGTTAGTGGAGCAGGAAATCTGAAGTTAATAAAACAACCTATTATTCAGATACCTAAGGGGTTTGAAAAATACGATGTGAAGATTACCGACAAGACACAATTAACGGAGAATGGAGTTGAAGGAAATATAATTTATGACCAAGTTATTGTTCCTCAACAAGAAGGAGTAGTTTCCATTCCTCCAGTTAAATTTGTTTATTATGACTTGGTTCAGCATAAGTATGTTACCCTTCAGACTTCTCCGATGGAATTGAAGGTTATGCGAGGTGATGGTAGTTCTAAAGATATTTTATCAGTAGATTTACCTAATGAAGATATTTTACCTTTGAAGGTTGGGGATAGTGCATTGGATAAGGTAGGTCATTTCTTCTTTGGTTCTATTCCATATTATATTATTCTTTTGTTACTACTTGTTAGTGGATCTATTTTAGCTTATAGATATAAGGACCGTTTCGCTCATCGTGTTGATATGGTTCTCAAGCGAGGAAAAAATGCAAGTAGGATAGCTACTTCTCGTTTGCATTCAGCTAATCTATTAAAGATGAAAGGGAGAAATATAGAGTTTTATGATGAAATCTTACAAGCACTTTGGGGCTATGTTAGTGATAAATTAAATCTCCCAGTAGAACAATTGTCACGTGATAATATTAGTGAGCAATTAACGGCTATTAATGTTCCTATGGAGGTTATAGACAAGTTCATTACGGCTATAGATGAATGTGAGTATGAGCGTTATGCACCAGGAAATGAGAAAGGGAATATGCAAAAGACATTTGATGTAGCAATGGAAGCCATTTCAGAGATGGAAGAAACGATTAAAAAAGTAAAGGTTCAGAAGTCTAAGAATAATAATATTCTTTCCTTCTTGATGATAGTTTTATTAGCTCTCCCAATCCATGTCTTCTCTCAAACTAAGTCAGATGTTGACAAATTATATCAAAAGGGAAACTATGCACAAGCTGTAAAGGGATATGAAAAGTTATTGGAACAAGGCGAGTCTGCGGCTTTATACTATAATTTAGGGAATTGTTATTATCGTCTCGATAATATACCTCATGCAGTTCTTGCTTACGAACGTGCTCAACGTTTGTCTCCTAGTGATGATGACATTCGTTTTAATCTTCAGTTGGCTCAATCAAAAACAATTGATAAGTTAACGCCAGAATCAGAAATGTTTTTCGTTACTTGGTATAAGGCACTTGTAAATCTTTTGAGTGTAGATTGTTGGGCTTATTTGAGTCTTATTTCTCTATTTCTGGCTTTAGTATCTTTAGTGGTATATATTTTTGTAGAGAAAGAACTTCTACAGAAATTGTCAAGAGGAACACTCCCTTTATTTTTTGTCCTATTTATTCTTACCACATTTTTTGCCATCCAACAAGTATGTTTATTAGATGCAAGTAATCATGGTATCATAATGTTACCATCAGCTGTAGTAAGAGAAACACCTGATCAAAAGTCTAAAGAGATATTCATTCTTCATGAAGGATCTAAAGTAAAGATTACTGATCAAGGTTTGAGTAAATGGACAGGTGTTCAACTTAATGATGGACGACAAGGTTGGGTACAAACCTCTTGTATTGAAGCAATTTAATAAGTTTTATATATCAGTTTATTAGTCATTAATTTTGTATGAGTTTTGAAGCCTTACATACAATTGATAAGTGCGTACTACTTACTCTGAATGGAAGCAATAATTTGTTTCTAGACAACCTAGTCGTGACTTTGACTTCTGCCTATACGTGGATATTGTTGTATGGGGCTTTACTTTATTTAGTTATAAAAAATAATGAAAATTGGTGGAAGATAATGCTTATTGTCGGTACCATAGGAATAGGATTATTGATTGTTGATGGTGTGAATCTTGGCATTGTAAAACCCCTTATTGCACGCCCACGCCCTTTAAATAGTCCAGAATTACAAGGAATCGTTCAATCAGCAAATGGTTATTATGCAAGCGGATATAGCTTTTTCTCTTCCCATACGGCAAATGCTTTTCTAATAGCTGTATTCTTTTGTTTATTAGTGCGTGATAAGATTTTTTCTTGTTTCATGTTCTTGTGGGCTATAATCGTATCATTAACTCGTCCATATTTAGGCGTACATTATCCTTCAGATATATTTGTTGGTGCAATTTTTGGGACTACAATTGCCATTCTCATTTATTTTTTATATCTTCGCATTTACATTCGATTCAGTGATAAACTTCATTATATTTCCACACGGTACACCCGCACAGGCTATAGCTTTGCTGATATAGACCTTGTGTTAACGATACTTGTATTAACATTTATCTATGCGGTATTTCGTGCTTTATTATTAATATAAAAACCATATTATGTCTGAAGATACAAAACATATTAGCATTTCTGATTACAACTATCCACTCCCTGATGAGCGCATCGCCAAGTTTCCGTTGACAGAGCGCGACCATAGTAAGTTATTGCTTTATAAGCATGGTGATGTATCGGAGGACATTTTTTATAATCTTCCTGAATATTTGCCTAAGGGTGCGTTGATGGTTTTCAATAATACGAAAGTCATTCAAGCACGTATGCACTTCCGCAAGGAGACGGGAGCACTCATAGAGGTGTTTCTTATGGAACCAGCACAGCCAACAGATTATGAATTGATGTTTCAAACAAATCATGAGTGTGCATGGCTTTGTATGGTTGGCAACCTTAAGAAGTGGAAGGAAGGCGCATTAAAGCGTGCATTTGAAATCAAAGGGCAGAAGCTGACACTCACAGCGACAATGGACCGCAGTAAGGTTCAAGAGCAAGCTGGTGGAACTAATCACTGGATTCAATTTGAGTGGGATAATACAAACATATCATTTGCTGAGATTCTTGAAGCCGTAGGTGAATTACCTATTCCTCCGTATCTTAACCGTGCGACAGAGGAAAGTGATAAGGAAACTTATCAAACCGTATATTCAAAGATTAAAGGCTCAGTGGCAGCGCCTACAGCTGGACTTCACTTTACCGATAAAGTGCTGAAAGCCTTGGATGAACATGGTGTTGATCGTGAGGAACTTACACTTCATGTGGGAGCCGGAACTTTCAAACCAGTGAAGAGTCAGGAGATTGAGGGGCATAATATGCACACAGAGTTTGTTGTTGTTCGTCGTCAGACCTTAGAGAAACTTCTAAAGCATAAATGTCACGCTGTTGCTGTAGGAACAACAAGTGTTAGAACACTGGAAAGCCTTTATTATATGGGTGTTAAGTTGGTGTTGTCTCCAGAAACGGCAGAGAAAGACCTTCATGTCAATCAATGGGAACCATATGACTTACCACATAATGAAGAAGGATTTGTAGTAGTGAATGGTAAGGTGATAACTGCGGAGGATTCAATTCGTCATTTGCTTGCCTATTTGGATAAAGACGGATTAAATGTGTTACATTCAAGTACCCAGATTATCATTGCTCCAGGTTATACCTACAAGATTGTTAAGGCACTCGTAACTAATTTTCATCAACCACAATCAACGTTGTTGCTCTTAGTGAGTGCTTTCTTAAAGGGCGATTGGCGTAAGGTTTATGATTATGCCCTCAGCCATGACTTCCGTTTCCTTAGTTATGGTGATTCTTCATTATTGATACCATAGTATTTTTCCCTTAGCGTGAGGATTTATAAAACTTATTTATTATAAGTAGACTTGGTATTTAAAAGGGGGAGGAAATGCAGCTAATTGATAAGATATTGGTTGTATTCTTTATAAACATTAAGAAGAAAAAAGATGAAAATAGGTGATAAAGTTAGATTTTTAAGCTCTACTGGTGGTGGAGTCATTGCAGGTTTCAAAGGTAAAATTGTTTTGGTTGAAGACGAAGATGGTTTTCAGATTCCAACAGTAGCCAGTGAGGTTGTTGTTGTTGAAGATGCCGCTACTGACCGTGCAAAGCTGCGTATCGACCAGCAGCAACGTAAGATGGAGAAAGGCGAGGATACTCGCAGTATCAAGCAACGTCTGACCGCTACAGGTGCTGAAGAAGAGGAAGTAGGGGATAATTGGCGTGATGTTGATGCAGACATAGAACCGCATGACGACCCTTCTGTTAATTTTGAAGCTCCAGTGAGAGAACGTGTTGGTGGTGATGAGTTGTCTATTTATCTTGCTTTCACACCTACCGATATAAAGAACCTCACGACTACGCACTTCAAGTCTTATCTTGTCAATGATTCAAATTATTATGTTCATTTCTCCTACTCTTTAAAGCAGGAAGATAAGTGGGTATTGAAGGCTGTTGGCGAATTGGAACCAAATATGAAGTTGCTGATTGAGGACTTCACGCTTGCCGACCTCAACGATATGTTGCAGGGATGTGTTCAACTTCACAGTTATAAGAAGGATAAGCCTTTCGCACTCAAGCCTACTTGTGATCTTCAGGTAAAGATTGATGCCGTGAAGTTCTATAAGCTCAATACTTTCCACGAAAGTGTTTTCTTCGAGCAGCCAGCATTGATATATACGTTGATTGAGAAGGATAAGCCTGCTCAGCACCCGATGTTTGAACCTTTAACAAGGAAAGGTGAGGACGAAGCCACAGATAAGTTGAAGGTGGGTTATGCGTCACCAAGCCGTCTGTCAGAAGAAGAGATTGATAAGAAGACGGAGGAACTCTCCAAGCGTTATAAGTTTGAGCGTAAGAAGCCAGCTAAACAGATTCTTAGCGATGACAAAATTATCATAGACCTTCATGCTGACGAATTGCTCGAGACAACAGCGGGTATGACAGCGGCAGATATTCTTGAATATCAATTAGATGTCTTCCGTCGTACGCTCGAACAATATAAGGCGCATCGTGGCAAGAAACTCATTTTCATTCATGGGAAGGGCGAAGGCGTATTGCGCCATGCAATCATTCATGAACTTAATTATAAATACAAACATTATTCTTACCAAGATGCTTCTTTCCGTGAATACGGCTACGGAGCTACTCAGGTAACAATTAAATAATTTTTTCATTCAATATGAAACACGGACTTATAAAGGTGGCTGCAGCTATTCCTGCAGTGAAGGTTGCAGATACAAAGTTCAACCTTATAGAAACAGAAAAGCAGATTGCTATTGCTGAAGGTCAGGGCGTAGAGATTATCGTTTTCCCAGAGCTTTCAATAACGGGTTACACTTGTCAGGACCTTTTCCAGCAGCAACTTCTTCTTGACGATACTGAGCAGGCTGTCATCGAGCTGCTCGAATTTACTCGCCAATTAGATATCACCGTCATTGTCGGTGCGCCTGTAGCTGTGGGAGCATTGCTCCTTAATTGCGCATTGGTCATTCAACAAGGAAAACTCTTAGGCATCGTAGCAAAGACCTTCCTACCTAACTACAGCGAGTTCTATGAGAAACGATGGTTTGCATCTTCACAAGACTTGCGTCCACAGCACATTCGCTTTGCAGGGAATAATATTCGAGTGACACCAGAGTTGCAGATTTTCCGCACATCTGAGGGGGCTACCTTTGCCATAGAAATCTGTGAGGATGTATGGGCACCAACACCACCGAGCAATCATCTTGCCTTGGCAGGTGCGGAGATTATCTTCAATCTTTCTACCAGCGACGAACTCATCGGAAAGCACACTTACTTGAAGTCACTGCTTGCCCAGCAAAGCGCACGAACTATCAGCGGATACGTTTATAGTAGTAGTGGCTTTGGTGAGAGTACGCAGGATGTTGTCTTTGGCGGAAATGCATTGATTTTTGAGAATGGCTCACTTGTTAAGCAGTCAGAGCGTTTTCAGATTGACCCACAGTTAGTTATATCTGAAATTGATATTGAAAATTTACGTAGCGAACGTCGTACCAATAGTACCTTTGTCAACGCGCAGCGTCCTGTTGCGTCAGGATTAGCTGGTGTTACTGGTCAGATTGATGAACTCGCCTTGCACGTAGATTGCTTGCCACCGCTCAAGCCTATGCGTGAGTTTACGCTGACACGCGAGTTCGACCAGCATCCTTTTATTCCTAAGACAGAGAATATGCAGGATGCTTGCGATGAAATCTATAATATTCAGGTGAGTGGATTGGCGAAGAGGTTGGTACATACTAATTGCAAATCTGCAATTATTGGTATTAGCGGTGGACTTGATTCCACCCTTGCCCTCCTTGTCGTTGTCAAGACCTTTGATAAGCTTGGACTTGATCGTAAGGGAATTGTAGGCGTTACCATGCCAGGGTTCGGAACAACAGGCCGAACCTATAAGAATGCTATGGCACTCATGGAGCGTCTTGGTATCACGATTCGTGAGATTGATATTAAAGCCTCTGTTTTACAGCATTTTAAGGATATTGGTCATGACCCAGAGGTACACGATTCTACTTATGAGAACGCACAAGCGCGTGAGCGTACGCAGATTTTGATGGATTTGAGTAATCAGATGAACGGACTTGTCATTGGTACGGGCGACCTTAGCGAACTTGCCTTGGGATGGTGTACCTATAATGGCGACCATATGAGTATGTATGCCGTAAATGCGAGTGTGCCAAAGACGCTGACGCAATATCTTGTGCGTTATGCTGCTGACACAACTAAGGATGAAAATGTACGTAAGACATTGATAGACATCGTGGAAACTCCAATCTCACCAGAGCTAAAACCTGCTGATGATAAGGGAGAAATTGCACAGAAGACAGAAGACCTTGTTGGTCCTTACGAGCTTCACGATTTCTTCCTCTATTATGTTCTTCGCTGCGGTTTCCGCCCTTCAAAAATCTATTGGATGGCGCAGAATGCCTTTCGTGGTGTTTACCCCGACAGCGTCATTCTTCATTGGATGCGCATCTTCTTCCGTAGGTTCTTCTCTCAGCAATTCAAACGTTCATGCTTGCCAGACGGACCAAAGGTGGGCAGCGTGAGCCTTTCGCCACGTGGCGACTGGAGAATGCCTTCTGATGCAATGTCAACCAACTGGCTAAACGAGTTGGAAGGACTGTCATGAAGCGAATAATCTTTCAACTTATCTTCCTACTGATTCCTCTGTGCACACCTGCGCAGGGGAATCTTCCTTTACTTCCATTGCCTGTGCTTGAATTATTGCAATATCAGGTGCAGAAAGGGAAGCGGGCGGTTGCACCTTATCTTTTCAGTAAGTATGGACTCAGACGAATTCCGACAGAGTTAGTAGCTGATGACACACGTCAGTTGTGGGGGTGGCACGTCGGTCCTAATGCTGACTTCGACCAATCAAAACAACCTTTCTACAGGCTCTTTGCAAAGAAGGATAATTCAAGCCTTGCTGTCATTGACGATAGGGGAGGAGCGTTGCAAATCGTCTTTTGGGACAAGGGATATTATCATACATTGGCGTCTGGTCTTCGGGCGCATGGCTACCAGCTGCAGCATGTGAAGCCTGCGACTAATGTTCTTCGTTTTCAGCGTGAGGGCAGCTCTGTGATAGCAGACGTGACGGTGTGGGCAGATATGTACGTCTTAGAGCTTCATAGCTGATTTATGTTTACAAGCTTCACAGCTGACGACGTGTCTTTTTAGCTTCACAGCTGACGACGGTTTGTGTTGTTTTTCATTTCTTCCGCGGTCTTTCATTTTGACCATACAAAGGTAACTATTTATTTTGAAGATTGCAAGAAAAGAGCGTGTTAAAAAGTGTTTTATTCATTGTAATCTATTGTACACAAGCGTGTTATGTTTATTGTAAGCAATCGTTCACCAACACTGAGCACACTATTGCTATCATTAGTTTTCTTTATGCGTATAAGCCCTTTCTAAGCTTACTAAAAGCCACATCCGTAATATGTTTAGATATGCTTTGTCAGGTGAAAAGATAAGCTTAAAATATTTTTAATCCAAATCGTAAACATATTTTGTTTTATTATTGAGCAAGTTGTTTCTTGATAGTAGAGCATCTTGGAGATTCTCTCCCTCGATTACAAAATTACAAATTACAAATTACATTAAGGACCATCAGGAGTTTCTTTACTTGTATAGGGCTTATAAACTGATAGTTTTAAAATACTAAATATGATAATTAATAATATTATTAACTTTATTATAATATATAATATATTATATATTATAATAAAACTTTATCATCCCAGCACCTGACCAGATATACCCCGACCAACCTTAATGTAATTTGTAATTTGTAATTTGTAATTTTTGGGGCAGTGTATTT
Source organism: Prevotella sp. oral taxon 306 str. F0472 (assembly GCF_000257925.1). Taxonomy (NCBI): domain Bacteria; kingdom Pseudomonadati; phylum Bacteroidota; class Bacteroidia; order Bacteroidales; family Prevotellaceae; genus Prevotella; species Prevotella sp. oral taxon 306. Next base: position 182,826 of record NZ_AJIN01000011.1, read on the forward strand.
TTGTGTTATTTAGTTTGCAAAGGGGCAATTATCCTGTAAAGTGTCAGGCTGTTATCATTTATCAATTGTTTGTAATCATCATAATTACAGAAAGTTAACTTGTAAATAACATTTTTTATACGCTTTGAATTTTGTATTTTTGATTATATTTTGTATCTTTACAAATACAAAAGGGGGCAAAGGTAATCACACAAGTCACAAATCACAAAATCATAATAAGGAATTTCAATACAACGAAAAGGAGAGTCCATATAATATAATACCTTATTAATAAATAATAATATATAATGTCTTTCAGTAGTATCAATAAAACGGAAAATCCTTAATATGAATTGTGATTGTTGTGATTGTTATGATTGTTATTGCAATCTATTGGAAGGGCAGAATCGTTGAACGAAATATTACACAGAGGTAAGTGAGTCATTGACAGAGTTTTATGGCGCAAGTTGCATTAGTATGTATTTTTTTTATGCCCATTTTATTGTTTTCAGAAAGATATTATTTATCTTTGTAATCAAATTGAGCAATCTATATCACCGACCATTTACACCAGACTATCTTATGAGAAACGGAAGTGCAAAAGTTTACTTGATGCCATCAGATTGCATGGTCATTGATAGACGATTACCTATCCTGCAGATGCTGAAAACATGGAATAATAGTGTAATATTATCCTTGTCATGGCGATTTAATGTAAATCCTAAAAAGAAATAAACGCTTCAAAATAATAGGTCTTGATAACATTTTTTCGTTATAAGCCCTTTGTGGTATCAAAAAATATTCGTATCTTTACACCTTGAAAAAGTACGAAAACGGCTCAGAAAGGAAATAAAGGCTATTGTGAGCAATTTTAGCCTTATGGGGATGAGCTCGTTAAAGTGATAGAAATTTATAACAGAAAAAATATATAATGGACGAAAATCAGACAATTGATCAGGACAGAATTATGAAGATCAACATCGAGGAGGAGATGAAAAGCTCCTACATCGACTACTCAATGTCGGTGATTGTGGCACGTGCCCTCCCTGATGTTCGTGACGGTTTTAAGCCTGTTCACCGCCGTATCCTCTTCGGTATGCGTGGTATCGGTAACTTTAGCAACCAGCCTTACAAGAAGTGTGCCCGCGTTGTCGGTGAGGTACTTGGTAAGTATCACCCACATGGTGACTCTTCTGTTTACGGTGCGCTTGTGCGTATGGGACAGGACTGGAATATGCGCTACAAGTTGGTTGATGGACAGGGTAACTTTGGTTCTGTCGATGGTGATTCTGCTGCTGCGATGCGTTATACTGAGTGCCGCCTCTCAAAGATGGGTGAGCACGTTATGGACGATATCGAGAAGGATACGGTTGACATGGTCAACAACTTCGACGATACGCTGCGTGAGCCTGCTGTAATGCCTACAAAGATTCCTAACTTGCTTGTAAATGGTGGTAATGGTATTGCTGTGGGTATGGCAACTAATATCCCTACGCATAACCTTGGAGAAGTTATTGATGGTTGCTGTGCTTATATTGACAATCCAGAGATTTCTACCGATGGATTAATGGAATTTATCCCAGCTCCAGACTTCCCAACAGGTGCATATATTTATGGTCTTCAAGGTGTTAAGGATGCCTATGAGACTGGTCGTGGCCGTGTCGTAATGCGTGCTAAGGCTGAGATTGAGAGCGATGAGAACCACGATAAGATTGTTGTGACAGAGATTCCTTACGGAGTTAATAAGCAGCAACTTATTGAATATATTGCTGACCTCGTGAAGGAAGGAAAGTTGGAGGGTATCTCTAACGTTAATGACGAGACGGGCCGTCAAGGTATGCGTATCGTTGTTGATGTGAAGCGTGATGCCAATGCAAACGTCATTCTGAATAAGCTTTTCAAGATGACAGCATTGCAGAGTTCTTTCTCTGTAAACTGTATCGCATTGGTAGCGGGTCGTCCACGTCTGTTGAGCCTTCGTGAGTGCATTAAGTACTTCGTAGAGCATCGTCATGATGTAACCATCCGCCGTGCACAATTCGACTTGAAGAAGGCACAGGAACGCGCACATATCTTAGAAGCACTGATTAAGGCTTGTGATAATATTGATGAGGTTGTCCGTATTATTCGTGCCAGCAAGACACCTTCAGAGGCACAAAGAAACCTTGAGAAACGTTTTGACTTCGATGAGCTTCAATCAAGAGCTATCGTTGATATGCGTTTGTCACAGCTTACAGGTCTGCGTCTTGACCAGTTGCATCAGGAGTTTGAGGAATTGATGCAAACCATCAAGGACTTGCAGGAGATTCTTAATAACCCTGAGCGTTGTAAGGAAGTGATGAAGGAAGAGTTGCAGGAGGTTAAGGAGAAGTATGGCGATGACCGTCGTACAGAGATTATCCCTGATGAGCATGAGTTTAATGCTGAGGACTTCTATCCTAATGACCCTGTTGTTATTACTATTAGTCACCTTGGTTATATTAAGCGCACTCCGCTTGCAGACTTCAAGGAGCAGGCTCGTGGTGGAGTAGGTTCTAAGGGTGCTCGCACACGTGAGAAGGACTTCACCGAATATATCTATCCAGCAACAATGCACCAGACAATGCTGTTCTTTACTCGTAAGGGACGCTGCTACTGGATGAAGTGTTATGACATCCCAGAGGGTGATAAGAACTCAAAGGGACGTGCTATCCAGAATATGCTCTCACTTGAGCCGGGCGATTCTGTTAACGCATTCTTGCGTATTCAGGGCTTGGATGATGACGACTTCCTCGATTCTCACTATGTAGTATTTGCTACAAAGCAGGGTATCGTTAAGAAGACTTCACTCCGTGCTTACTCACGTCCTCGTACCAATGGTGTGATTGCTATTAACATCAATGAGGGAGATGAGGTTGTAGACGTTCGTCTTACAAATGGCCATAACGAACTTATCATCGCTGACCGCAATGGTCGTGCTTGTCGCTTCGATGAGTCAAATATCCGTACTATGGGCCGTGTGTCTACAGGTGTACGTGGTATGCGTCTGGACGAAGACGGGCAAGACGAAGTTGTTGGTATGATTGTTGTTAATGACCCTGTTAACGAGACGGTTATGGTAGTATCTGAGGAGGGCTACGGAAAGCGCTCACAGGTAGAGGACTATCGATTGACTAATCGTGGCGGTAAGGGTGTTAAGACGCTGAATATCACGGATAAGACTGGTAAACTTGTTGCTATCAAGAACGTTACTGATGATAACGACTTGATGATTATCAACAAGAGCGGTATTGTTATTCGTATGTCGGTTGCCGAATGCCGTGTAATGGGTCGAGCAACACAAGGTGTGCGCCTAATAAACCTCGCTAAAAAGAATGATGTTATCGCATCTGTATGTAAGGTGATGAGTTCTGAGATGGAATCACAGGTTGAGGATGATAGTCGTGAAGACCTCCCAAATACTGATGAGGATATCAAGGGAGAGACATCATCCGCAGCAGATAATACAGAGGTGACACCTGTTGATTTCGAGTGAACAAGTTAACGAGTTGACGAGTAAACGAGTTGACAAGTTGACGAGTTGCTTGTTTCAAATCTCATAGAAACAACGGTAATCATAATTATGAATTTTGAATTCTGAATTATGAATTAAACAAGTTGCTTGTTTCAAAGCTCATAGAAACAACGGTAATCATAATTATGAATTATGAATTCTGAATTATGAATTAACATAGGATTCTGAATTAAGAATTAACATAGAATTATAAACCTTTTAATAAAGATCACTAATATGAAAAAGTTAATGTTCGCAGCATTGATGTTACTAAGTACATCTGCTGCATTCGCTGGTGACAGCGAGCCACTGAAGGCAATCCTTAAGGCACAGAGCTACGCAGAGGCTGCTGAGCTCGTTAAGGCTAACCTCGGCCAGCTTACAGACAATGCTGAGAAGGCAAAGGCTTATGACAAGCTCTATCAACTTGCTATGAAAAAGGTAAGTGCAGAGCAGGGTGTTCAGCTTGAGAACCAAACTAACCAGCAAATGGGTAAGGAAGGTAACAAAGCTGTTGATGAGAAAGGTCTCTATGAGGCTGTAGGTCAGGCTTTCGATGCCGCTGAGGAGATTGTTAAGTATGATAATATGCCTAACGCAAAGGGTAAGGTTAAGCCTAAGTATACAGGTATTGCTGATGAGCTCTATCCACTCCGTGGTCAGCTTATTAATGGTGGTATCTTCTATCAGGGTGCTAAGGATGATGCAAATGCTTATAAGTATCTTGCTCGTTACGTAGACTCTGCTGATGAGCCAATGTTCTCAAAGTTTGATAAGTCTAAGGATGAAAACTTGAATGAGATTGCTTACTTCGCAACTTATTATGCTTATCAGAATAAGGATTTCAAGAAGGCTGAAAAGTATGTATCTTATGCTTTGAAGAGCAAAGATCGTGCGAAAGATGCTCAACAATTACAGCTAGCCATCTTAGGTTCACAACTCAAGACACGTCAGGATTCTTTAAATTATGCTGACAAGCTCGCTGGTATTTATGCTCAAGACCCTGAGAATGATGCAGTATTGACCACATTGACTTCTACTTATAGTGCACTTGGTATGCAAAATAAGGCTGAAGAAATCGTAAATTCAGCATTAGCAAAGAATCCTAACAGTTATGGTGCATTAGTAATGATGGGTCAGTTTGCAAGTCAAAAGAAAGACTATGAGACAGCAGCTAATTACCTTTCTAAGGCTTTGGAACAAGCAAAGGATGACAATGCAAGGATTGCTATCAATGCTTCAATTGGTCAGTGCTGGTTCTATAAGGCTCAAGAGCGTGTAGCTGCTGTTAAGGGAGTTCTTTCTCCAGCTGCTCGTGCTCAGTTTAATGAGGTATATAACAAGGCTATCTCTTATCTTGAGACAGCAAAGAAACTTGACACTCTCAAAGAGCAAAAGTCTTCATGGGCTTATCCTCTTTATGGATGCTACTACTTTGTAAAGGGTGCTCAAGCTCCTGAGACACTAGCAGCAGCTGCTGACGCTGGTGTACAATAATCAGCAGTAATAAATCCTCTCTTATGTGTAAGTTATCTTCTTAGGTAATATACATAAGAGGGGAATTTTTTTTAACTAAAATGTCATAAATGAGAAGGCTACTAACACTATTTATATGTGCGTTATTCTGCATTCAAATTGTAGAAGCACAAGATATGCATAAGCAAGCGGAGTCTTTTAATCGCCTAGCTAGGAACGCTTTTTCCAAAATAGAGAAACAATCGGATAGGGATTCTATTACCATTTTTAAGACAGTTGTTGATGGGGTAGAATATTCACTGAAATGTGATGAGTTTGATAGAATGCCTAATCGAAAAGGAAAAATCTTACCAGAGTATGAGGAGGAGAATAAGAAACGTTTGTCTATATTGCATCCAATGCTGATTGATGCAGGGAAATATTTTTATAAAAAGTCTTATTTAAAGCAAGAGGGGATTGATGCCCTGAAGCTCTATTTAGAAACTAGAAAATCGCCATTAGTAAAGGACAATGTAGACGAATCAGGGGTTGCTGCATATTATTTAGCTTATTTTTATTTGAAATCTCGTAATTTAAAGATGGCTAATGAGTATGCTGATATAGCCATGCAATATGATGAGAGTGCCCAAGCCTCAGCAGAGATAAAAGCTCAATGTATGCACGATCAAATGGTAAATGCTGAAGACTCTCTTCGTTATTTATCAGTTATACAGAGATTGTATCGTTCAGATCCAACAAATGAAACCTATTTTTCATGGATTATGAAATTTTATCAGAATCCAACTCCAAGATTTAATTTAGAAGATTTTGTAGATGATTGTTTAGAAAATAATACAAATTCTATTGTACCTTGGATTTTAAAGGGAGAGATAGCTATGCGTGCCGAACGTTGGGAAGAGGCAATAGATGCGTATAGGCAAGCGGATGAGATCGATCCTAGCAATATCCCAGTGGCTTATAATATAGGGGTATGTTTGAATAGTTTAGGGATGGTTTTACGTGATTCTGTCTTGGCAAAACGAAAGAAGGGAGATAATGTTTCGGATAATGAGTTTATGACAGTCTTTGCACAGGCTCGCACCTATTTAGAACGTGTAAGGGCAAAAGATCCACGTCGAAACAAAGTTGATTGGGTGGCACCGCTCTACCTAACTTATACAATACTGAATGATAAAATAAAGGCTGAGGAATTAGAGCCTTTAGTAACGAAATATCAGAAGAGTGAAAACGATTAAGGTTCTTATATTATATATTTGTTTTGTTTTACCATCTATGTGTTACGCACAAAAGAAACAATTACAAACAGTGCGTGACCAGATAAAGTCTGGTAAGGAACTCTCAAAAGCCGAAGGAACACTTCGCGGACTATTAGTAGATTCAACGTCAAGAAATAATCATAAGATATGGTTACTATTATGTGATGTTCTAACAAAACAATACGAGCAAGGGAATGAAAAGCTCTATCTAAAACAAAAATATGACACAGCTGCTTTCTTCTCAATAACGAAACGATTGTATGAGACGATGTCTAGCTTCGATTCTATTGATGCACAAGCTGATAAAAGAGGGCTGGTTCATCCTAAATACAGGGAGAAACATGCTTCTTTTTTAAATTCTATTCGCCCAAATCTATTTAATGGAGGTAGTTATTTCATCCATAAAAATGATTATAAAACAGCATTTGAGTATTACCGTGATTATTTATTATCTGCTGAGTATCCACTTTTTACCGGATATAACTATTTGCAAAGTGATGCTTTGATACCTCATGCTGCTTATTGGTCAATGTTTTGTGGTTATAAATTAGGAGATGCTGATAAGATTATGCGTTTTAAAGACTTGGCAGAACGTGATACTTCTATGCTTAATTTTGTTAAACAATATGAGGCCGAGGCTTATTGGATTCAGAAAGATACGACTATGTATGTAAAGTCGCTGCAAGAAGGGTTTAAGCAATACCCTAATTTTGCTTTTTTCTTTCCTAGGCTTGTGGAATATTATACTAAAAAAGGTGAACATGATTCTACACTTGTTATATCAGAACGAGCCTTAAAAGCTGATTCCACTAGTTTATTATTTATGTTTGCTAAGAGTACAGCTCTTCTTAACCTAGGTAGATATAATGATTGTATAAAGATTTGTAACGATATAATTAAGAGAAATGACGCTTATGTAGATGCCTATTATAACATTGGATTAGCTTACTTTAATCAAGCCATAGAAATGAATAAGGATAGGCAGCAATATAGGAGTAAGCGTGCAAAGATTATTGAGTTATATGGATTATCTCGCCCTTATATGGAGAAATTTAGGCAGTTAGCACCTGATGATAAAGGGAAATGGCTGGCACCATTATATACTATTTATTTGAATCTCAATATGGGCAAGGAATTTGATGAAATTGATAAGATAAGAAAAGAGGTTAAATATGAACAATAATAATGTTATAGATAAGCTAGGTCTCCAACTGAATGAAATGCAAAAGGCAACGGAAGAGGCAGTCCTTTATACAGGGAAAGATGTTGTCGTGATGTCACCTACGGGGTCAGGTAAGACTTATGCTTATCTGCTTCCATTAATTCAACGTCTAAACGCTAATTCTGATGAATTACAAGCAGTTGTCTTATTGCCTGGACGTGAATTAGCACTTCAATCTGCTATGGTTTTAAAAGATATGGGAAGTGGATTAAGAGCAATGGCATTATATGGTGGTAGACCTACGATGGATGAGCATCGAGTGCTTAGAGATGTTAAACCCCAGATAGTATTTGTAACCCCTGGTCGATTAAATGATCATTTAGACAAGAAAAATCTTAATGCAGAAACGATTAAATGGTTAGTAATTGATGAGTTTGATAAATGTCTTGAACTTGGTTTCCAGGGAGAGATGATGAGTATTCTCAATAAATTACCGAATATAGAACGACGAATCCTACTCTCTGCCACAGAGTCAGAGTCTATCCCTGCCTTTGTTTCTATGGGTAGAACCATTTATCTAGACTATAGAACGGATGATGATAATATTCCAGATAGGGTACATCTTTATACGGTCACAAGTCCAGAGAAAGATAAACTTGATTCGCTTAAACGACTCTTACTTTCGTTGGGGAATGAAAGTACAATAGTATTCTTAAATTATCGTGAATCTGTAGAGCGAGTAGCCACCTTCCTAAAAGAGAATGACTTTATCGTGAGTTGGTACCATGGTGGTTTGGAACAAGATGAGCGTGAGGTTGCACTTTATCGTTTCTCAAATGGCTCTGTTTCTATACTTATAAGTACAGACTTAGCTTCTCGAGGATTGGATATACCTGATGTTGATAATATCATTCATTATCATATACCAGAAACAGAAAATAATTATATTCATAGAGTAGGGCGTACAGCTCGTTGGGATAAGGAAGGAAGAACTTTCTTTATTCTCGGACCAGGAGAAATGTTACCTGAATATGTTAGTAAGGAGAACGAAGAATACCAACTTCCGACGCATCTTCCTAAACCTTCTTTGCCACGCATGGCTACTATATATATAGGTAAGGGGAAAAAGGATAAAATCTCCAAGATAGATATCGTAGGTTTCCTTTGCAAGAAAATAGGTTTACACTCGTCAGAAATTGGAAAGATAGATATTAAAGACAGGTATTGTTATGTAGCTATTGACCGAACAAAAGTAAAAAAGGTTATTTTGGCTTCTAAAGGACAGAAAATTAAAGGAATCAAAACAATAGTGGAAGAAGTAAGGTGATCGTTTTAACAAAACGTCACCTTCTCTTTAATTCTGTTTATTTACAAGTTTACTACAGGCGTGTAGTATTTGATATATTTTATCTTTGTTTATTTGGAAGTACCAAAATAAAAACGTATCTTCGCACACATAAAGCCATAAGAAGTTAGAGATTTAATACTGAAGTAAGAATAATAACTATACAACTTAAGTCAAACTTAAACTAAACAGATCAGATGAAGAAGTATAACTTTAATGCGGGTCCTTGTATCCTTCCTAGAGAAGTGATTGAGAATACTGCAAAACAGATTTTGGATTTCAATGGTATTGGACTATCTTTGGCAGAAATAAGCCATAGATCAAAGGACTTCCAACCTGTAATTGATGAAGCATCAGCTTTAGTTAAGGAGCTTTTAGACGTTCCTGAAGGTTACTCCGTACTTTTCTTGGGTGGTGGTGCTTCACTTGAGTTCCACATGATTCCAATGAATTTCCTTGTAAAGAAAGCTGGTTATCTGAATACTGGTGTTTGGGCAAAGAAAGCCATCAAGGAAGCTAAGATGTTGGGTGATGTTGTAGAAGTGGCATCTTCTGCTGATGATAATTATACTTATATTCCAAAGGGGTATGAGGTTCCAACAGATCTTGATTATCTTCACATCACTACCAATAATACCATTTATGGTACAGAACTTCACAATGATCCTGATGTTCCAGTACGTCTGATAGGTGATATGTCTTCAGACTTTTTGAGTCGTCCTGTTGATGTAGCAAAGTATGATTGTATCTATGGTGGAGCACAAAAGAACCTTTCAATGGCTGGTGTTACATTCGTTATTGTAAAGGATGACGCCTTAGGTAAGGTTGATCGTCAGATTCCTACAATGCTCGATTATCGAACACATGTAGATAAGGGCTCTATGTTTAATACTCCTCCTGTTGTACCAATCTATACAGCATTGGAAAATCTTCGTTGGGTGAAGGCTCAAGGTGGAGTAGAAGCAATGGCTAAGATTGCGAAGGAACGTGCTGACCTTCTTTATGGTGAAATCGATAGGAATAAGCTCTTCCGTAGTACTGTTAAGAATGAAGAAGATCGTTCTTACATGAATATCTGTTTCGTTCTTAATGATGAGTACAACGACCTTCAGCAAGAGTTCTTTGACTTTGCAACGGCTCGTGGAATGGTTGGTATTAAGGGACATCGCAGTGTTGGTGGTTTCCGTGCTAGCTGTTATAACGCTCAAACAATAGAAGGTGTTCAAGCTCTTGTTGATACAATGAAAGAGTTTGAAGCTCAACATTAATAACATTGTTGAATCTATAATTCATACATATCAGACTTGGCTAAATATAGTCAAGTCTGAATCTAATCTTTACTAAAATTATACCTAAACATAGAAGCTATGAAGATTTTAATTGCAACTGAAAAGCCATTTGCAGCTGCTGCTGTAAAGAATATAACATCAGAGTTAGAGGGTGCTGGACATGAAGTACTCCTATTAGAAAAGTATACAGATAAAGCTCAATTATTAGAAGCTGTAAAGGATGTCGATGCGATGATTGTTCGTTCTGACAAGATTACACCAGATGTATTAGATGCTGCTAATCAATTGAAGATTATCGTTCGAGCTGGTGCTGGATATGATTCTATTGATACTAAATATGCTAAGGAAAAGAATGTTGTTGTTGAGAATACTCCTGGACAAAATTCTAATGCAGTAGCGGAGCTTGTCTTTGGTATGTTGGTATATGCAATCCGAAACTTCTATAATGGTAAGTCTGGTACAGAGTTAAAGGGTAAGAAACTTGGAATACTTGCATTTGGAAACGTTGGTCGTAATGTTGCACGTATTGCAAAGGGCTTTGATATGGACGTTTATGCTTATGATGCATTCTGCCCAGCCGAGGCAATCGAAGCCGCTGGAGTTCATGCTGTAAAGACACAAAACGATTTGTTCAAGGTTTCTGACGTTTTGTCATTACATATTCCTGCTACACCAGATACTATTAAGAGTATTAATTATGAAATGGTTAATCAACTTCCAAAGAAAGCAATCTTATTGAATACCGCACGTAAAGAGGTGATTAACGAAGAAGAACTCTTAAAGTTGATGGCTGAGCGTGAAGATCTTAAATTCATCACAGACATCAAACCTGATGCTGACGAAGAGTTCTTGAAATTCACTGGGCGTTACTTTTCTACACCAAAGAAGATGGGTGCACAAACAGCTGAAGCTAACTTAAATGCTGGTGTAGCAGCTGCAAAGCAAATCAATGCTTTCTTTGAGACAGGTGACACTACTTTCCAAGTAAATAAGTAAATCTTAAACAAAACAAAGAATGATAGCCTAGAATAGTAATCATAATTTCTAGGCTGTCATACTTTTATTTACCTAAAAACCTAGAAAACAATGGCTATTATTAAACCGTTTAGAGGTGTTCGTCCTCCTAAGATGTTAGTTGAATCAATTGCAAGTCGTCCTTATGATGTACTAGATTCTGAAGAAGCACGCATGGAGGCGGGGGATAATGAGAAGAGTTTATATCACATTATCAAACCAGAGATTAATTTTGAATCTACTATAGATGAGTCTGACCCACGAGCTTATGATAGTGCAATAGAGCACTTCCAGAAGTTTCAAGATAAAGGCTGGTTAGTTCAAGACGAGAAGGATTGTTATTATATATATGCACAGACCATGAATGGTAAAACGCAGTATGGACTTGTGGTTGGTGCCTATGTTGACGATTATCTGAATGGAAATATTAAGAAGCATGAGCTAACACGCCGTGATAAAGAAGAAGATCGAATGAAGCATGTTCGTGTTTGCAATGCGAATGTAGAACCCGTATTCTTTGCTTATCCAGATAACAATGTATTGGACTCATTGTTAAGTCGCTATGCACAAACAACTCCAGAGTATGATTTTGTTGCACCTGACGATGGATTCCGTCACCAGTTTTGGGTTGTTAGTGATAAAGCTGACATCGATACGATTACCGAAGAATTTAAGAAGATGCCAAGTCTTTATATCGCAGACGGACACCATCGTTCAGCTGCTGCAGCCTTAGTAGGTGCAGAGAAAGCGAAGAATAATGCAGGACATAAAGGCGATGAAGAGTATAATTACTTCATGGCTGTTTGCTTCCAATCTAGTCAATTAACCATTCTAGACTATAATCGTGTAGTTAAGGACTTAAATGGCATGGAAGTTGCAGAGTTCTTGCAAGCATTAGAGAAGAACTTTATTGTAGAACTAAAGGGAGAGGAAGAATATCGCCCTACCAAATTACATGAGTTCTCCTTATATATTGATCATAATTGGTATAGCTTAGAGGCAAAACCAGGTACATACGATGATACCGACCCTATAGGTGTGCTTGATGTTGACATCTCTAGTCGTTTGATCCTAGACGAACTAATGGGTATTAAGGACCTCCGTTCTGATAAACGTATTGATTTCGTTGGTGGTCTACGTGGACTTAAGGAGCTTAAACGTCGTGTTGATAGTGGAGAAATGCGTTGGGCACTAGCACTTTATCCTGTCTCTATGCAACAGATTATGGATATAGCTGATAGTGGAAAGATCATGCCACCAAAAGCTACTTGGTTTGAGCCAAAGCTACGTTCTGGTCTTGTGATTCACAAGCTAGATTAGGCGATGGTTATTATTATTGAATGGACAACGATAAATATAAAACAATAACAGAAAAAGCAATAGGTGAGGGATTTTACTCTGAAAGTCGGAGTAAGTTCCTCGCTTTTGCCCATCATGTAGACTCTGTTGAGCAAGCTTTAGAGATAGTAAAAGAGTATAGAAAGAAGTACTATAATGCGCGCCATTGCTGTTATGCTTACAGGATCGGCTTCCTAGGAGAAGAATTCCGAATGAATGATGACGGGGAGCCATCATCTACAGCAGGTAAACCCATTCTAGGACAAATAGATAGCAATGGATTGACAAATACTCTTATTATCGTTGTACGTTATTTTGGTGGAGTCAAACTTGGTACAAGTGGACTAATAGTAGCTTATCGGGAAGCATCATCCGACGCCATTGCTCATTGTGACATCGAAGAAAGATTTATAGAAGAGCAGATTAAGTTTACTTTCTCCTATCCAATGATGAATGCAGTCATGAAGATAGTAAAGGATATGAATCCACGAATCATCAATCAAGTGTTTGATAATACTTGTGAGCTAACCCTCTCCATTCGCAAATCTTATGCAGACGAATTGAGAACCCGTCTGAACAAATTATCTTTTGAGTAACAAGTATTTATTAAAGACTATGAAGTCTCTTTTGAAAGTAATCTTATCTTGTATTGGAATACTATATTCTATCTCATTGAGTGCACAGAATAATACAAGTGGAAGGATTGTTGATAAGCAAAGTAAGGGAATTGATGCCGCTGTTGTTATGCTAATTTCTTTACCTGATAGTATCCTTATAGAAACGACACTTACTGATGATAATGGAGACTTTCAACTTCCAGAGCAAACAGGACATTTCCTTTTATATATAAGGGCATTAGGTTATAAAGAATTTAAGAAAGATATAACAATCACCGCATCGGAGATTCTTCCAACTATCCAGTTAGAAGCAGATAATGTTGTCTTGAAAGATGTTGTCGTTACAGCTCGCAAGTCACGCCCATTAACTAGCTTATCTAATGGTAAATTACAGATAAATGTGGCACAAACTTATCTTACCGATATCGGAAATGCTTTAGATGTTTTAAAGCATTCACCCGGAATATCGGTAAATAGTAAGGGAGATATATCTTTAGCTACCCTTGGAGGAACCGCCATATACATAAATGGAAAGAAACTTATGTTACAAGGAGAAGAGCTTTCTGCTTATCTTCGCTCTCTACCCTCATCTAAAATTACTCGCATAGAAAGTTCTACTAATCCTAATGCGAGTTTTGGTACTGATGGTGCAGGAGGAGTTATTAATATTATCTTGAAAAGCAATGAAAGAACTGGTACCTTCCTTACAACTTCACATAGTTTGTCTTACTGGAAGAACATAAGACAAAACTCTGATATTTCTTTCTCCTTCAATAAAAGCAAATGGCAATTAGGTTTAAACTATAGCCATAGCTTAGGACATTATGCAATGGAGTATGGCTTTGAGAAAGTTCAAGGTGGCAATAAAAGTATATCAGAAACATCTGATACCGATAAGCGGAACACTTACTCTGTAGGTGTTGATTTCTCTTGGCAACCTAATCAAAAGAATAAATTGTATTTTAATAGTACGATGAATCTGCTTGTTGGACCTGGTCTGACAGAGACAACAACACAGGTATATAATGGTACTTCTACGTTAGATGGAATCCTAAAGGCACGCAATGACTATGTAAAGCAGAAGACAATTCAATACAATAACAGTATAAACTATCTATACCAACCATCAGAGAGTCGTCAATTATCTTTTTCTGTTGATTGGACACACTTTGATGGTAAAGCTCGTTGCAAACAACCCAATGATTATTTTTCAGCTAATAACATACTTATTCGTTCTGATTTATTCTATTCTCAACCTGATAAAGATATTGACATTTATGCCTTATTAGCTGACTATAAATATAAACCTAATGCACAGAATGAATGGCTAATAGGTGCTAAGACTTCATTGATAAAGAGTAATAATATCTTTCTTTTTAAAAAGAATGAGCTAATAGACTCACAACGCTCAAACAGATTTAAGTACAACGAAGATAATATTGAGACTTATGTGCAATACACACTCTCTTTGAATAAACTAGAGTTAAGTACTGGGCTACGTATGGAGTATATGTATACCAATAATAAGCTACACTCTTATGCTAACCAGTTGATAGAAGAAAATAATCGAAGGAAGTTGAATCTATTCCCCAACATATCAGTATCTTATGCTTTCAATGATAAGAACAAAGTAGCTCTTTCATACAGTAGGCGACAAGATAAACCTCGGTATGAAGATCTAAATCCTTTTGAATATTTATTAGATGAGTTATCTTATTGGAAAGGCAATCCTTTTCTTAAGCCTCAGATAAGCAATAAGATTATACTGAACTACACATGGAGTAGTTTATCTTTAAGCTTATATTATAATAAGCTAGATGATTACTTTACATCACTTACCGATGTATTTGAGCATAACAAGACGATAATGACAACTAAAAATATAGGGACACAACATCAGATAGGACTAGAAGCGGTCTATTCTAAGCGTCTTACTTCATGGTGGGATATTAATTCCAACATAGGATTTTACTATTTTGATAATAAGTTGAATTACGAGAACTATAAGCAAGAATATAAACGTCCATCATGTTTCTTATCCGCAAACAATAATTTCCATTTACCTTTGGGTATCAACCTAGAGCTTTCAGGACGATACTATTCAAAACGTCAAGGAGGAAGTTATGAAGTGAATAAGTCAACAGGTGGTTTTGATTTAGACTTAAATAAATCATGGAATAATAATCGTTTCCGCCTCTCACTATTGATGACAGACCTGTTACATACAGAGCGTTGGGATAGCTATGGAATAAAAGATAGCTTGGATCTATCGTCTTGGGGATATGGAGAGAGTCGGAAGATCATGTTGCGTTTCACTTATAGTGTTGGTAAACAAAAGTTTGAAAAAGAAGAGAAGAATCTTGAAGAATTAAAGCGATTGTAACTTCTTATTCTCTTAGAAATCTTTACTTTCGTAGTAGTTTATACTGATAGAGTTCTTACCGATTCTCAAAGAACATATCATCCAAACCTAATAAAAAAGAAGCCAAATGAAGAAATTTATATTCATATTATTTCTGTTTTTAGTGACGGATACGACTATAACTCAAGCATTCAGTAGCTTTCAAAATGATTTCGTAGAAAATGGAAAGAAGGTCTACACAGTTGTTGAAGAGATGCCAAGCTTTAAAGGTAACGTTAATACTTGGTTAATATCCCACCTTCGTTTTTCCAAAAGGATAATTAGAGAAGGAGTATATGTAAGAGTGATGGTAAAGTTTATTGTAAAGTCAGATGGCAGATTGTCTGATTTTAGTATTTACAGAAGCACTAACCATGAGCTTGATACGAAAGTACTTCGTGTAATGAAGAAGATGCCTAAATGGAATCCAGGAAAGCATAATGGGATTCCCGTTTCATGCTATTATATCTTGCCAATTATGCTGTGCCCAAGATATTGATTCTACATATATTATAAATAAAAACAGGAGGTAAACAACTACACGTAGTGTTTACCTCCCATTCGATTAGAGTAAAGCAACATTCACATCATGAATGGCTTAGGAATTAGCTACCGGGCCGTTTTCCTCTTCTTTCTTGTCAGGCTTAGGTTTAGTCGGCTTCTCCTTCTTTCGTAGAGGATTATCCACTTCCACTTGTAGATTCTTTAAAGCCTTACTCACAGAGTGTTTCCATGTCACAACAATGCGAGGCTTTTTCAATGAGGCGACGCTTACGTCTTTCTCATTGTTTTCCATCTTGGAGTGAATAACTGTTCGAAGGGAGAAGATGTCCCCTAAATCAAGTGATCCGCCTAGTTGTACAACCTCTTTGACAATGTTTCGTAACGTTATTAACACGTTATGCACATCGCCTTCGCTCAAAGAAGTCTCTCGAACAATACGCTCAATAAGCCATGTTGAAGAGAACTTGTTAGGAGCCTTAGGTACTGCACTAAAGGCTTTCTGACCTTTGTTAGGACCAACCCGATGGACTGATCTTTTAACTTTTAAGTAAATCATAAGTACGATTTTTTAAAAATTAATATATGAGGTATAACACATAGGTGCACACCCCGTTAATACTACAAAAATCTTATCATAAATCCTTCTTCACTTCTGAGCTGTAAAAGGCTCTTGTTCAGAAGAATTTTGTACTTTGACTTAAACGTTATTGTACTTAAACCTTAGCGTGAGTTGTACATTAACTTAAACGTCAATCGTACTTTAACTTAAACGCTAATCGTACTTTAACTTAAACTTGCTGGGAACTAAAATTATAGAAGTTCGTCAGGTTTGTTATTCTACATCATGGAGACTCATTAGGTTCTCCAAAGTCATTATACTTTATCATGCTAACCTCTCTTTCTTATAAAGGGAGATTACAACAATGACATTACTTATATTATTGCAATTACTTAATTGTAGATTCGTTTATTTAAACTCAGTTGTAAAAGAACGCTTTGTCTATAAAAGACTATAACAAATATTATTTGTATATTAAGTTGTATCTGTGACAAAGGTATAAATTTAGTTTGAAACGTCCAAATAATTAGAAACTTTTTTCTTATAAAGTTGATATAAATTGCGAAAATAACTATTTAATTCAATCAACGAGGCTTACCCCCTGTTAATAAGGGTAATAAGTACAAGAAAGAACATCAACTTAAACTATAAATCTTACATTAAAAAGAGAAACAAACATCCTCATTTATTCAACATATTTGTAGAATCGTTGAAAAGCTGAAGATGTTTGTTCATGTAAAATCAAATCAAAACAATAAGAATTGAATTATACTTATAATTAAACCATTATCTACCACACATTTGTTTATAGGGACAATAGGAACAAGCATTAAGATCTTCAGTAGGACTAAAAGCAATATTGCGATTAAAGAGATCCTCCAATTGTTGAATGAGATGTTCAAAGAAAGGTTCCTTATATTCCGTAACATCTGTTATTTCTTTCCCTTCCATCGACAATATTGGTGAATAATCATCGCCACCAGCGTGTTGAATAAAGAGTAATGCAGGGCTAACCGCATGATGCAAAGGATTAAGCTTATCATCATGCTCTGCTTCAATTAAGCTATAAAACATAGCTTGCATTGTATAGTCACTCTTCTTAAAAGCTACATTCTTTGGATCAAATACCTCGTCAATAGATTTCAGTGGTGCTGCAACTCTACCACCAGTTTTATAATCTACGACTCGTAATTGTGCCTTGTCACTATCTGAAAAGACCTCATCTAGTCGATCAACACGCCCGCCGACTCTTAACTTCTTTTCTGAATCCCCCACCTTGATAGTTATACTTCTATTCACATCAAACTCATGTGCAAGTACTCTTAAAGGTGCAGAGCGTTGGTCGATTCGTAATAACTGACGTAAATATTTCACGATGACTTCGCGGTTTATGAGCTGTAAACCATTTAGCTTGGGATAGGTTCTTGTTCCCGCTTCTTTATTAAAGAGTGTCGTGGCAAAGGCTTCATCAACAATATCCTCCAAAGTTAATTGTGAGTTACCTGATGTAATTGACTGTGAACTCTTACCTGTCTTTAATAGATCATCAATGTTCTTAGCTGTAATGATGTCTCTTGGTAGTAACTTTTCATACATCAACTGAGCTGCACAATGAAAGATGTTACCAAATAAACGTCCATCAATATCATCTTCTTCAACATCTTCTAATTCACTTATTCCTACAATGTATTTAAAGTAGAACTTTAAAGAACAACGAATATAAGTATTAATGGCAGTAGGGGAGAAACGACCAATCTCATCCAACTTATTCATGACAGCATCATCCTTATATACGATCTCTGTATCAATCCTCATCGGTTCTTGACCAGCCTTTAATGCAAGTCGATGAATTGGATGATTCCACTCCACCATTAGTTGTAACATAAAGCGACTCATCTCTCCAGTTTGACTACCTTGTGTGGAATTATTATACAAGAAGGTTACATCTTTTGCTCTTTGAATCAAACCATGGAAATAATAACTATAGATAGACACCTTGTTGTCAATGGTCGTTAGTCCATAAGCCTTACGAATCAAGTGGGGAATAAATGAGGCATCATCAACTCCCTTAGGCATATTACCTTCATTGCATGAGAGAACAAGGACATGATCAAAGTCGAGATTACGAGTTTCTAGTACGCCCATGACTTGCACGCCTTGAGCTGGTTCCCCATGAAAAGGAATGCTTGTTGTGGTAATGAGTTGATTTAATAATCTTCGGAAAATTATCTTATCAGCCTCAAGATCCCCACTTGACATTAAGTCGTATAGGCGTGTAAGTAAGGTGTACATTCTAAACACTGACTCCTGGAAAAGAGGATCTTTATTTACAGCTGCACCATTCATTCCAATGATACGGATAGCATCAGATAGCCAATGGACAAGTTCTAGTAAATGTTGTTTATCACTTTGATGATAAGTTAGTTGTGAAATTTCATTCACGTTTACATAAAACTCTTTTTCCTCCTTTATCTTTTCTACCAATTTCTCTGCCTCTGGAATTAGATATTTACCATACGGATGTCGTAACACCCTACTAAGATAACGTAGCCTATAACCCTGCTCCGATTGAGAGTAACCTTCTAATTGTAGTGCTAAGAGTTGCATTACCATGGAAGCAATAGGAGTTTGCTTTAAAGGGAAACCAGTTGTTATATTCAATGTCTTTACTTCGTCAGGGATACAATGGATAACAGTTTGTAATAAGTGTTCATCACATAAAACAATAACTGTTCGCTTGCCATCCTTATAACGATTGTCCTCTTTTAACCATTCTGTAATGTATCGAGCTTGCAGATTTTCTGTAGGAGCTGATATAAAATTTATTTGTTTATCATTCCCAAGGTTATCGTATATCTCATCGTTATCATTAGGCAAACTGTTCGGAAATTTATCCAACCATTGATGTATATATGTGCCAGCCTCGTTATTTGAGTTCATGTAATATCGATCATAATCCCAATAGAAACTTGCCTTATTATCTTTCTTTAAATGCTTGAATAAGTGCTGTTCGACTTTCTGTAGAACGTTGAAACCGATGAAAATGTAATGTTCATACTTTGTTTCAATAGAATTTTGTTCGGCTACATCTCTATATAGCATACCCTCATAAGCAAGCCCTTGTGAACGAAGTCTTTGCTTAAAGTTGTCATATATGTCCATCAGTCTAGCCCAAAGTGTGATAAACTTTTCACGAATACCCTCTGGGTTATCATCGAAATTAGCGAAGAAACGGCGTAATTCAGTCTTCTGCTCATTTGTAAGATAACTGACATCATCTAACTCATGCAAGTCTCTGATATTTGCAAAGACCATCTTTGTATCAGCCATGTTTTTATCGATGTCATCGAAGTCGGCTAATAGTAGTTGTCCCCATCCATAGAATTGATCTAAAGTTTCTTCAACATGACCTGTTACCTCTATGTAGCTCTTATATAAATCGCAAACACTTTTGATAGGATCGGCTACAGTTAGTTCCGAATGTTGACGGAAGAAATCTGATATTGTAATATAAGCGGGACTCCATATTGGCTTACCAGCTAGACGGGCTAGTTCTTGATTGAGGAATAAAGACGCACGTTTGTTAGGAAAGACAACGGCAATATGTGCCAAATCAGTTCCGTATTTATCGAGTAAATCTTTTGCTATATGTTCGAGAAATGATTTCATTTGTTTTGAATGATTGAATGATGTAAATACGATTTGTTACGATACTTTTAATGCTGAATAATACTACTATTGAGTAATATTGACTTCTTCAACTTCATTACGCATGACATACCACAAATAACCAGATATGTTCTTATGCCCCATACGTTTAAGTAATTCAATATATTGTTTTACTTGCTCATGATACTCTGTGCGTGGTTTACCAAATTTGAAATCAACGATAATTATTTCGTTTCCATCGGTCATAACGCGGTCAGGTCTATGTTCACGAACAACTCCATCTTGGTTGTCATATTCAATTATTGTACATTCATTGAATAATTCCCATCGATCAGAGAACCACGATTTAACTTTCTCATTTCTTAAAGCATTAGCTATTTTATTCCGTAGTTCTGCCGAGGTTACTTCATCATTATAAACAACACCTTGCAGTTCTAAATCCTTTAAACGTGGTTCTATATCTTCCTCCGTTAAAATGGTAGAAAATAGTTGATGAAGGATGTTACCAATCTTGATATATCGATTAGCGTCAGAAGGATCAACATCCTCACCTTTAATAAACTCTTCACTCTTATTACTTTGTCTGAACTCGGCAGGGTGGGGGAAGGTTTCTATTTTAATTAGCTTCGACTCTATAGTTTCACTGAAAGGATTTTTATTTAATAATTGATTATCAACTGGTTTTGTACTATTGTCAGCGTCTTTACATAATGTGCCAAACTCAAATTCTAATGGCTCTGACTCCTTACCATCGCAAAGTGTTGCACCATCCAACTTAGAGCTAAGCGACTCTGTTATTAGTTGTATTATTTGTGAGCGATTACTATTAGTGGGGTTGCTTTCAAGTTCTTTCAGTTTTTTATCCTTCATCCTTTTGCCAGAGATAAAGAGATTCTTACTAGCTCGAGTGAAAGCAACATATAAAAGATTCATGTTATCAACTATATTCTGCAAATGCTCCTCTTTATAGTCATCCTCAAAAATAGTTCCCATCATACTTTTCTTAGAGAAGTCGATAGGGATTAAAGGTAATTGATTGAATGGATCTTCCTTATCCTTACCATTACACCAAATGGTATTACCAGTGGTCTTTTCTAATTCCCAATCACAGAAGGGGATTAGAACATTATCATATTCCAAGCCCTTACTTTTGTGTATAGTAATAATACGTATACCATCAACTTCATCACTTTGTATAGTATTCTGTGACAAAGACTTTTCCCATTCTTCGATGAAATCGTCAATATCTGCAGGATTATCACGTAGATATTCATTCAATGTATCATAGAAAGCACATACATAAGCACTTTGTCCTTCAAGCTCTTTTAAACCGAACATCTCATAGAGTTGATCAACTAAATCTATCAATGATAAATTGGGTAATTGCTTGAATTGTTCAATATAACTGCTTGGCAAGTTTTTAAATATGTTATCTCCTGGCTGAACTAATATCTCATTACTATTGCTACTATCTTTTAGAACCTGCTGATGGTACAACTTTAACAACTTACTTGCTGTAAGTTTATCATCGGGATGTACTAGTAGTCGGAGGGCAAGAATAATTACATTTACAGCGAGAGACGCATCTAAGCGGAATGCTTCGTCTGAAACAATACTGATAGCACTACCGAAATGATGTTGAAAGGTATCAACTATATCTTGAATTACACCTTTAGTACGCACAAGAATTGTGATACTCTTTTGTCTATATCCTAAATCAAGTAGTTGTTGTACGTTATTTGTTAGTTCATTTAAGACATCTTCTTCGTAATTGTCAGAGGGAAATAGCTTTACACTGACATAACCCTTATGATTACTCTTTTTAGGTTGCTGAATAATCTCTTTATATGCCTCAGTAAGTTGTTCAAAATTACCAATATTATCTTGTTGTAATTCCTTGATAGATTGCTCGATTGCTAGAGTAAAGAATGCATTATTGAATAGGATAATATTTTCTTCGGAACGATAATTGGTATTTAAAGGTTTAATCGCTAATTGTTCTGTAGAGAACTCTTTTTCTATGTTGTTTAAGAGTCTCCAGTCTCCTTGTCTCCAACGATAAATACTTTGTTTGACATCACCAACAATCAGGTTATGAGAATCGCCCTGAGACATACAGTTAATAAGAAGTTTCTTAAAGTTGTTCCATTGTATTGTACTAGTATCTTGAAACTCATCTATCATGATATGTTTTAAATAAGCTCCAATCTTTTCAAAGACAAAAGGGGTGTCACTATCTTTCATTAAATTACTAAGTAAGGATTGTGTATTACTTAGCATAAATCTATTCATGTCTTTGTTTAGTTCGTCCACAGCTTCAGAAATAGAATGAAGTAAACGTAATTGAGAAAGATGTCTTAGTGTAAGGTTACATGATTGATATTCTTTCCAGTTGTTCAGACGATACTCTTCCAATAATTTAAGATTATTGCATAAGGACTTTGAAGCTAAATCTATAATAATTGTTTTAATTTCCTTTGGACACTTACCAGCAGGCCATTTGTCGGCATTTTCAATATAAGTTTGGACATACTGCGGGGCTAAATCTCCCGTTGGTTTATTTTGAGTTAATTTGCTGATATAGTTATAGATACCTTTTGTGCCACGATTAAACAAAGCTGGATTATCCAGATTAGCCTTACTAATTACTGACATCAACTCTTTTGCCATGCTAGTCAGTTTATTAGCGATGGTATTACGTCTTTTTCTAAGATCTTTTATGAAGTTATCAAAGAACCCTTCGTTATTAAAGCATTTGTCTAGAGCTTCCTTATTTTCCTTATAGAAGTCTTGAAATATATTTCTACCAAAGTCTTTAATTTGATCAATTACGTTCCATCCTTGATTATCTTCAATGTTTCTATCAATATAGTCACTAATCCATATAAGTACATCTTTTCCTTCCTCAAGGTCATTCACAAGATTATCAACAGCTTGAGCTTCTACTTGAGTATCATTGAGATCAATGCGCAGGTTAGCTGTAAGATTAAGCTCACGTGCAAGATTACGTAAAATCGCTTGAAAAAAAGCATCAATTGTTAATACACGGAAGTAGTTATAATGATGCGTAAGTAATGATAATGCTTCGGCTGCATTTTCACGAATAGTAATCTCTGGTAAATCGGTTTTTGTTTGGACTTGTTCAAAGTAAGGCTGTGATTCCTTTAGAGAATGGGCAATACCATAAAGCTGTGTAAGAATACGCATCTTCATTTCTTGTGTAGCTTTATTGGTAAAGGTAACAGCTAGTATACGACTATAATCCTGGGGATTCTTAACTACAAGTGTAATGTATTCTGAAGCTAATGTGAATGTTTTGCCAGAGCCTGCTGATGCCTTATAAATTGTTAGTGCTTTTTCCATGTTTGAATAGCTTAATTCTTGAGTATATAATAAGAACTCTTTTTGCTTTTAGTTGTTTACTCTTATCCTACAAATTTAATGATTATATTTCATTCAATTTAGCTTTTAATGTTTTTTAGACTATAAGTACCATTGAAATATAAGTATAATATTAATAGTAATGAGGAATAAGATTACTTTCATGAATATGTAGTTTACATGGTGAAAGTAATCTTATAGTTTTATCTTCTTCTAAATTCAGCACAAACTATAGATGTGGCAATAGCAACATTCAATGATTCAGCTGTGTCCTCATTAGAAGAATAGTTAGGTATATATAATTTGCGATTAATCTTTGTACGAAGTATAGGGGAGATTCCTTTGCCTTCATTTCCCATCACAATCATACCATGGTGTGAGAGTTCTTGCTTATAGATATTCTCACCATCCAGTAGAGTGGCATATATAGGATAATCAGCAGGTAAAGATTCAACCATCTTATTTAAATCCACGTAATGTAACTGCACTCTTGCTATACTCCCCATTGTTGCCTGCACTACTTTTGGATTCCAGCAATCAGCAGTATCTAATGAACAAAAGATATCTTTAATACCAAACCAGTCTGCCACACGAATTATCGTACCGAGGTTCCCCGGATCCTGTACACCATCGAGAGCTAAGACCAGTTGTGTAATTGGGAATTCTGTATAATGCTCATTTCTTGGTAACTTGAATACGCCGAGCATTGATTGAGGATGTTGTAGAAAAGAAATCTTCTTAATATCCTCAATATCCTCAAATATGTTTTCTGCAGTGAAACCAGCATGTAGTAGGTCATTTACAACCTTCGGTCCTTCAGCCACAAATAACCCAGCTTTTTCTCTTCCTTTCTTTGTCTCGAGAGAGTGGATAAGTTTTATTTTATTCTTAGAAATCACTTTGCAAAAGTACAAAAAAAACAGCACGCGGTGTCTATTACTCTCAACTTTTTATTATCTTTGCCGAAATTTCTAATATTGCTTTCAGTTGTGTTTAGTAGAGTTTTCTATTAATGGTGCAATCAATAAGGAATATTTTCAATGAAAAAAGTATCAGGTATTGATACAGAACAAAAGAGAAGAAAATATCTCACATATAAAGATATTTATGGTATAAGATAATAAGTAAAATAGATAGCAATGTTACTTAGAAGATTACATAATTATATCTCTCCACTCATTGTAGTAGTCATCATTATATTAACAATGATTGCCTGCTCTACGGATAAATTTATACCTGATGGAGAGTATTTATTAGATAAGGTTGAACTACATTCTGACAATAAGGATGTGAATCAATCTCTTTTGATGCAATACGTTCGCCAGAAAGGAAACTCTCGTTGGTTCTCTTTATTTAAGATACCGCTTGGAACTTATACTTTGTCTGGTAAAGATTCTACAAGATGGATTAATCGAACTTTACGAAAAATGGGGGAGAAACCTGTTGTCTATGATACATTACAAGCACGATTGTCATGTGAAGACCTAACTTCGGCAATGAAGAATATGGGTTATATGAATGCATCTGTGAAAATAGACAAGAAGGTAAGAGGAAAAAGACTTACTGCTATTTATAATTTACATTTTGGAGAACCTTATGTAATTGATAATTTCAAGTATGATATTGAGGATTCTGTCATAGCAAAAGTACTTACTAATCATCTTAAATTAGGCACACAGCATCCTAAACAATTTACTGTTACATCCTTGGATGATGAACGTAAACGTCTTACACATATATTGAATGATTCTGGTTTTTATCGTTTTCATAAGGATTTTATATACTATTCCGCAGATTCTATAAGGGGAAAGCAGCATGTCAGTGTTACACTGCACTTGATGAAATACATAGAAAATAGTAATTCAACACCCACATTACATCCACGTTATATAATCAATAATGTAAACTTCATACCAAAGGATTCCACTGGATTTCATCTCCGCAAAAGTGTATTAGAAGATAACACCGCTATAGAAAAAGGTAAATATTTTTCTACTACAGATTTGCAAAACACTTATAATAATTTCTCTCGGTTAGGAGCAGTACATTACACAAATATAAATTTTAGAGAAGTTCCTCGTTATGATAGTCTAGTTATAGGACATTCTATAACAAAGTCTTCTACACACTATTTGGATGCTGATATTATGGTTTCTAATAATAAACCTAATACAATTTCATTTCAACCAGAAGGTACGAATACAGCGGGAGATTTAGGTGCAGCTGTTGTTTTATCTTATCAGAATCGAAATCTTTTTCGTGGAAGTGAACATTTGAGCTTAGAGTTTCGTTCAGCATTTGAAGCAATCAAAGGATTGGAAGGTTATAAGAATAGCAACTATGAAGAGTATAGTGTACAAGCACGTCTTCAGTTCCCACGTCTTTTATCTCCTTTCCTATCAAAGGAATTTAGGCGTCGTAGTAGTGCCACCACAGAAGTTGCTGTTAGTTGGAATCTACAAAATCGCCCAGAGTTTCATCGTCGAGTTTTCAATGGAGCATGGAAATATCATTGGATGAATGTGCCACATCATCTTACATATGATTTTGATCTTCTAAATCTCAGTTATGTGTATATGCCGTGGATTAGTGAAACATTTAAACATAATTATCTTGATAATGCCACGACTCGCAATGCTATTCTTAGATATAATTATCAAGATTTGTTCATTGTCCGTACAGGCTTTGGTTTTAATTATAGTAGTCGTAGTCATGCTTTTAGAGGAAAAATAGAACTTGCTGGTAATGTTCTCAACGGACTAGGTGGTATCTTTAAATTTAAAGAGAATAGCATGGGCAAACGTACATTATTTAATATAGCTTATGCCCAATATGCAAAGTTTGATTTTGATTATACTCAGATTTTACGTTTTGATGATCGTAACACATTAGCATTACATGGAGGAATTGGTATTGCTTATCCATATGGTAATAGTACGATATTACCCTTTGAAAAGCGTTATTTCTCTGGTGGAGCTAACTCTGTTAGAGGTTGGAGTGTTCGAGAGTTAGGACCAGGTAAGTTCAGAGGGGTTGATGGTAGGATAGATTTTATCAATCAAACAGGTGATATGAAACTAGATCTCAATGCTGAATATCGTACACACTTATTTTGGAAGTTTGATGGTGCTGCTTTTATTGATGCAGGTAACATTTGGACGTTGCGTGATTATGCTAACCAACCTAGTGGTCAATTCCACTTCACTGACTTCTATAAGCAGATAGCTGTTGCTTACGGATTAGGATTAAGATTGAATTTTGATTATTTTGTACTACGCCTTGATGGTGGTATGAAAGCTATTAATCCTGCATATACAACCACTGCTGAGCATTATGCCTTATGGCATCCAAATTTCAAGCGTGATTTTACATTCCATTTTGCAGTTGGGCTTCCATTCTAATGATAAAGTAAATTACATGGGATAATTAATTAATCATAAATTCAAGGTTAAATAATGGTCAATGGGAATAAAGAATTTTGTACATTTAAATTCTTTTATTACATTTGCGTAAAATAAAAGAAATAATGCTTAGGTTTCTATCTTTTGGTAGTGGTAGTAGTGGTAATTGCTATTTGCTTTATACGGATACAGATTGTCTTATGATTGATTGTGGTGTGGGTATTCGTTCTTTGAAGAAGTCATTCCATAACTACGGACTACAAATGAAAATGGTTCATAACATTCTTATCACGCATGACCATGCTGATCATGTGAAGTCTGTTGGATCTATTAGTGGTGACTTACAATTACCTGTATATACTACCAGTGATGTGCATTTAGGGATTAGTAAGAACTGGTGTGTACGACGTAAGATTGATCATGAGCTTACTCGAGAATTAATAAAAGATCAAGAAGTGCAAATAGGAGAGTTTTATGTAACTCCATTCTCTGTTCCACATGATAGTACTGATTGTGTGGGATATTCCATTAGACATGATAACCTATACTTTACATTGGTGACTGATTGTGGACACATTACAGATGACATAGCCCGCTACATATCTATTTCAAATTACTTAGTAATAGAAGCTAATCACGAACCTGAAAAGTTGGCGAATGGACCATATCCTCGTCACCTGAAAGAGCGTATAAGCGGTTCCAAAGGTCACCTGAGTAATGAAGCATGTGCAAATGCTTTAGCTAACAATGCAACTCCTAACTTACATCATGTATGGCTTTGTCATTTAAGTGATGAAAATAATCATCCAGAGCTAGCGAAGAAGACGATTGAATCAATGCTACGTAATAGAGGTATTATTGCTGGTAAGGATTTCTTGCTTGATGTTTTAAAGCGCAAAACTCCTAGTGAAGTATTCAATTTGGTCTAACTTTATGCTTATAAATAGCATATCATAAGATTTTATTCTAAGTAAATATCAGATAATGAGATATATAAGTAGTGTAATATGGATATTTTTTCTGTTACAAACAACTATACTTACTGCACAGATTAACATTCAGACTATCCATGTAGAGAATGGGATTAATTAAAGGTTATTACGAATTAGATTCTAACGGATTATGCTATGTGCGTAAGGGGCATACAATAACAATTAAAGGAAAGACTTATCCTTTCTATATGAGGATAGAAAATAACTATACAATTCGTAAATGGGTTAATCCCTTAGATACTTTAAGTCGGAAAGAATTTATTAATATGGATTTTGCTTTAGATGCTCAAAAGGGCAACTATAAGAAAGATTTATTTTTATCTCAATTTGAATATGGATACGATGGAACTATTGTTAATTCTGCTGGTGCTCTATATTATCCATCAAATAGAACTCGGTCGATAATAGCCTGTTACTATTTTTCTGGTGATGTCTTTCTATATAAATTACCACATAGTATAGTTAACAATAAATCTTCCAATATGTCTTTTATATTAAAAAAGATGATAGAAGAAAAAGAGTTTGTAATCCTTAAAGAAGCTGATACGTTAAAGCATTTATCGAAAAGAGATATTACAAAAATGAATCTCCAATGTACAGGTATTTTCTCTTTCTTCTATTGTTTAGATGAATAACTTAAACCTTTCGGTATTAAATGATTAATTTGGATTTTACTTTATCTCATTATTTCATTAAATTTAGTTCGGAGCAATATACATTTAGTAATCAAAGTTCTGAAAGGTTAGCATTAGCATATTCTAAGGTTAGTGTTGATAGGTTCAAAGATAAGTGTTAGTGGGGAAAAACATCAAAGATTAAAGTTCAAAGATTAAAGCTAGAAATATATTAAATTCATATTGAAGGATAGAAGTGAGACTTTTTCTTTTTTCTGCTGCAAAGATAAGCAGATTTTTTCATAATACATACGTTTTTCGTGGTACTGAGGTAACAAGTATTGCAATTACCTTCATAAGTTTCTGTTTTTCAGAAAGATAAGGATAATCAAAAGTATAAAGTTTAAATAATCTCCTTTAAGTTCAAATCATAAAATCACAAATCACAAAATCACAAAAAGATATTTTCAATATGTAAAGGAGGATTCTCATATAATATATTACCTTATTAATAAATAATAATATATAATGTAATTATTTTAATTACGAGAAAAGCATGATATAAGCTTAATATGATTTTGTGATTTGTGATTTTGTGATTGATGTGATTTTAATTCTTCATTTTATGACTTAATTTATTGTCCTCAAGCAAAATTTGAATTGCAAATACCTCTATCAAAATAACTTTTATATGAGTAACTTCACCTATTTTTTAAACACAAGTTATCTAAATCAATAAACACTTTACGAATAAAAACTATTTGTTAAACAGATGTATTAGATAATTTCAATGGTATCTCTAAAAGAGAAATCCATAGATTTTCTTTAATCTATGGATTTCCTTGTAAATGTGAGTAAGAGAATTAAGCCTCAGCAGGAGTTTCCTCTGTTGTAGTTTCCTCTGCAGCATTTGCTGCTTCAGCCTCAGCTTGTGCTGCAACGGCAGCAGCCTTCTTGTCTGCAACCTTCTTAGCAATAGCCTCATTAACTTTCTTCTCAGCCTCAAGGTTCTGAGCAACAGCAGCTTTCTTCTCGTCAGTAACCTTCTTTGCTACAGCATCAAAAGCTGCAACTTTAGTTTGCTTCCAAGCCTCGAACTTCTGTTGACAAGTTGCCTCGTCAAATGCGCCTTTCTTAACACCACCACGAAGATGCTTCATCATATAAACACCTTCACCTTTAAGGATGTTACGTGCAGTGTCAGTTGGCTGAGCACCTGTCTCAACCCAATAAAGAGCGCGCTCAAAATTCAAATCTACTGTGGCTGGATTGGTGTTAGGGTTATAAGTACCAATCTTTTCAGTAAACTTACCATCACGTGGTGCACGAGCGTCAGCGATTACAATGCTATAAAAAGCATAGTTCTTACGACCACCGCGCTGCAATCTGATTTTTGTTGCCATAATTTAAATAAATAATTTATAAGGTTTGAATTTATTGCTGTCATCTCGTGACAGCGGTGCAAAATTACTTCTTTTTTCTCTAACTACCAAATATTGTGGACATTTATAATCTACAAGTATAGGTAAACATATTTGGGAAGAGTTGTTCTATGTTTGTAGGTTTCCCTCCAAATATACCGAAGATTGTACTTCCACTTCCTGACATTTGCGCATAGAGTGCTCCATTGTCATATAATGTTTGCTTGATAGTTGCAAGCTCTGTGTGATTCGCAAAGATAGGAGCTTCAAAGTCGTTGATAAGTTCGTCACGCCATGTATCAATAGGTTGTTTGACAATGTCCCGACAACACTTTGCAGGTTTCTTAGGAGTAATTGAAGAATATGCTTCAGCCGTAGAGACAGCTATATCTGGTTTCACAAGAACAAGATAATAGCCATTAAGATTTCCACTTTCAGAATCAGCAGGAGTTAGAATATTGCCAATACCTGTTGCATAAGCTATTTCGGAAGTTATGAAGAAAGCACAGTCAGCTCCTAGCTTAGAAGCGTAACGTTCCATCTCATTGATTCCCATATTTAAACGGAAACGTTCGTCTAACAACCTTATCATATAGGCTGCATCAGATGAGCCTCCCCCTAAACCAGCTTGCATAGGTATGCGCTTACACAAGTGTATATGCACACGTGGTAGTTGATAATCCTTTGCAATAAGGTTATAAGCCTTAACAACAAGGTTCTTTGATTCATCACATTCAACAATACTACCAGTAACCTTTAGGTCACAAGCTGTATCTGATGGGAACTCCTCGTCCATCTTCTTTATTTCAAGTACATCACAGAGAGGGACAGGATAAAAAACGGTTTCTAAGTTGTGGTAACCATCTTCACGCTTACTCACAACATTCAAACCAAGATTGATTTTACAACAGGGGAAACAAATCATAGCTTTTCTTTTATAAACTGCTTACAAAGATAATAAAACGTTGTTATAATGATGTAGGGAACGGAATATTTTTTGTAATTTTGCCGCTGTATGCCAGAAAGAAAAGTTAGCAAAACTAGTAGAAAGGGGCAACAAGCTCCTATTGATACTTCCTTTGGTCATTTACAGCCACAGGCGATTGATATAGAGAAAGTAGTGTTAGGTGCCCTTATGATTGATAAGGATGCCTTCACTGTTGTATCTGAAATAATAAAGCCAGAGACTTTCTATGAAGCTCGACATCAGAAGATCTATGAGGCGGTACAGTCGTTAAATCTTCAAGAGAAGCCTGTAGATATTATGACGGTTACGGAAGAGTTACGTCATAAAGGAACACTTGAGGACGTAGGTGGTCCTGCTTATGTTGTAGAATTGAGTTCTCAAGTTGCCTCTTCTGCCCATATTGAATATCACGCACATATTCTAGCGCAGAAGTTTCTCGCACGACAGCTCATCCAATTTGCTTCAATGATTGAGACCGATGCCTTTGATGAGACGGTGGATGTAGACGATTTAATGCAGAAAGCAGAAGGAGCATTATTTGAGATTTCTCAAAAGAATATGCTTCAAGATTATGTACAGATTGATACCATCGTTGATCAAGCTCACCAACTTTTGCTTCAAGCCTCTAATCGTGAAGGTGGTTTAACTGGTGTTCCTAGTGGTTTCCGTAAGTTGGATGATATTACAGCAGGTTGGCAACCTTCCGATCTTGTTATTATAGCAGGACGTCCAGCCATGGGTAAAACATCATTCGCCTTGAGTATTGCAAAGAATGTTGCTATTGATTATCGTAAGCCGATAGCCTTCTTCTCACTTGAGATGAATAATGTTCAGTTGGTCAATCGATTGATTTCAAACGTTTGTTCTATACCTGGTAACAAGATTCTTAATGGTCAGTTAACACCAGATGAATGGGAACGTTTCGACTCTAATATTCGTAAGATGCAAGGCGCACCTATTTATGTTGATGATACTCCAGGCTTATCTATATTTGAATTACGAACAAAGGCTCGTCGATTGGTGAGAGAACATGGTATAGAGCTCTTAATGATTGACTATTTGCAGTTGATGAATGCAAATGGAATGCGCTTCAATAGCCGACAAGAAGAGGTCTCAACGATAAGTCGTTCGTTGAAAGGTCTTGCAAAAGAATTAAACATTCCCGTGTTAGCATTGTCACAATTAAGCCGTGCCGTAGAACAACGTGATGGACCAGAAGGCAAGCGTCCACAGTTAAGTGACTTGCGTGAATCAGGTGCTATTGAGCAGGATGCGGATATGGTACTATTTGTGCATCGTCCAGAGTATTATCATATTCTACAAGATGAAAAGGGAAACGACCTCCATGGTATGGCGCAAATCATTATAGCCAAGCACCGTAAGGGTGCAACGGGTGATGTTCTCTTGAATTTCCGTGGTGAATATACTCGTTTCTCCAATCCTGAAGATATCGATTTCAATGCTCCTTTGCCTGATGATTCTATAGGAGGAGAGATTATGGGAAGCAAGATGAACGATGGTCCATTGCCTCCGCCACCCGATGACATGATGAAGCCTCCATTCTAATCATTTACTGAAACTAACTATTCGATTAGAGGGAATGCTTTATATAGCCTATCGAAAGAGAAAATTAATGCTAACGTCCTCACCTTGTTCAGCAATAAAGTTAATTTATTTCAGACAAGTGAGGACGTTCTTCTTACCGAATATTTCCACTTCTATATCTTGGTTTTAAAAGAGATAGATTGTAGAAAGATGTTGATATATTCTTTACATTTGATTTTCTCATTCTAGGAAGTATCTGAACGTAATAATTAGGTTTTTTATAAGGAATAACCGCTTTAAGAAAGATTGACCTATGTTTTTTATAAAACGTACCTACGTTTTGAGTAAAATGTACCTCCATTTTGAGTAAAATGTACTATCGTTTTTGTTGAAAGATAGCTCAATTTTAGCAAAAAATAAGCTGTTTTTTACCCAAATAGATGAGAGTAATTAGTTGAAAATAAGACTTTAATTTATAAGTCTTTAAATATCAGAACTTTATAAGCAAGCTAGCAATTACTTCAAAACAATCGTATTTAAGGTAGAATGAAGGTTCGCTGGATAAAAACGCAAATACAGCTATCTAAATTAGCAATATTATATTACAAAACTTTGCCATCAATCTTTTGAATAATTAGAGATTGATTTGCTTTAAATATTCCTCTGCATTGACTAAATCTTGGGGTGTGTCAATACTAATTGTTTCAATGTCTGTGATACAAACCTTTATGCGATAACCATTTTGTAACCATCGGAGCTGCTCTAATCTTTCTGCAAGTTCTAAGGAAGATAAGGGTAATTTACTAATTTCGCGTAACGTTTCTGTTCGATAAGCATAAAGTCCAACGTGCTTTAAGAAAGGATAATGACTCAACCAGTCCGCTTGATTTATCCCTCGCACAAATGGAATCACAGAGCGAGAGAAGTAGAGAGCGTTGTTATGATTATCAATAACGATCTTCGGTGTATTGCTTTTACTTACATCGTCCATCGACTTCAAAGGAACTCCTAAGGTCGCAATCTGAGTTTGTTCGTCAGCAAAACTAGACATCAGTATTTTGATTTGCTCACTTTGAATGAAAGGCTCGTCACCTTGTATATTGATAACGACATCAAACTTACCTTCAATCTTATCTAAGGCTTCGCTTACACGCTCTGTTCCATTATCATGTTCCTCACGAGTCATAATAGCTTTCCCCCCAAAGTCAGTTACCACCTTATATATATGTGCATTATCAGTAGCCACATATACATCCGTAAGAACACTCTTTACTCTTTCATAAACATGCTGTATCACTGGCTTTCCGCCCAACATAGCCAATGGCTTTCCTGGGAAGCGGGAAGAAGAATAACGTGCGGGTATGATTCCTAAGAACTTCATTTGCTCTATAACTCCTTGTTTTATTACTGCGAAAATAGCAATTCTTTTTTAAAAAGACTATCTCTCACAACAACATTTTCCTAGAAAATGATTAATTTTGTTGTCATGAAGCATATTACATTGATAGGTGCAGGCAATCTTGCAACACAATTAGGGCAGGCTCTTGTTCAAGCTGGCTTTAAGATTGATCAGGTCTTTAGTAGAACGGAGAAGTCTGCCTGTGAATTGGCAAAGAAGCTAGGTGCAGAACCATTGACTTGTCTTAATAACTTGCGTGATGCTGCTGATGTATATATTTTTTCAGTAAAGGATAGCGTTCTTTGTCAGTTAATTATGCAGGTATGCAAGGGTAGGGAAGACAAACTCTTCCTTCATACTGCTGGTTCCATGTCGATTGATTGCTTTAAGGATTCAGTTCAACGTTATGGTGTGTTCTATCCGATGCAAACTTTTTCAAAGACTAAAAACGTGAGTTTCGAGAATATTCCAATCTTTATTGAGGGAAACTCTGAAGCTGTGGAAGAAGACATTAGAACTTTAGCCGAGAGCATTACAAAACGTGTCATACCATTAAGCAGTGAGAAGCGCAAATATTTACATCTAGCTGCTGTATGGGCTTGTAACTTTACGAACCATTGTTATAGTATAGCCTCAGACATCCTAAGTGAACAAGGTATTCCATTCGATGTCATGTTACCACTGATAGATGAAACGACCAATAAGATTCACACGATGTCACCACTACAAGCACAAACAGGACCAGCTGTTAGATGGGATCAGAATGTTATTGACAAGCAAATGGCATTGATGGAATCACATCCTAGTTTGCAAGCTATCTATGAGAGGCTTTCTAATGATATACATTCACACAATAAATAAGAATGATAAACTACGATTTAAAGAAAATAAAAGCAGTTGTCTTTGACGTGGATGGCGTCCTTTCTGCTAGTACTGTTCTCATGGACGAGAAGGGTGATCCTATTCGCACAATCAATATCAAGGATGGTTATGCCATACAATTAGCTGTCAAGCATGGACTACAATTAGCAATTATGACGGGCGGACATAACGAGAATGTTCGTTCACGTTACGAGTACCTTGGCGTTAAGGATGTTTACATTAACTGCTCTATGAAGATCAAGACTTGGAATGATTTTTTAAGGAAGTATGATCTGAAAGAAGAGGAGATTATCTACGTAGGGGATGATATTCCCGATTATGAAGTCATGACGTTGGCAGGCTGTCCATGTTGCCCTAAAGATGCTTGCACGGAAATCAAGCAAATAGCTACTTACATCAGTGACTACAAAGGGGGCTATGGAGTTGCACGTGACATCTTAGAGCAGGTGATGAAAGCACAGGGAAAGTGGGTGATGAACGCAAAAGCATTTGGTTGGTAATGAAGAAACATATTATATTAGCAAGTAATTCTCCACGTAGAAGGGAACTACTAGCAGGATTAGATCTTGATTTTGAGGTAAAGGTGTTACCTGATGTTGCTGAAGACTATCCTCACGACCTACCAGCTGTTGATGTGGCAGGATATATAGCGCGTGAGAAGGCTGATGTTTATAAATCAATGATAACAGAAGAGGACTTGGTTATTACTGCTGATACTGTTGTCGTTGTGGATAACGAAGTACTTGGAAAGCCTGTAGATGCTAATGATGCTCGTAGAATGCTTCATCTTATCAGCGGACGTAAACATCAGGTTGTTACAGGTGTATGTCTACTTACCTCTACTGATTACCATTCCTTTTCAGTCACGACAGATGTAACCTTCAAGCAACTGAGTGATGAAGAAATCAATTATTACATAGAACATTTCAAACCCTTTGATAAGGCTGGTGCCTATGGAATACAAGAGTGGATAGGCTATGTTGGTGTAACTTCTATCAATGGCAGTTACTTTAATGTCATGGGCTTACCAGTACAGCGTATTTGGGAGGAAGTGCATAAACT
Source organism: Prevotella sp. oral taxon 306 str. F0472 (assembly GCF_000257925.1). Taxonomy (NCBI): domain Bacteria; kingdom Pseudomonadati; phylum Bacteroidota; class Bacteroidia; order Bacteroidales; family Prevotellaceae; genus Prevotella; species Prevotella sp. oral taxon 306. Next base: position 218,631 of record NZ_AJIN01000011.1, read on the forward strand.
ATAATCATTCGCAAAGAAGTATGAAGACAATATTACTCTTAGTTGGTAAGACACAAAGTAAGATATTTAGAGAGGGAATAGATGATTATACAAGTCGGATAAAACATTATATGCCTTTCTCAATCACAACTATACCTGAGCTAAAGAATACAAAGAATCTATCGGAGGAGCAACAGAAACAAAAGGAAGGAGAACTCATTATGAAGGAGATTCAGCCAACTGATACTGTAGTTCTCTTGGACGAACATGGCTCAGAACTTACCTCTGTTCAGTATGCCGATTGGTTAACACGAAAGCAAAACACAGCCCGCCGTTTAGTTTTCGTTATTGGCGGGCCTTATGGTTTCTCACAAGAGGTTTACACTAGAGCGAATGATAAGATTTCACTTTCACGTATGACCTTCTCTCATCAAATGGTTCGTCTCATTTTTACCGAGCAACTCTATCGAGCTTGCACTATAATAAAAGGTGAGCCTTACCACCACGAATAAGTCTTAATGATTTTCTTTTTCTTTGCAGACAGGGCATAGACTCTCATCTTTCTTAATATGCTCGTAATGCTCCTTGCGCTTGGGATTCATAGGGAACCAACCCTTTGCCACTCGTTTCTCTTGTGCTAGTAATTCACCAATACCCCAAAGTAGTGATGCACCTAAGACTCCTAAGAGAGCCGACCAAAAGATACTTTCAACAAACAAAGCACCTACACAACAAGCAATACCCGATACTAACCATATCCACCATGGCTTTGTACCAAAATAATACTCTGTCTTTATAACTAAAGGATGGCACAAACCTATAATTAAAAACGTGCATATTGCAAGAAGGATTCCTTCAAAATTCAAATTCATGTAAGGATGTCTAATTAAATGAATACTTCGTTATCTCTAAACGATCAAAAGGGCATGAATGCAACTAATATGAATCGTAAAGTTTAACTGGTGCAAAAATACAAAAAATAATTAACCCTCAAACGTTTTCTCGGAATAAATGCTTATATTTGCAAATAATAAATTGTAAATACGAAAGACTTAAATTATGGAAAATAACCAGACACTCATCGCTGAATGCGAGAGTAAAGCCAAGCAGTGGTTGTCTCCTGCTTTTGACTTAGAGACAAGAACAGCCGTTGAATCAATGATTAAGAACGAGGATAAGACTGATCTTATCGAGAGCTTCTACAAAGACTTAGAATTTGGTACAGGTGGACTTCGAGGCATTATGGGAGCTGGTTCTAACCGAATGAACATCTATACAGTGGGTATGGCAACACAGGGCTTTGCTAACTACTTGAAACGTAATTTCAAGAACAAAGAGCAAATCAGTGTAGTTGTTTGTCACGACTGCCGTAACAATTCCCGTCTCTTTGCTGAAACTGTAGCTAACATCTTCTCTGCAAATGGTATTAAGGCATATCTATTTGATGACTTGAGACCAACTCCTGAATGTTCGTTTGCTATTCGTTACCTGAAAGCACAAGCTGGTGTAAACATCACAGCGAGCCACAACCCACGTGAGTATAATGGCTACAAGGCTTATTGGGAAGATGGTGCACAAGTGCTTGCTCCTCATGACAAGGGCATTATCGACGAAGTAAACAATGTTAAGGTTGAGGATATTAAGTTTGATGGTAATAAAGAGCTAATTCAAATTATCGGCGAAGATATCGACAAACCTTACTTGGATCAGGTTAAGACTATCTGCATTGATCCAGAGGTTATCAAGCATCAGCACGACTTAAAGATTGTGTACACTCCATTACATGGTGCTGGTCGTGTCATGATTCCACGTTCCCTAGCTTTATGGGGCTTTGATAACGTTCATTGTGTGAAAGAGCAGATGATCAAAGATGGTAACTTCCCAACTGTTGACCGTCCTAACCCAGAGTTCGCTGAGGCTTTAACCTTAGGTTTGCGTGACGCTAAGGAACTAGATGCCGACATCCTCATGGCTTCCGACCCTGATGCTGACCGTGTAGGTATGGCTTGTAAGGATTCTAATGGTGAGTGGGTACTTATTAATGGAAACCAAACCTGCCTTCTCTTCTTGTGGTATATTATCACAAATAGACAAGCAGTAGGCAAGATGAAACCAACTGACTTCATCGTTAAGACTATCGTTACAACAGAGGTAATTCACAAGATTGCCGAGAAGCAACATGTAGAGATGCGTGATTGTTATACTGGTTTCAAGTGGATTGCACGTGAAATAGCATTGTCTGAAGGTAAGCAGCAGTATATTGGTGGTGGTGAAGAGAGCTACGGCTTCCTAGCTGAAGACTTTGTTCGCGATAAGGATGCTGTCAGCGCATGCTCACTTTTAGCCGAGATTTGTGCTTACGCTAAGGATCATGGAAAGACGCTTTATGATATCCTCATGGATATTTATCTCGAATATGGATATAGTAAAGAGTTTACTATCAACGTAGAACGTCCAGGCAAGAGTGGTGCTGATGAGATTCAACAGATGATGAAAGACTTCCGTTCTAATCCTCCTAAGGATCTCGGTGGTAGTGTTATTGAGATAACAAAGGACTATCAGAGCCTTGAACTAACAAAGGCTGATGGTTCTAAGGAGAAACTTGATATGCCTGAAACGAGCAACGTTCTGCAATGGTTCTGCACAGATGGCACAAAGGTTAGTGTGCGTCCTTCAGGAACTGAACCTAAGATTAAGTTCTATCTTGAGGTGAAGGATGTTATGAATACAGCTGCCGAGTACAAGTTATGTGAAGAGCGTGCAGAGAAGAAGATTGAGGCTATCAAAAAGAGCCTTAGATTATAATTCTCGCTGAAATAGAACAACGCTTTTTATAAAGTTATATCACTATAGAAGTCCTCATTAATTACTATGAGGACTTCTATTTTTTTTACGATAAGACTTTAAGTTAACCTATACTCGTACTTTAAGTTAACCTACACTCGCACTTTAAGTTAACCTACACTCGTACTATAAGTTAACCTATACTCGTACTTTAAGTTAATCGACATTTATACTTTCAGTTAAACGAAAATCCTCCTTTATGTTCCGATTATTTCCTTCTATAATAACAGACGGAATATAGTTCCTTACATATTAGTCATCGTTCCCAACGTTAAATATAAATCAACGAAAAACCTCAAAAGCTAGATGTCTAACTTTTGAGGTTCATTGTTATCTAAAGTCTTAAAACTTCTATTCCATTTAATCTTCTGCTTCCTTATCCGTGTTAGGCATGGATGGTTTTGCAACAAAGTTGAGCTTGTCACTTTCTTTCTCCTTAGAAACGCAGATAACATCACCAGGCTTTATTTCATTAGAAAGGATTAACTCGCTTAATCCATCTTCAATGTAATTCTGGATAGCACGTTTCAATGGTCGAGCACCGAATTGAACATCATAGCCCTTTGTTGCTACAAACGTCTTGGCTTCATCACTTATCTCCATGTCATAGCCTAACGCCTTAACACGCTTGAACAGACCTTTGAGTTCTATGTCGATAATCTTGAGAATAGCATTCAAATCAAGTTGATCGAATGTGATGATCTCATCTAAACGATTTAAGAACTCTGGGGCAAACTGCTTACTCAAGCTCTTTTGGATAATGCTTCTAGCTCTTTCCTTATCGCTCTCGCTATGTGAAAGTCCATTAAGATTGACAGCCCTAAAGCCTACGCCTTGACCAAATTCCTTTAGTTGGCGTGTACCTGCATTTGAAGTCATAATGATGACAGTATTACGGAAGTCTATTAGTCTACCATTACCATCGGTCAACCTTCCTTCATCAAGAACTTGCAGGAGCATGTTATATACATTTCCATGTGCTTTCTCAATCTCGTCCAACAAGACAATAGAGTAGGGGTGACGGCGAACCTTTTCGGTTAGTTGTCCTCCTTCTTCATATCCAACGTATCCTGGAGGCGCACCAACAAGTCTAGAAGTGTTGAAGCTCTCTGTATATTCACTCATATCAATGCGAATAAGTGCATCAGAAGAACCAAACATCAATTCGGCTAAGCGTTTAGCAAGATAAGTTTTACCAACACCGGTCGGACCTAAGAACATGAAAGCACCAATAGGGTGGTTAGGGTCTTTCAGTCCAACACGATTACGTTGAATCGCCTTAACCATCTTGTCAATAGCTGTATCTTGAGCAATGACCAACTTCTTTAAATCACTACCCATGTTCCGTAATCTTATGCCTTCTGCTTCTTGCATTCGCTGTACGGGTACACCTGTCATTAGGGAGACGACATCAGCTATAGTATCCTCTGATATCTCGACCTTATCAGTGGTGTCTCCTTTCTGCCATTTCTCTTGCTCGTCCTTTAACCTTTGTTCTAGTTCGGTTTGCTTATCTCGGAACCCTGCAGCTAATTCAAAGTTCTGGTTCTTCACTGCATCTTGCTTCTTTTGCAGTGCTTCCTCTATCTGTCCTTGTATGTCAAGGATAACTTGCGGAACCTTCACATGCTGAAGATGAGTGCGCGAACCGGCTTCGTCAATAATATCAATAGCCTTATCGGGGAAGAAGCGGTCACTTATATAACGATCGGCATACTTTACACACACCTTTAAAGCCTCTGTTGTATATTTCACGTGATGGTGAGCTTCATAACGATCCTTTATATTCTCAAGGATTTGTAAGGTCTCTTCTATAGTTGTTGGTTCGACTTGAACTTTCTGGAAACGACGCTCTAAGGCTCCGTCCTTTTCTATAGAATTGCGATACTCGTCCATGGTTGTAGCACCAATACATTGAATTGTACCCCTAGCCAAGGCTGGCTTTAATATGTTGGCGGCATCCATTGAACCAGGTGAGGAACCAGCTCCAATTAAGGTATGGATCTCATCAATGAAGACTATAATGTCAGGGTTCTGCTCAATCTCTTTAATCAAAGCGCGTATACGTTCCTCAAATTGTCCTCTATACTTAGTACCTGCGACAACTGCGGTTAGATCGAGTGTCATCACACGTTTATCAAAGAGGATAGGAGAGGTGAGACGCTTAACGATGAGTTGGGCTAAGCCTTCAACAATGGCACTCTTACCAACTCCCGGTTCGCCAATAAGAATTGGATTGTTCTTCTTCCTGCGACCAAGTATCTCACTAACACGCATAATTTCACGCTCACGACCAACGACTGGATCTAGTTTACCTTCTAAGGCAGCTTGAGTTAAGTCTGTACCAAAACTATCAAGTACTGGAGTCTTCGACTTCGTGCGAGTTGCTTGAGTTGTTTTAGTATTCTTTGCGCTCGATGAAGGTGACATTTCCTCATCATCCAACTCTTCTTCTTCCGCCATACCAATGCCATTCCTTGTTGGGTTTGCATGTGGTTTTAACATTGCGGTTACATTGTTATAACTAAGTCCTCTCTCCTCCAATAATGTCTTTGCAGCATTGTTAGACGAGTCGTGAAGAATCGCTAGAAAGAGATGAATAATGTCCACAGTCTGTGCGTGCTGTAAACGTGCTTCCAGAACTGACAGCTTCAATACATTATTAGCTTGTTCATTCAATAGTAAGTCAGAGACAGCTTCACCCGCTCCAACGTTCTCCTCCTTTATCTTATTTTCTATTTCTTTCTTTAGGTAGTCGGTATCAACCTCCCAGCGGTTGAATAGATCCCAAACAGGCCCTGACTTCTCTCGCAGGATAGCTAACATGATATGTTCTGGAGCAACTGACTTACTTGTCAATCGCTTAGCTTCCTCTCTACTGAATGAAAGAATTTCCGAGACTTTCGGGGAAAATTGATTCATCATATCCTTAAACCTTTCTTATTAATTAACTCACTTATTTAAGGACAATAAAGCCCTATAATAGTGATGTATCATAAACAAATGCTATGCCAAAACAAATAATAATCGGATATACCTGTAAATGATATATCCGATACTATTAATATTTAACGTTTATCTTGCGTCATCGTTGGCTTTTCTGAACTTTTCTTATGTATTAATCCCAATTTCTTTTTCTTAAGCCAAGCAGCCTTACGACGTTCGTAATCCTCTCGATGACGTTCTAAGAAGTTATCTGCCATTGAACTTGCTATATATAACTGAAATCTTTATGTTATTTGCTCCTGTGGTGTTACCTAGCAACTTTGTGCTTGACAACCCCATGTCATGAGAGACCTTTATAATTTTAGTTACTGCACTTTCACCCGTACCTTGCTGTACAGTCTGAACTTCAACCGGAACCAAGGTTACTTTACCCCAATTAGCACTTCCATTCTGATGGTGTGCAAACAAGTTTACTATCCCTGCTATATTATTAAAGGTATAAGCATTTTCCTTTGAATTGTATGTTGCCAAGAACGACGTCTTACTATCAGGAAGGCGGTTGTTAGCAAAGAACGATTGAACACTATCTGAAGGAACCATCACAATGTTCTTTGGTATGCCAAATTGATAATTACTTGTTGACGAATTATTTTGGCGTAGCAGAACAATCTTCGCTGAATTTATAGAGTCATTACTGTGAGCCGACAAAATGTCAGACATTGGTAGTGAAAGTTCTGTGAACAGTCCAGCAGGAGACTTTAGGTATGTATAACCTGTCTCTGCAGCCAACTGCTGTAAGCGAGTGTTATCATTGGCAAAGTTAGTCATCTGTAGCACTTCTTCCGTACCTATAAGATTCGTTGAAGTTTCATTTACCTTTCCTTTCTCTTTATGCTTGAAATAGATATTAAGCTGGGCTGTGAGAATATGTGCCATAGAACCAGAGCCGCCATCTATTTTAAAGTAGAATCCAGGACAAATGTCATGTAAGAACTTATATGGATTACGGAAAGCAGCAGGGTCTTGTTGATACTTGCGCATCAAGTAAGTTCCATAGTTATTGTATGTCTGCCCATTCTTATCCGTATAAGGTTTATTGAGTCTGATGATAATATTACGTTTATACCCCTTTGTATTACGAATACTATCCTCCTCTGTATAATCTAATAAGGTGTAAGAACGTCGTACTGCAATTCCATTTGTACGTATATACCCCTGTGCCTCTGGATCAAAGTCAGAGTAATATACCTGTCCTTCCTCTATTGGCTTTTGTAGTTCATACGCAGTGAGCTTCATCTGACTAAGAGAATCACCATAGTAAGAAGAATAGTACAAACGTATATCACATGAGTCAGCTATGATTCCATTAGCATCACGACTCATGATAGAGTCTGCCTTTGGTAATTGGTAATCATTTAATACATGAAATTGTGCCATGAAGTTTCCTGTAACCATTGTTCTAGTTTCAGGATCTTCCATTCGCCCCAAGTATCCAGTTGATGTACGACCAATAACTCTATCAGCCAATACCGTTTTCGATGTTACATTGAAAGTATCAGCTTTCACGGAGAGTTTATCAATGTTGTCTATTAATGAACCTCCAATTGTATTAGTCGTATCGTCACATGATACCATGCCGAAACAGGCTACCAGTAAGCATGCTACAATAAAGTTTCTTTTCATTAAATCAAGTTGTTATAAAAGTCTGAATACTTACCCTTTAGTTCCGTATCATTAGCTATATGCTCAAGAAGTTGTTTTTCGTTATTCTTTGCATAATCAATTAGTGCTGCATTAACGCCCTCACTAGTGCTAATAACACCATCAGAGTAGTCGATTGCCAACTTACCAAGTTCCATAAAGTCAAAGTTATCCCCATACTTCTTTAGGCTCTCAGCCTTTGCTTCGCGGAACTCTAAACTCTTCTTGAAATTGACCCCAAGACTATCCTGTGGTTGTTCCGAGAAAAGAGATGTGACTACTTTTGAGTTAGCAAATTGAGGCTCATCACGGTAAGCCGTCTTAACATAGAATGGTATAACAGATGCCATCCAACCTTGACAATGAATAATGTCTGGTGCCCAACGGAGCTTCTTTACTGTTTCTAGAACTCCTCTTGCAAAGAAGATTGCACGTTCACCATTATCTGGATAATCATTGCCTAATTCATCCTTTGTCATAGCAGAACGCTTCTGAAAATAGTCTTCATTATCTATAAAGTAGACTTGAATGCGAGTCTGCGGGATACTTGCCACCTTGATAATCAATGGATGGTCAGTATCGTCTATAATCAAGTTCATCCCTGAGAGACGTATCACTTCATGTAACTGTCCCCGACGCTCATTAACACTTCCCCACTTAGGCATGAATGTACGAATTTCATATCCTGCTTCTTGCATAAGGTGTGGCATCTCAGAACCATAATGAGACATTTCAGTCTCAGGTACGTATGGTATGATTTCTTGATTAACAAATAATACTTTCTTTCCCATTCTTTATGTTAGAAATTTAATATTGCTTACAAAGGTACGAATAAAAACTGAGATTCAGCTTGTTTTCAATTAGAAAGGGTGGAAATGTATTACTTATTCTCATTATTTCATGTTATTTCTCGTCTTTTTAATAATTTTGTTGTTACTTTGCAGCGTTTAAATTATAGTGACTAATGAAAGTTTTTAAAAAGATTGTTGATGTCCAAAATGAGCTTTTCTCTTTGCGAAAAGATAACAAGACTATCGGATTAGTTCCGACAATGGGAGCTTTACATGAAGGACATGCTTCGCTTGTTAAACGTAGTGTGGAAGAAAACGATATAACTATTGTCTCTGTTTTCTTAAATCCAACACAATTCAACGATAAGGGAGACTTGGAGCGTTATCCACGTACATTGGAGGCTGATTGTAAACTACTCGAACAATGTGGTGCCAACTATGTCTTTGCTCCATCTGCTGATGAAATATATCCACGACCTGATACTCGACAGTTCAACTTCCCTCCACAATCAACTGTTATGGAGGGAGCTAAGCGCCCAGGACATTTTAATGGTGTTTGTCAGGTGGTTAGTAGATTGTTTTATATCACACGCCCTAACCGTGCTTACTTTGGTGAGAAAGATTGGCAGCAGATTGCCGTTATTAAACGTCTCGTAGAATATCTTGGTTTGCAGAAGGATATAGAAATAGTTGAATGTCCTATCGTTCGTGACAAAGACGGATTAGCAAAGAGTTCTCGTAACACATTGCTTACCAATGACGAGCGTGCTATTGCTCCTAACATTTACAGAGCCTTGAAGGAAAGTATAGAGTTCTCTCAAAGCCATAGTGTTAAGGAAACTCATGATAAGGTTATAGCTGACATCAATGCTATATCTGGACTAGAAGTTGAGTACTTCGCAATCGTAGATGGTAACACACTTCTTGATGTTACTGACTGGAAAGAATCAACAAATATCGTTGGATGTATAACCGTCTATTGCGGTAAAACTCCAATAAGATTGATTGACCATATTAAATATAGAGGATAGAATAGAAATGCAAATAGAAGTATTAAAGAGTAAGATACATTGTGCAACAATCACAGAGGCAAACCTTCACTATATGGGAAGTATAACCATTGATGAAGACCTCATGGATGCAGCTAATATGATAGCTGGCGAGAAAGTGCAAATTGTCAACAATAACAATGGTGAACGTCTTGAGACTTATATTATAAAAGGTGAGCGTGGAAGCGGTTGCGTTTGTCTCAATGGTGCTGCCGCCCGTAAAGCCGTTGTAGGTGATACTGTAATTATCATCTCTTATGCAATGATGGATTTTGAGGAGGCTAAGAAGTTTAAGCCTTCTGTTGTATTCCCAAAGGAGGGGAATACTCTTTAATAGTAAGCAAAAGACTTAAGATTAAAGTCCAATAATTCTTATTAGTAGGGCTGGATACACTACTAATAATGAACTTAATTCTTCAACCATTAACTTATTCGAACACATTGACTTAAACAGCTTTCTATGTTTAAGTCAATGTTTCGTTAACATCCTACTTGAAGTAAGATTAATCTCTCACTTAGAGTACGAAAGCATTTTAAGTTAGAGTGCGATATTATACTCGTTTGTATAACTGATTATACACGTTTGTATAATTGATTATACACGTTTGTATAATTCGCTATACAAACGAGTAGAAAATAGTTCGCTAAGTATAAATCAGAAAAGATGTTTAAGTTAAAGTACGATTGGACACTAACTTAAAGTAGAATCAACCTCTAACTTAAAGTACATTTATCGTTTAACTTAAAGGTTCTCCTCATACAAGAGCGTATAGCTGATGGAGTTGTTCTTTACGTGGAATCCTTGTTTTTCTATACATTAGATGGGGCTAAACATTAAAGTGCCACCTTATTATATAGTAATCCCCGAAAGTGATGTAACTCGACTTTCGGGGCTTACCTTATTTATATATACTAATTACATGTATATAGAGAACAATATTGTCTTACTCAATAACAACCAATGGGTCATCCTCAAGTACAGCTTGACCAACTTTAACAGCAATAGCGGTTACCTTACCATCCTTTTCAGCCTCAATGCTATTTTGCATCTTCATAGCCTCAAGAACAACTACGGTGTCGCCAGCCTTTACTTCCTGTCCTACAGTTACTTCAACAGAAGTGATCGTACCAGGTAGTGGAGCCTTGATAGCAGCAGATGCGTTGATTGCAGCTGCTGGTGCAGCGTCTTCGTTAGCTTCAGTTGCAGCAGGTTTGCCGAGCTCAACCTTCTTCTTCTCTGGCTCAGTTGGCTTATCCATCTGAACACTGTATTTGTCACCATTTACAGTAACTTCAGCAACATTCTCTGCGCTAATCTCACCAATCTCGACTTTATACTCTTTGCCGTCGATTGTATATTTAAATTCTTTCATTTGACTTTCTATTATGGTTTCTTTGTCATTATCTCGAACTTAGCATCCCACATTGTTTGCTTTGGCTTAATGGTTATAATGCTTGGTTCGATGTCGTGAACATTGTTTCCGGCAAACTCGTAGAGTGCCATCGCTATTACAGCATATACGTTCTTATCCATAGTCTAGCCTCCTGCAATTACATTGGCATACAACCATGCTTCTTAGCTGGGAGATCCTGCTTCTTGTGAGCAAGTTGTGCTAAGCCACGGCAGATGCGGAAACGAGTGTTGCGTGGTTCGATAACATCATCGATATAACCAAATTGAGCTGCTTGATATGGATTAGCAAACTTCTCTGAGTATTCCTCTTCTTTCTCTGCGAGGAACTGCTTTACATCACCACCTTGCTCTTTAACTTGCTTAGCCTCTCTACCACAGAGTACTGCAACAGCACCAGAAGCACCCATTACAGCAATCTCTGAGCTTGGCCATGCGAAGTTAAGATCTGAACGAAGCTGCTTGCAACCCATTACGATGTGAGAACCACCGTAGCTCTTACGCAATGTGATTGTAATCTTTGGTACTGTAGCTTCGCCGTAAGCGTAGAGCAACTGAGCACCATGAAGAATAACGGCATTGTACTCCTGACCTGTACCGGGTAAGAAGCCAGGAACATCAACGAGTGATACGATTGGAATATTGAATGCGTCACAGAAACGAACGAAACGAGCACCCTTACGGCTAGCGTTCGTATCCAATACACCAGCGTATGCTGATGGCTGGTTAGCAACGATACCAACACTCTGACCATTGAAACGAGCGAAACCTGTAATGATATTCTTAGCAAACTTAGGTTGTACCTCGAAGAACTCTCCGTTATCGGTTACAGCCTGGATTACCTTATACATATCGTATGCTTGGTTTGGATCGTCTGGGATAATCTCATTCAAGAGGTCTTCCTTACGATCAATAGGGTCGGTACACTCTACGCGTGGAGCTTCCTCACGATTGTTAGAAGGAATATAAGAAAGCAACTTCTTAATCAAGTCCATTGCCTCTTCTTCTGTCTTAGCCGTGAAACTAGTTACACCACTCTTAGACGCATGAACGCTGGCACCTCCAAGATGTTCTGCATCAATGTCCTCACCTGTAACAGTCTTAACAACCTTAGGACCAGTAAGGAACATATAACTTGTTTGTTCCTTCATGATGATGAAGTCAGTTAAAGCAGGAGAGTAAACAGCACCACCTGCACAAGGACCAAGAATGCCAGAGATCTGTGGAATCACACCTGAAGCAAGAATGTTGCGTTCAAATATCTCGCCATAACCTGCCAATGCAGAGATACCCTCTTGGATACGTGCACCACCAGAGTCGTTCATACAGATAACAGGTGCGCCGTTAGTCATAGCCATGTCCATTACCTTACAGATCTTCTGTGCCATGGTTTCTGAAAGAGAACCACCATTTACAGTAAAGTCTTGAGCATAGAGATAAACGAGGCGACCATCAATTGTTGCTGAACCAGCAACAACACCATCACCTAAATATTGTTTCTTCTCCATACCGAAGTTGTGGCAACGATGGAGTTTGAACATATCATACTCCTCAAAACTACCTTTATCAACCAGCATTTCAATGCGCTCACGTGCTGTATACTTGCCGCGCTCATGCTGCTTATCAATGGCTTTCTGACCACCGCCTAAGCGAGCCAACTCACGCTTCTCTACGAGAGCCTTGATCTTTTCTGTTTGCTTACTCATAATTTGTTTTTATTTTCTTATTTATAGCTTCACTATATGTTCGATGTTACTTTCCCTTAGAAAAGGATCTTACGTCTATTTATTGTAAACGTCATTTCCTTTTTATAAAATTATATGCAAAAGTAATAAAAAAGGTGGAGATACTAATCTTCACCTCTTTAAATATTGTTAAGTCTTACCTTTGCTTATGTCGTCTATTGCTTCTAAAGTTTGGATTATAACTCTTGGGTTTATTGCTACTTTGTGTAGAAGAACTATTACGACTTGTAAACTGTTGCCCTCGTTTTTGTTTTCGTGGACGACTATTACTTTGATGTTGATCCACTTCTGGGGAACTTCCAATTGCCTTTGGATCATAAACCGTGCGAGGATGTCGCTTAGGCATATTGTCGTAAAGTTTCCCTATAAGATCACTACGTCCAATTCGTTGTAATTCCCTTTCTATATCACGACGTGCCTCTGGCTTGTACCAAAAGAAGAACTGTCGTTGGGCTAGTTTCTCCTTTGGGGTCTTTGCAGAGAAGATAGGCTCTAAGGTATATGGATCATAACCAGTGTACCATGCCTCTGTTGATACTGTCATTGGAGTTGGAGTAAAGTCCTGTATTTGCTCCAAATGGAAGTCTAAGTCCTTTGTCAGTACTGCCAATTCTGCCATATCTTCTTCCTGACATCCAGGATGTGAAGAGATAAAATAAGGAATAATCTGTTGTCGTAAACCTTCTTCACGATTAATCCTATCGAATATTCTCTTAAAGATATAGAACTGTTGGAAGGAAGGCTTTCGCATTAACTTTAGAACACGATCAGAAGTGTGTTCCGGAGCAACCTTTAATCGTCCACTGACATGACGTGTAATCAGTTCATGTGTGTATTGTCTTGCAGCTTCATTACTCTTCTCATCTTTACTCTTGTGCAATAGTAAATCGTATCGAACACCGGAGCCAATGAAACTCTTTTTAATTCCAGAAAGTTCATCAACAGAATGATAAATATCAAGCAGTCTTGAATGATCAGTATTGAGGTTAGGGCAAATCTCTGGGTTTACACAGCTTGGACGTTTACAATGTTCACATGCCTTCTGATTCTTACCAGCCATACCATACATATTAGCTGAAGGACCACCAAGATCGGAGAGGTAGCCTTTGAAATCAGGCATCTCTATAACTTGTTTTACCTCTTTCAGAATACTTTCCTTTGAACGACAGCTAACAAACTTACCTTGATGAGCGGAGATTGTACAGAAAGCACAACCACCGAAGCACCCACGATGAATGTTTACACTATGTTTAATCATTTCGTAGGCAGGGATTGTTTTACCACGATACTTTGGATGTGGTTCCCGAGTGTATGGCAAATCGTATGCAGCATCAACCTCTGCTGTTGTCATAGTAGGGTAGGGAGGATTTACAACAGCATAAAGATTATCTACTGCTTGTAGAATACGTTGAGCATGTTTCTTGTTGGACTCCTCTTCTATGTACTTAAAGTTCTCTGCTTGGAACTTTTTATTATGAAGACACGATTCATGGGAATGGAGAACTATATCATCCTCATTAATTCCACCAGGTATTTCTTCTTCTTTACATAGATAGACTGTTTGAGGGATATTCTTAAGATCCTTTATGCTAATCCCTGTTTCTAGTTCCTTTGCAATCTCAACTACTTGCTTTTCCCCCATACCATAGATAATCATGTCTGCATGTGCATCACAAAGAATACACTTGCGCAAGCAATCTTTCCAATAGTCATAATGAGTCAAGCGGCGTAAAGAGGCTTCGATACCTCCCAACACTACAGGAACATCAGGGTAAAGTTGTTTTAGAATATTAGCATAAACAATACTAGGATACTCTGGACGTAAGTCGTGACGACCATCAGGGGAATAAGCATCTTCCGAACGTAAGCGACGATTGGCAGTGTACTTATTTACCATTGAGTCCATGGCTCCTGGTGCAATACCAAAGTAGAGACGAGGACAACCAAGTTTCTTAAAGTCTCTAAGGTCACCATGCCAATCTGGTTGTGGTACAATTGCGACTTTATAACCAGCAGCTTCTAGTGTACGACCTATAACAGCAACTCCGAAAGCTGGATGATCAATATAGGCATCACCTGAAAATAGGATGATATCCAACTGATCCCATCCTCTTAATTCAACTTCTTTCTTTGTTGTCGGCAAAAAGTCGGTTAATTGAAACCGACTATAACTTTTTGTTTGCTCTTTGAAAGTAGTTACTTTTTGCTCTCTTCTTTGTGGAGTAGAAGTTGTGTCCTTTCTATTCTGCTTAGCAGATTCTTGTTTCTTCTTTTGTGAACTCAAACGATTACTTCTTTAGTTTATTCTTCTATTGCCTCTTCTCCAAGATTCACCTCAACCTGATGCTCTGCAACCCAGGTCTTGTAAAGCTTAATGAGATTGTTAAGTCCAATAGCTTTCATATTTTGGTTGTAAATAACATCTAAACATAAATCCAAAAGTTCTTTATCCTTTCCAGGTTCAGACTCTAATAGACCACGAATATTAAACTTTAACTTATCAAGAATGTTTTCATCAACAATACCATTAGAATCTACAAGACCAGAGAGAAGGGCATACTTCAGAATAGTCTTTAGATGTTTATCACTAATTTCGATACTTCTCGTGCCTGTGGCATTTGCTTGAATTTTGTACATAGCTTTAACTTTTAAGATTATTATTTACTCATCAAGTAAGTGATGATTCCTTTCATTATGTTGTTACGTATAGATGAACTCTTTATACATTCTAGAGGGAAAGATGTGGTAAACACGCTATAATCATTACCTTTGTATGCTACAGCCGCACCATGCCCATCTGCATAAGTAAGAGCACAGAAAGCATTATCTGTTGGTGAAATATTATCAGGTGTATAAGCACCATAATGCTGCTCATTTATTGTGCGATAGATATCAAATGATGTTCCCATTCCACTGATTGTAGAATTGTAATTATTAGCATTAGAACCATCATAAGTAACTTTAAGATAGTTTTTCAACCAAAGTTGTTCATCTGCACCTTGCATATCTGAAGCAAGATAGGAACCACTAACAAGCAACTTACCGTGCTTCTGGAGATACGCCGAAAGTTTTTGACGAAGAGATGGTTTAAAACTTTTATAATAAATAAGACTATGCCCATCATCTTTCTCATTTCCAAGTACTAAATCAACAAGGGTATATTTGGAAAGATCAATCTCGCCATTTTCTACAGCTTTACTACTACAACTAACAATATTATAATTACCAGTATGTGATAAAGCTTCCGCATGTTCACGTGTATAACTAAAGTTATTACCTGCTATAACTTTACCAACAAGTTCTTCACCACCATAACCGAGAGCATCTACACCTTCTTTTCCCATCATAGAAATATCGAAGTTGCTCTGCCTACCACTCCAGCCTGCATTATTAATGTAGCTTAAACCAGGGTCAGCTTCTATATCAAATCCTTGCTCTAAGTTGTTATTGATAACAGCTGGAGAAGAAAGACGATGAAAACCATTGATAATTAAAATGGTCTGTTTTGCACCATTACGTTGGAAAGCAGATAATGTCTCTGTTGGGAAACTTTCTCCACCACGATTACAAGCTGTAATCTTAAAATTATAGACCATCCCTGGTTCTAATTCTATGTCGTAATAAGAATCACGCACATTCACACCATTATCAAAGCCACTGTTTCCGATAGATGTATAAACATTATATGAAGTAGGTATAGCTGTTGGCTCACTTACATCCGATGTTGGTTTCCACTGCAAACGTATCTTCTTGGCAGAAATATATTCTAATTTAAAGCAATTAGGAGCAAGTGGTTGAACCACATATCTTGTATGATGCATATCTGCTTCATACTTCAGAATAGTCTTATATATAGAACGTGCTAGTGTAAACTTTAAATTAGGGTCTTGTCCCAACTTGATATCAGGGAAGTTTTGATGTGATAAAGTCTCTAATATAGCAGAAGGAATTGCTGGTAATCTTGTTTCACTATAATTACGATCCCATACAGAACGTGTTTGCCAAGAGATATTAAGGCTCTTTTCGATATCTTTCTTTGCATTTGCAACAAGCTGTTGAGCCAATGTCTTAGATGCTTGACGAGAAAGACCATCGCCCAATGTACTATTACCTTGTTGTGTAGTACATATTCCTAATGTTCCAACAAGACTGCCATCTGACTTTATCCCCGCATCACTATGTACAGCTAAAGAAAGTTCTATAGGAACCATCTTACCATCTTTCACATGAGGAAGATAAGAAGATCCACCAGCTAGCCAATTTGTCATTAGTGAACGAGAATTGATGTCATCATTATAATCATTAGAACCATTGCTTGTGCTTACAACATTCCTTGGAGCACCAGCCCATTGAGTATAATATCTAGCACCTTCTAGGAAACGTGGTAATCCACTAACAGAAGTTCCTCGAACAATATTGCCCATACCACCACCAAAGCGAACAGCATCAGCAGTGACAATCCCCTTGTGAGCACTACGATTGGTGAGTACTACAGAGTTATTGATACTATTTCCTTTATCAAATTCGAAAGTACCAAGATATACCCATGTTCCTCCGCCCATTCTTTGATTAACATGGAAATGTGTTTCTTGTCCTTTATGAAATACAATATATTCTGCATCATCGACACTCTTCTTCTGTGTTTGATAGCTTACATATACAGCATAACGTCCAGACTCAGGAATTGTCGGTTGATAAACAACTGAACTTAATTTACTTTTACGCTTACGGGACTTTACTTGGCGGGCAGTACCTGCTATGAAGGGATTCTCACCATCGCTATAACTACCATAATGCTGTGCAAAGCCTGGTACAGATGTATTCTCCCACTTCTTTTTCAGACTTTCTTCTTTATAACCGTTATACTTACTATCGTTATCAACGATTACTTCATTCTTTTGCCAATCTCTTTCACGAGGAGTAAAGACTATTGCACCAGCATTCTCTAGCATTGGAATGAGATAGGGGAGTACTATTGTTTGTGTATATAGATCTTCCGTTGTTCCAAACAGAATTGGACGTTGCCATTTCCATGTACCTTTCTTTGAATCGTAATATCTCCCATGAGATGCCCATATAGAAAGGTGTCTATTCTGCAATCCTTCAGAGATTTCATTTGGACGTGACACATTCTTTACCCATGGCTTCCCTTGATAATCAGTCTTGTCCCATGTTATTTTGCCCGTTTGTGCATGTAAATTTAGAGTAGATACAGCTACAAGCGCCGTACACAACCATTTAATCTTCATTATTTATCTCTCCAATTGTGAATAGCTCTGGATGTCTACCTTTAAAGTCTTTGAAATATAATTTTATCTCTCTTAGTTCTTTCTCTATATCTCCTGTTGGAGTTATCACTTTAGAGCATACTATCATTTTCTGTTCAAAATCGACACCATAGAGGAAAATTGGCAATTTTGCTTTCATTGCTATATAATAAAAGCCTTTCTTCCATTCTGCATTTAAACTTCTAGTTCCCTCTGGAGTAACACAAAGTTGGAAAGAGTCAGCCCTCATAGCATATTCTGCTAATCGATCTGTCATACTCGTGTGCTTATCACGCCAAACAGGTATTCCTCCAAGTTTACGAAACATCCAACCCAAAGGCCAAACAAACCATTCCTTTTTCATCAAGAAATTGCTATGAAGCCCTTCTGCTCGTGCATACAACTGCCCTATAATAAAATCCCAATTACTTGTATGAGGCGCAAGACAGATAATAGCTTTATTGGGTAAAGTGAAACGAACATCTTTCTTCCACCCCATACGTTTATATAAAAGCCACTTTGAAAGAGATTGCAACATTACTACGCAAGGTTATTAAGTTGGTCAATAACTTCATTGACTTCCTTACTGAATTTATCTTTGAGGTCTTTAAAATATACCTTAGCAGGCATACCAGGCTCAACATGTGAGACGCGTCTAATATAATTATTGTGCATAGACAAAATAGAAGTGAGGAGAGCCTCTATATTGTCTGACTCACGACTCTCACCATAGAGAGAAGCTGCAATACCCTCTACAAACAAGTCACCACAAATATAATTAATGGTGCGCTTAAGATCTCTTTTGTTGCTCATATTAATCCTAAATAATCTATTATTTAACTTTTAAATGCTCAAAGATAGATAAAATAATTAGAAATACAAATATATCTCCTACTAAAATAGAGTTAAAAGAATAAATTAATGCCATTTCTTTTTATTTATCAGATAAAAAAAGTAATTTTGCATCATAGATAAATTATTAATAATTCATACATTTAAATCATTTTATTTACACAATGGAAATTAGCGCATTGCAGAAGGAAAGAGCAGGTTACCAACCAAAGTTACCAAAAGCTCTTCAGGGTGCAGTAAAGGTAAAAGAAGGTGCTCCTACACAGAGTGTTGATAATCAGGAGGACATCAAGAAGTTGTTTCCTAATACATACGGAATGCCTCTCGTAGAGTTCGAACCAGCTGACTCTGCTAATAATGCAAAGATGAATGTTGGTGTAATCTTATCAGGTGGTCAGGCACCTGGTGGTCACAACGTTATCTCTGGCTTATTTGATGAAGTTAAGAAGTTGAATCCAGACAACCGCCTCTATGGTTTCCTTATGGGACCTGGTGGTCTTGTTGATCACAATTATATTGAGATTACAGCTGAGAACCTTCAGGCTTATCGCAACACTGGTGGTTTCGATATGATTGGTTCAGGAAGAACTAAACTTGAGAAGGAAGATCAGTTTGAGAAGGGACTTGAGATCATTAAGAAACTAGACATCAAGGCTATTGTTATCATCGGTGGTGACGATTCTAACACAAACGCTTGTGTTTTGGCTGAATATTATGCAGCAAAACAATATGGCGTACAGGTTATTGGTTGCCCAAAGACTATTGACGGCGACTTAAAGAATGATCAGATTGAAACCTCTTTCGGTTTCGATACAGCTACTAAAACTTACTCTGAGCTTATCGGTAACATCGAGCGTGATTGCAACTCTGCTCGTAAATACTGGCACTTTGTTAAGTTGATGGGGCGTTCTGCTTCTCACATTGCACTTGAATGCGCATTACAGACACAGCCAAATATCTGTCTTATTTCTGAGGAAATCCAGGCAAAGGATCAGACTTTGAATGACATCGTTGAGTACATTGCAGGCGTTGTTGCTTATCGTGCAGCACAAGGTAATAACTTCGGTGTTGTTTTAATCCCAGAAGGTCTCATCGAATTTATCCCAGCTATCGGTCGTCTTATTCAGGAATTGAATGATTTGTTGGCTGCTCATGGTGCTGATTATATGAACCTTGACAAGGATGCACAGCGTAAGTATATCCTCGAACACCTATCTGCTGAAAACAAAGCTACATTCGAAACTCTTCCTGAGGGCGTTGCTCGTCAGCTTTCTCTCGATCGTGATCCACACGGAAACGTACAGGTTTCTCTCATCGAGACCGAGAAACTTATCTCAGAGATGGTTGCTGCTAAGCTTGATCAATGGAAGAAAGAAGGCAAATATGAAGGCAAATTTGCTGCTCAGCACCACTTCTTCGGTTACGAAGGTCGTTGCGCTGCTCCTTCTAACTTCGACGCTGACTACTGTTATGCACTAGGTTCTTCAGCTGCTCAACTAATCGCTAATGGCAAAACTGGCTACATGGCTATCGTAAAGAATACGACTGCTGGTACAGACCAATGGAAGGCTGGAGGTGTGCCTATCACAATGATGATGAACATGGAGAAGCGTAATGGTGAAATGAAACCAGTTATCCGTAAAGCTCTTGTAGAACTTGATGGAACTCCATTCAAGACTTTTGCTGCACAGCGTGATAAGTGGGCTAAGGAAACATGCTACGTTTACCCAGGTCCTATCCAGTATTGGGGACCTTCTTCAGTTTGCGATCAAACAACTAAGACCCTCGTCTTAGAGCAAACTAAGTAAGCATACCCATAATAAGAAAGGTGTGTCAAATAAAAACTAATAAGGTTAAATATTTGGCACACCTACTTTTATAATCTAGCAAAACCTCATTTTACCTTCAGGCATAATGCAATTCTCAAAGCTACCTCAACATTTATTTCATCTTTGGATTATCATTCCACGTTGGGCGAAAGTATTGGGTGCACTATGTTTAGCTTGTATTTACAGCATTTCATTCTATCTCTTATTCGTAGCCCCTACTGGTTTCAGATGGCGCGGTATATATGGCGACCCGAATTATCCAACAGGTTACACAATCCATGGTATTGACGTAAGCCGATATCAAGGTACAATCAATTGGAATCGACTAAGAAATGCGATGATTGAGCGGTCACCAATTCGATTTGTTTTCATTAAGTCTACAGAAGGAGATAGCCACTTAGACGCAAGTTTCAGGGATAATTTCTATAATGCGAAAGAATCGGGATTCATCCGAGGTGTATACCATTTTTGGAGCAATAACTCATCGCCCAACCGACAAGCTTATTTCTTCCTGGCAATGGTAAAGTTAGAATCGGGCGACCTCCCCCCTGTTTTAGATGTAGAATCAAAACCAAACAATATCAGCACTAAGGAGTTTCAACAAAATATCCTTACATGGTTGCGTATTGTAGAACAGAAATATCATGTAAAACCAATTATCTATACCTATTATAAGTTTAAAGATCAATACCTATCCGATTCTCGCTTCGACGAATATCCTTATTGGATTGCACATTATTACGTAGATCAAATGGGCTATCAAGGAGCGTGGAAATTCTGGCAACATACTGATGCGGGCAAGTTGCCGGGCATTAAAGGCTATGTAGACTTAGATATATATAATGGAAGTTTCTATAGTCTTCAGCGTATGTTAATACCATAAGCAACACGAATTGAGCGTCTTATTTTACACGAAAGATATTTACATTTATTGCTTTCAATATAGACTCTTTGCGTAAATATTATTCGCAAAAACGACTTTTAATCTTGCTTTTTTCCAAATCGTATATACGTTTTTAGCAAAATGTACCTCCGTTTTCTTCAAAACCTACCTCCGTTTTGATGAAAACCAACCTCCATTTTTCCCAAAACTATAGTACTTTTTGCCCAAAACGATAGTACTTTTCACCTAAAACGATAGTTCTTTTAAATTAAAACCTCCTATCAATTCGACTGGAACTTCTGCAGAAATTTATAATTACCTATAATTCAAATACTTAAAACGAAACTAAAATTTCACTTTCATAAATACGATATTTGAGAAAAATAAGCCCGCATTTTAGAATAACGTAATTATAAGCCACTAAAATAGCAATATTTTATTACAAAATAAAATACGGATGTTCTTTGTAAAATATAATAGTATTTGATCAGAAAACTATTAATTGCTGAAAAAAACAATTAGGAAATATCAAGAAAAATAATAGACTAACTTGCTGTGATTAATTAAAATTTCCACGCAAGTTAGTCTATTTTTCTATATAATGTAATCTATAAGATTGTAATTTAATATTTAAATCTTCTCAAGCAATAGGCAGCACCAGTCATGATTCATAATTCGTTTGCACTCTTCTAAACCTAAGTTTTTCGCTTCCTTTAAAATAATTTCAGCGTCTTGCTCATAGAATCCACTTAAAATGATCCTAGAATTAGTTGTCATCACACTCACAAAAGCTGACAAATCCTCAAGAATTATATTTCGATTGATATTAGCCAAAACGTAATCGAATACTCCGTTCACATGAGAAAGTACACGCTTATCGCCTTCCAGAACATCTAATTCAACCTCATTTAATTCTGCATTATGTTGCGCATTATTAACGCTCCATTCGTCAATATCATAGGCGACAACCTCTTTTGCTCCATATTTTGCAGCCACAATACCTAGGATTCCTGTTCCGCAGCCACAATCTAAAACTCTTTTTCCCGTTAGATTTTGGTTCAAAAGAAGCGAAACAATCATCTGAGTTGTCTCATGCGTTCCCGTTCCAAAGGCTTGTTTTGCATCAATAACTATCTTCGTTGGAATCGATTCGATATTTTGCTGATGATTCGCATCCTCTAGTTTATTGCCACAAACAATAGCACATTGATTGTCAATAATTATCGGATCGAAGCCCGCTTTCTCCCATTCTTCATTCCAATTCCTATCTTCAACGTTACTAGCAGTAAACGTTATTTCGACATCTGGTATCGGAAAGTTCTGAAGTGTGTTTTCCAAACTCTCCGCATGAAAGAGTTCTTCTTGACAATAACCAATCAATTTCCCATTTTCATCGGAAAAAGATTCAAAACCGATCTCACCAGTAAGAGCAGCAATAATGTCTCTTATATCCTGATTATCAGGCTTTGCAGTAAATTCTACTTGTATATATCTCATAATGGTGTTAAATTTCTATTGCAAATTTATAAAAATTAGGGAAAAACCTACCATGGATTAGGGAATTTCTGTATATTTGCAGAGAAAGTTATTCTATTTTTGCACTATCGAAAGTGTATATTAAGTGCATTGGAGAATAAATTGGTGTTAAACAAGTTACAAATTAAAAAATAAAAGGCATATGAAACGAGTAGTATTACTTTCGGTTTTATTTGGAGCCATGCCATTATTATCAATGGCGCAGGATGACCTTTATTTCACACCTTCAAAGGCGGAACAAGCAAAATATCTAAAGGATAGGGTAGAAGAGGATCGCCCAGTTTACTATAGCGGTATTGGTAAATCAAATGATGAGTATAATCGTCGGGGACAATACAGCTATAAGAAAGTGGGAGTAGACTCTTTGGGTAATGATATTTTTATGTCACGCATCTCAACTTTGCATGGCGATTCAGTTGTATTGGATACTATTTATGGTGGATTAACACGTAGATATGATAGTAATAATGATGATTTTGCTTATAGTCGTCGCATGAGTCGCTTTGATGGTTATTGGGGCGGATATTATGATCCATGGTTTGCTGGTCGTTCTTCAATATATGTAGGTTGGGGTTTTGGTTCTCCTTTCTATGGTGGCTGGTATGACACTTGGAACGATCCATGGTATTACGGCTATTATGGTGGTTATCCTTATTACAGTTATTATGGCGGATATCCATACTACAGCTATTACGGCGGTTATCCTTATTATGGTTATGCTGGTTATGGATGGTACAATCCTTGGAGAGGATACTATGGTTATGGTTGGGGCTATCCATATTATGGTTATAGAGGAGCTTACGTAACTTATCGCAATGGGCATACTGGTACGGCTAACCATTGGGGAACTACAGCAGGAGATTATAACTATAATCAAAATCGCACATATTCAAACTATCCTCGTACCTATTCTGGTCAAAACAGAAATACCACGAATACTCAGCCTAATGATCTGAGAAGTTACCAGGATAGATTTGGCGGTCAACGTCAAAGTGAGTTCCAGAACCAGACTCGCCAGGTTTATTCAATGCCAGAGAATAATTCCTTTGGTGGAGCTAGTAGAGGTTCTTTTGGTGGTGGCTTCGGTGGTTCACAAGGCGGAGGTGCAAGCTTTGGTGGCGCACGTGGCGGTAGCGGTTCTGTATTTGGAGGACACAGATAATTTAAAGTAGTTAGAAATTAAAGGAAATAATGTTTATCATTATGAAGAATAGATATTTTTTATTTGCGACAGCATTAATGATTGCAATGTCAGCAAATGCTCAGGAAACTTATGAGAATGCAAAGTTAGTAGGGGAGGATCTCAATGGAACAGCTCGCTATGTAGGTATGGGTGGTGCTATGGAAGCATTGGGTGCCGACATATCAACAATAGGAACCAACCCTGCTGGACTTGGATTGTTCAGACATAGCAATCTTAGTGTAAGTGGTGGTCTACTCATGCAATCAAATGGTAAAGAGTTTGCTAATGGTAATAAGACTAATGCTAGCTTTGACCAAATAGGTGGAGTATATTCTACTCGCACAGGAGCAAAGTCTTTCCTTAACTTTGGTTTCAACTATCATAAAGGTAAGAACTTTGATTATATCCTGAATGCAGCAAATTCGTTGAATGGTAGTTCTCAGAATAAGCAATCATTTATTAAAGGTTTGTTAGGCGATGAAGGCAGAGGAGGATTCTTTATTGATAGAGATCCTAAAACAAATGCTAACGTTGGATATTCTGACTTAAATAAGAAAAGCAATGCTTATACATTTAGTCAGATAGATTATCTCTATTGGAACACTTTAATTCCAACTAACAATCCTACGAAACCTTATGACTATGATGGAGGAAATGATTATACTTATAATCGTGCTCATAATGGTTATATAGGTAACTACGATTTCAGTATTAGTGGGAACCTAAACGATAGGGTATATCTCGGTGTTACTTTCGGTATAAAGGATGTACACTATAACGCATATAGTGAATATTCTGAGAATTTAGTTAGTGGTGCGCGTGCTTCGGTAGCAGATAATAGAAGTATCACTGGTAGTGGTTTTGATGTTACAGCAGGTGTGATTGTACGTCCAATTGAATCTTCACCATTTAGAATTGGTGCATATGTAAAGACTCCAACATGGTATGATCTGACCACATCTAACACAACTAGTCTTATAGATTATAGAAACTATGGTGCTGCAAATAATAGCAAGTACGTAAACAACTCTTATGACTATAAGATATGGACTCCTTGGAAGTTTGGTTTCTCATTAGGTCATACTATCGGAAGTTCTCTTGCTTTAGGTGCAACTTATGAATATGAAGATTATAGTCGCATTAATACAAGAATCAATGATGGTGGTTACATTGATTATTGGACTGGTAGTTATTATGATTCATCTATCGCTGATACTCAAATGAATAATCACACACGAGAAGTTCTAAAAGCTGTTAGCACATTAAAGTTAGGTATTGAGTATAAGCCAACAACAAATCTCGCATTACGTGCTGGTTATAATTATGTAAGTCCTATGTATTTTAGCAATGGACAGAAAGACCCAGGTCTATCTTCATTAGGAACATCTTATGCTTCAGCAACTGATTATACCGACTGGAAGGCAACGAATCGTTTTACCTTAGGTGTTGGTTACCAGATTGATAAGTTTAATATAGACTTAGCTTATCAATATAGTAGTCAGTCTGGTGATTTTTATCCATTCTCAAATGTAAAGAATATAAATATCAACTCAACTACATATAATAATATAGCAACAGGAACTAAAGTTAAGAACGATAAGAGTCAATTATTATTGACCTTAGGTTACCGCTTTTAACCTGACACATATTCTTAAACAGTAAACAATAGATAGGATAAAACTCTTACTTTAAATATTAGGATATTCAAGTCTGGATTAATAATCTTATCAAAAAGGATCAAGAATAATCTTTTCCAAAGTAAGAATATAACTATAAAGAGGATAATCCCGAAAGTTCTTTCATTAGGCTTTCGGGATTTCTATTTTCATATAACTACTATTCTTTTGTATAGAACACCTTTCCTTTTTCACATAACAGCCTTTTCTCATCAACAATGACAACCTTAAAGCACAAAAGGAGAGCCTCTCTTTAATTTATTTATCATAATCCTCATTAATAAACTCTAGAACCAAAGATAGCTGTACCGACACGCACCATTGTTGAATGGCATTCAACGGCTATTGGATAATCATGGCTCATACCCCATGAACGCTCTTTAAATTCGGGATCATCAAAGAAATAAGATGCCTTTAGCTCATCAAATAAATTGGATGCAAATGTCATCTCTTTACGTATTTGCTCTTGATCTTCAACATTAGAAGCCATCATCATCAATCCAGATATATGCACATTCTTTAGTTCTCTCCATTCACCACTCTTCAAAAACTCACGACAAGCATCTGGAGTAAAACCATATTTACTCTCCTCTTCTGCAATATGCAACTCTAATAAAACATTGATGACTCTATTATGCTTTGCAGCTTGCTTGTTTATCTCCTTCAAAAGCTTGACAGTATCTACTGCTTCTATCATTGATATATAAGGAGCAATGTACTTCACCTTATTTGTTTGTAAATGCCCAATGAAGTGCCATTCGATATCTTTGGGAAGACTCTGAACTTTACCAGCCAGCTCTTGTTCGTGACTTTCACCAAATATACGTTGTCCTTCACGATAAGCTGCTTCTATATACTCTTTAGGATGAAACTTACTGATAGCAACCAATTTCACTCCATCAGGAAGCGTATCGAGTACTTCATGTAAATTCTTTGCGACATCAAACATAAGTTATAAGTTTTTATCGTTTGATTATTGTTCAAATTCTGGCTTACTCTCTATTTCTTCCTTTTTCCCTGCACGATGTTCAAAGACATCCATGATCTTTGTTTCGGTGATAGCTGCAATTTCATAATCAATCAGTGTAGCTCCCATAACTTCGTCTACATGCTTAACGGCTCCATTGACAGAATGTGCTTGAACAAGATAAGTAACAGAAGAACGTTTCTCTTTCTCTGTCTTTTCATCAATAGTAATAAAAGCTAGACGAGCTTTAAACCACTTATCATCTGTATCAATATCACTAAAGAATATTTCACCATATGCTGCTGGGGCAATGGCTTTTACATCAAATTCACCGCTTACATAATGTGACATCTCTTCGGTAATAAACTCTTCTGCTTCTGAAAAGCTGAAAGCATCAACGACATATTGTTCTATCACCTTTTTATTCTGACCATCTTCCATGGTTTTATCATATCTCACTCTTGTTTCAAACCATGTGCTAGTTCTACTTCTCATATCTTTTAATAATTTAGTTGAAAAGTTCTCATCCTCAAAGAGAAGATGAGATACTACATATTTAATGTAGCGCAAAAGTAGTAAAAAATCTGCGTTAATCACCTAAATGTGCCATTAAATAAAAAAAAATATATAACTTTGCAAGCATAGTAAAAGAACTATGGGTGGATGCCCTTCCTCCTATTTGTAATCAGTAAAGGAGGATAAACAAAACAATTATGCCAGAAATATCAGTTCGTGGGCTTGAAATGCCAGAGTCGCCTATTAGAAAATTGGCGCCACTTGCTGCTGCGGCAAAAGAACGTGGCACTAGAGTTTATCATTTAAATATAGGACAACCAGATTTACCCACACCTCAATGTGGGCTGGATGCATTAAAGAATATTGATCGAAAGATTCTAGAATATTCTCCATCACAAGGTAATCTGTCTTACCGCAAGAAACTATGTGACTTTTATAAGAAGTTCAACATAAATGTTACGCCTGATGATATTATTATCACATCAGGAGGTTCTGAGGCAGTCCTATTCTCATTCATGTCCTGCCTTAATCCTGGAGATGAAATCATTATCCCAGAACCTGCATACGCTAATTATATGGCATTTGCCATTTCTGCAGGTGCAAAAATAAAGACTATTGCGACATCTATTGAAGAAGGTTTCGCCCTTCCCAAGGTCGAACAATTCGAGAAGTTGATTAACGAGCGTACACGTGCTATTATGATTTGTAACCCTAATAATCCTACGGGTTACTTGTACACACGTAGAGAGATGAATCAAATACGTGACCTCGTTAAGAAATATGATTTATATCTCTTCTCTGATGAGGTCTATCGTGAATACATCTATACAGGCTCACCCTATATCTCGGCAATGCACTTGCAGGGGATAGAGAATAACACGATACTTATAGATTCTGTTTCTAAGCGTTACAGCGAATGCGGAATACGTATCGGAGCTTTGATAACCAAGAATGAAGAGATACGCAAAGCTGTCATGAAGTTTTGCCAAGCACGTTTGTCTCCACCACTTATTGGTCAAATCGTTGCAGAGGCAAGTCTTGATGCTCCACAATCATATTATCGTGATGTATATGATGAGTATGTCGAACGGCGTAAATGTCTTATTGATGGCTTAAATCGTATACCAGGTGTTTACTCCCCTATCCCTATGGGAGCTTTCTATACTGTAGCAAAGTTGCCTGTTGATGATTCTGATAAATTCTGCCGTTGGTGCTTGGAAGAGTTTAATTATGAAGGCGAAACAGTCATGATGGCTCCTGCTAGTGGTTTCTATACAACCCCTGGTGCTGGTCGTAATCAAGTTCGCATTGCATACGTACTTAAACGAGAAGACTTACAGCGTGCTTTGTTTATTCTACAAAAGGCATTAGAGGCATACCCAGGACGCGTAAAGGAAGAATAAAATCAAAACTCAAGTTTATAATTCTAAAATTATAGTCCATGAACACCATGGACAGAACTTATGAACTATCCACTTTTTATTGCTCGAAAGATTTATAATGGAGGCGACAAGACCAGAAAGGTTTCTAAGCCTGCTATCCGTATTGCCACCATAGGAGTGACAATAGGCTTAGCTGTGATGATCATCTCTGTGAGTGTCGTTCTCGGCTTTAAACACTCTATCCGTGATAAGGTTATCGGCTTCGGAAGCGATATAACTGTAGCAGACTTCCTTACCTTACAAGGTTCCGAGCAATACCCCATCCAAATCAATGATTCTTTAATCAGAGCTCTAAAGAGTACACCTGGTATAAAGCATGTACAACGTTATGCTTACACACAGGGAATCTTAAAGACAAACGATGATTTCCTGGGCGTATTATTAAAAGGTGTTGGACCTGAGTTCGATTCAACCTTCATTCATTCAAATATGATAGAAGGGACTCTTCCAAAGTTTTCTGATTCTGAAAGCCACCAAAAGATTGTTATCTCAAAGACCATCGCTGATAAACTAAATCTAAAAGTGGGGCAACGCCTCTTCGCTTACTTTATTAACAAGCAAGGAGTTCGAACCCGTAAGTTCACCATTACAGGTATTTATGCTACAAACATGAAGCAATTCGATTCACAAATTTGCTTCACGGATCTATACACCATCAACAAGCTCAATGGATGGGAGCCTGATCAATATAGCGGAGCTGAATTGCAAGTCAATGACTTCTCACAGCTCAATCTCATCACAATGCGGATATTAAATAAGGTGAAGAACACTGTGGATCATTATGGTGAGACCTATTCTGCCGAGAATATCACAGAGATGAACCCACAGATTTTCTCATGGCTCGATCTAATGGATATGAACGTTTGGATTATCCTAGCACTTATGACCGCTGTTGCTGGTGTAACGATGATCTCTGGCTTACTGATTATTATTCTTGAGCATACCCAAATGATTGGTATTCTCAAAGCACTTGGTTCGCGCAATCGTCAGATACGCCACATCTTCTTATGGTTCTCAACCTTTATTATTGGTAGAGGCTTACTCTTAGGAAACATCATTGGCTTAGGTTGCATCTTATTACAAAAATGGTTAGGATTAATAACACTTGACCCACAAACTTATTATGTGAGTGTTGTTCCTGTAGAGATTAACATTCCCCTCATCATAGCCCTCAACCTTGCAACCTTATTAATTTGTATTATTGTTCTGATAGCTCCAAGTTATCTCATCAGTCATATACATCCTGCCAAGTCAATGCATTATGAATAAGAATAACCCTCCCTTACTTCGAATGAAAGTATCACAAGAGTTACCATATCTTCAAAACCTATGTCATTGAAAAATATGTCTTTATGGCATTATGTCTAAAAATATGTCTCTTTGTCATTCCGTCTAAACCCTATGTTACTATCCCCTTATGTTCGTATGTTACTCTGTCTCCAAAACTTATGTCATTAAAAAAATATGTCTTTATGGCATTATGTCTCTAACTCCCATGTTCTTCTATCTCATACAAAAGCCCCACCCCGTTAGCTGGGGGTGAGGCTGTGTACCACAAGAGCGAGAGAACCAAATTAATACACTAGTTTTGAAAGACATTAATTTCACAATTAATATAATCGATTGTCTTATTACAGAACGATTGATACCCTGAATCAATCTAAAAAATGCTCCCGTGGTAAAAAAAGCCGACCCTCAAAAAGCCTCCCCAAGCCCCTCCAAAGGAGGGGATGTCCTTAATCCGCTCACATATCTCTAGTTGTTTCAAACTATATCCAATAAGAACATCCCCTCCTTCGGAGGGGCTTGGGGAGGCCGTTTTTACCCAGCTACTGGTCCATTCTCTTCTTTATTCTCCTTTTCTTTCGGCTCGGGGGCAGGGCCTTTTGCTTTCTTCCGCGCTGGATTATCCACATCCACCTGCAACTCCTTTAATGCCTTGCGCACCGACTCTTTCCATGTCAATGTTAGCTTCGGAGCTTTAAGGCTCTTGGCACATACATCTTTCTCGTTCTCCTCCATCTTTGAGGGCACGTTCACACGCAAAGAGAAGATGTCACCGAGATCTAAGCCTGTCCCCATACGTGCACATTCAAGGATAAGGTTACGCAATGTGATAATCACATTCCGAGCATCACCCTCCGTCAATGAAGTTTCACGAACAATGCGTTCCAACACCATTTCGGGCGAGATCTTCTGTTGACCTTTCGGTACGGCGATATACACCGTCTTACCCTTCATTTTTCCCATTGTCGCCTTACGAGGCGCAACTTTAAATTCAATCATTTTGATTTGGTTTTTAATTAAACATTAGATTAATATATCAACATCATTTTGATGTCTTTTTTCATGTATTTCATACCCAGCAGTTGGGTCGTCTTGTACCCAGCTGCTGGGTAGCGTCGTACCCTGCCCGTTGGGTAGACCTCTACCCATTCGCTGGGTACGATCGTACTTATTCGCTGGGTATAACTCTACCCATTCGTTGGGTACAAAATAGTCTACGAACAATCGCAAGAACTACTTAAACGACGGCTCGACTCTGTACCCGAGGTAGCGGGGGTTAGTGCCCACGTAGACGCTACTACTGCTGAAGTACAAGTTGTACCCCATGCCGCCGCTAAACGTGCCAAGACTAGACGACCAATAGCGGCCGATGATGCCAACGACGTACAGCTGACCAGCGTCGTAGAAACCCAAGGCGGGCAGGTAGAAATAGTTGCCTGCATCGGCTACGGAAGGAAGAGTATGTGATACAGACCAGGTCTGGCTTTTTTCGTCTGTTCGCCAATCACTGCCGTCAACAGCAGTGTTGCTATTGTAATTACCTTCGCCTTGCAATACTGACTTCTTCTTAAACCACATACCACCTTTATATAAATGACCCATAGTGGTCCATAACTCGTCTTTGTCCCAACGGGGATCGCCCTTGGCAGCGTACCACGTCATCTCGTTCACGTTTGGAAGATCTTTACATGATGTGTGAGTGGCATCGAAGCGAACTGAACCGCCACCCTCGTGGTAATAACGATGGTTAGGGTCAGCGTTGTTCTGGGCGTAGTTGCCTGCTGGCTGACCTTGAAGTGTTGGTTGGCCTACACCTGATGCCAAGTTCTTTGTCCATTCGTAACCGTACCAGTATTGTTCCTGAGCATCCCACATGTAATAATGGTCGCCATCGTAGTCACGTACATTAAGATTAGCAGTCATATCGTAGTAGGTGTTCTTGTCATAATTGAATGAAGGTAAGACTTTCGTGATAGTTCCTTCTACATTTGTGTCGTAGTCCTTCACCCAATAACGAACCTTAAGCGTATGTGCACCTGGTTTGATAAGCATGTAGACCTTATCAGCTGTAGAGATAGAGGTAGCATTGGTGAAAGAGAAACCTTTCTCGTTTGTGCTGCCTGCAACTGGGTCTTTTGTTGTTAAGACAATTTGTTTGCTACCTGCTGAACCATTCAAGTTTCCTGTGCTAGAATTAATAGTGTAGGTTTCCGCAATATCGTCGTCGGAATTTACTTCGATTTTTGTTAAGTAGCAGTTCTTCAATACAGCATTGCTTGTGTAAGGCTGGAAAACGAGATAAGTTGCTTGATGCTCTAATTGGAAACTAAAGACGCTGCCACCTAAAGTACCTGTTGCCGTGGCTGTACCGTAGTCACCTGAATTGCCAAGGTGATCGGTTGTGTTTGGTGTTGTT
>NZ_AJIN01000012.1:0-6587 GCF_000257925.1 Prevotella sp. oral taxon 306 str. F0472
AACTTGTAGCTATCCAAGGAACGTTCCACGGCATAGATAATCACATCGACCTTGTTGTCCGCAAATTCCTTAGCTATAAGGTTTCCCTTGCGCACAGCCCGTCCATTGCGCTGCTCCAAGTCCGAAGGTCGCCAGGGCGTGTCCAAATGATGGACCGCCACGGCACGTTGCTGGGCATTCACACCAGTACCCAACATAGAAGTAGAGCCGAAAATAATACGGATATCTCCACGGTTCATCGCATCTACCATCGCCTTCTTAGCTTTCTCGTTCTTGCACTCCTGAATGAAGCGTATTTTGTAGGACGGGATATGATAGTCTTCTACCAGCTTACGCTTGATTTCCGAATAGACATTGAAGTCTCCACCGGGCTTGTAAGTACCCAAGTCTGAGAAAACAAACTGCGTTCCTTTCTGTGCATCGTACTTCTGATAATAGTCATTGAGTATCTTGGCACAGTGACTTGCCTTGTTGTCGATATGATCTGAGTAAGCATTTTCATCTATCATGCGTAAATCAAGGCTCATCTTGCGGGCATAATCAGTCATTAAGAATTAAGGGAAATAGGGGGAAACGCAAGGAATGTAACTATTTGAAATAATATCATTTAGCATTTTCTTACTATTTTGAGGGTAAGCAAGAACGAGCATCAAACGGCAGGAGTTCCGTTACCAAATCGTAACCCATCAGGGAAAAAGCAAAAAGGGGTTACGAATTGAAGGTAAACAACTGTGTCATAGGTTTTTATTCTTCATCTTTCATTTTTCTGCATCGCTCAGGAATACTTGTTCATCTGTACCTTTGCAAGCAAAGGAAATTTAGAAAAAACGACAGAAAAATGAAAGAAAACAAACTCAAAGTATCGTTCTTCGTTCAGGCGAAACGAACCGACAAGAAAGGACTTGTGCCTGTCATTGGGCGAATCTCCGTTGGCAGAACCCATTCGGGCTTCTCCACCAAGTGTAAGACTCCGCTCGCTCTTTGGGACAGCCGTAAGCAACGGCTCATCGGTAAGAGTAGCATGGCTGTGTCCGTCAATCAGAAACTCGGTGAATGCACCGCACTCATCCACGCACGCTTTCATGAACTCTGTGAAAGAGAAGAATCTTTTACCGCCACAGACGTGAGGGATGCCTATCAGGGGCAAATCCACTGTCAAGCCTTGCTCTTGGAGAGTTTCGGGGAGTATCTCACACAGACAAAGGAGCGCATAGGCATTGATAGAGCTTTAAAGACGTTCAAACTCCGTACCTACCAACTCTCCCTGCTTCGTGAGTATGTGCAGAAGAAGCACAAGGTAAGCGACATTCCCCTTTCACAGTTGGACAAAGCCTTTATCGAGGGCTTCGAGTATTATCTCACTATTGACCGCAAACTGAAACGCAGCAGCATATCGAGTACCGTGTCTACTTTGCAGATCATCGTCCGCATGGCGGTGAAGAAAGGTGTGCTGGACTTCTATCCGTTCTTGGGCTACAGTTACGAGCGACCAAAAGGCGAACCGAGAAGCATTACGCAGGAAGAACTTGAGCGCATCATCGAGTTGAAGATTGAATGGGAGAACTATCGTATTGTCCGTGATTTGTTCGTCTTCTCCTGCTTTTCAGGGCTTGCCATCTCCGATGTCCGCAATCTGAGAGAGGAAAACATTGTCTTGGAAGAAGGCGAACTCTGCATCAAGGGCAGACGAATGAAGACCAAGACCCCGTATCGTGTACAAGTACTTCCCCCTGCTTGGGCGATAATGGAGCGGTACAGGGGAAAGCGTGCAGGTTTTGTTTTTGACGTGCCGACTACCGACATTATCCTCAATGGCATGCACCACATACAACGAAACATCGGCATGGAAAACCCGCTGACCTTTCATATGGCTCGACACACCTTTGCTTCACTTATCACACTCTCTGCAGGTGTACCTATTGAAACGGTAAGCCGTATGCTCGGACACACCAACCTGAGAACAACACAGGTATATGCAGCGGTTTCTTCCGAAAGAATCCATCGGGATATGCAGATAGTGCAGCAGCGCATACAAGATACATTCACCTTAAAACTTTGACCTCATGACACGTAGTACATTCAAGACACTCTTTTATATTAATCGCTCCAAAGAGAAAAAGAACGGCAAATGCCCGATTATGGGACGCATCACCATAGACGGAGAACAAGTACAGTATAGCACGGGAAAGGAAATCGCTCCCGAACTTTGGGATAGCCATAAGGGGCGATGCAAGGGAACAGGCGAAGAAACAAAAGAAATCAACCGCTATTTACAAAGTAAAGAGGAACAAGCCAAAGCGAAGTATCAAGAATTAGTTTGGCAACGTGGCTATATCACCGCCGAGCTCCTCAAACGTGAACTTTTGGAAGAGGACAAGTCTAAAGGTTTTCTTTTGGAGGAAGCACGACTTTTCATAGAGGAAAAGCGTCCTTGTGTGGGAATAACGGTAGCCAAGCCGACCTTTGCCAACTACATCTATGCCACACAACTCATTGAGGCTTATTTGCGTGAACGCTTGGGGCTGGAGGATATTCGCTACTCATCGCTTGACTATGGTTTTATCGAAGGGATGGACTTCTACCTTAAATCAGAGCGCAACCTTTCTCTTGCCACTATTCAGGTAGCAGTCATCTTCCTTAGAAAACTCATCGGCATAGGTCAGCAGAAGAAATACATCCGCGTCGACCCCTTTGTGGATTACAAGGCAGAACTGCCACACCGCACACGCAGGTATCTCACAACAGAGGAACTGCAACGGGTACTGCAAACTCCCATCATTGACAGGCAGTTCGAGCGAGCAAGACAATTCTTCCTTTTCTGTGCCTTCACTGGTTTGGCTCGTGTGGACATGCAACGGCTCAAACCGAAGCATATCATCCATAATGCAGACGGAACAGAGGAAATCCGCATCAAGCGGCAGAAAACAGACATGGAAGCCATCATTCCACTCCTGCCCATTGCCAAGCAAATCCTTTCACTCTATATCAAGGATAAGAAAGCGGACGACTTGATATTCCCCAATCTCACAATTAGGAAAGCATCTTTTGCGTGTGTGAACATCGGGCAGATATGCCGGATAGATAAGGGCTTGACCTTTCACATGGCTCGCCACACATTCTCAACCACAATTTGTCTTTCCAATGGTATTTCGATGGAAACGCTCAGCAAGATGCTCGGACACAGCAATATCGGTACGACACAGATTTATGGAAAGATAACCGACCATAAGATACAAGAGGATATGACTGCACTCACAGACAGGGAGCATACTGTATTTGAGGGTTATTGTGAGTCGATAGCACGGCAGAACGTTCCATTGCAATAAGCATAAAAAGGAAGTAATTACCAAACATTTATTATTCACGATTGAAAACCAAACGATTATGAAAGAGAACAACAAACAGGAACTTTCCTACTTTCGGTTGAAATTAAGAAGTTATATGAGTGAGCATCACCCCGAAAGATTGCACGACACGGAGTTTATCACCACACGAGCAGACATGGCTCTCACTGCTTTCTGCGATGCAGTGGCACAAGGTTTTTCGCACCTCGAAGCAGAGAGCATAGCAAGTGAGGTATTGTATCAAGGTTTGCACGTTTCCAAGTACGACACGCTTGTTTCTGTCTTGGAGAACGAGTTTGAGAGGGAACTGCCTGCACCACTCCCTGAGAAGCTTGCACCCATATTGTTGTCGAACAAGGCTGTTCAAGCCACATTCGACAAGTTCGGTTTGACGGACACATTTGCCGCAAGCGGACAATACGACCGTCTTTACACCGAACTCACAGGCACGATTGTGCTGCTCATCGAGAGCAATCATTTGCCAATAATCGGTCAGACGGAGGAAGCAAGCCCAAAGGCGTTGTAAGCAAAGGCACACGCAAAGTCCCTGATGCCGTTTCTTATCGTGCAAAGGTACAACGGCAGCCAATCTGCCCTGACAAGGTCAAGTCCTGCGGATGGAGAGAAGAATCTCCACCGCAGGATTTTTCTTTTCAAGTTGGTATTGCCATTTTCAATATTCGTGCGGTCGTATTCATCTCTCCCAACCTTGCAGGGCTGGGCTGCCGTAGAGAGTATAGGCACGACAAGAATACGGCATACTCAGGCTCTTTGGACGCAAGGCGTAACAACCAACAACAGATAGGACTGACGATAATACGGACTATCTGTTGTTTGTACAATTTGTTGTCATGACTATCTGTTGTCAAAACTATATATCGTCAAAATAATCTATCGATAAAACTATCTATCGATAGTTCTACATATCGATTTGTCGAACTATCGAACTGTCGAGAGAATAATTGCTATGTGATAAAAGGAAAGAACCGGCACCTCTTCTCATTACCGCAATCATACCATTCTTATACAGAACATAAGAGTTTTTCAGCGACAGCTCCAAATCTGATAGGGAAAACTACCAGCCTTTGCGCTTAAAGCTTATGAACTTTCTATGAAAAGCTTATAAGCAATCTACAAAAAGCTTATAAGTAATCTGACAAAAGCTTATAAGTAATTTATAAAAAGCTTATAAGCTTTTTGCTAAAAGCTTAAGAGCTTTTTGGCGAAAGCTTAGGAGTTTTTCAGACTGACAGACTAACTTCTCTTCTCTTCCTTCTATTTCCTTGCTTTTCTGCGTTGCTTTGTTCAATGTAGTTCTACGCTTACCTTTGCACACAACAATAGTGGCAACAGACTGTATATGAGTTTGTTTGCCGAGTAACAATAACGTAATCAAAACAAAAAGAATGCAATGAAACTCATTATTATCGACCGCAAAGCATGGGAGCGGCACTGCTCCGACTTTGCAGACTTTATTCATCGTATCGAACAACTCATCGGCAATCCGCCCAAGACCGAGCAATGGCTCGACAACGAAGCCGTATGCAAGCGTTTGGGCATCAGCAAGCGTACCCTGCAATCTTATCGGGATACAGGCAGAATACCCTTTTCCATCATTGGGCATAAATGTTATTACAAGGAGAGTGACATCACAAATTTACTGAACGCAAACAATGAATGAATTATGTCGGAGAATGAAATCATTACGCAGGAAGACCCTCAGATGCAGTTGTTTTCACAACTGATGGAAGGCACATTGAAGAAACTGGAGCGTTATTGCTTGGCGGCTCGCCCGATGCTGGGACAGATGGGACACCCGTATGCCCGATGTGAAAGACCAACTGCGTGCCATTGACCTATACAACAAATCGGGCGCAGTAAGCAAATCCGATTTTGTGCGCGCAAGATTATTGGGGGAGCAGTTCAAGGTGATAACGGTGGACAAGTCCGCCGTAGAATATTACCGCAAGCTCTCCGAAATCACTGCCGAAGTTCACAAAATTGGAGTGAACTATAATCAGGTGGTGCGCTTTCTCCACATTACCGAGAGGGAAACAACAATACAAATCCTATTGCAGGAACTTATCCGCTTAACAAAAGAACTCACCGCCTTGCAAGAGCAGACGGTGAATTTGACGATTGACTATCGCGAGAAAATTTAGAATAATCACTTTTTAAGAAACTTAATCATCTGTGTAATGCAACGCTTTTTCTGTTCCATATTGGGATGGACATAAAGATTGAGAGTTGTAGTGATGTTCGCATGCCCGAGCAACACGCTAACCGTCTTATAGTCACAGTTACTTTCGATGCAGCGTGTGGCGAAACTGTGGCGCAGCCCGTGATATTTCAGCCGAGGAATGTCCAAATGCTTCATTAACCGATGATAATAGTTTCGATAGGTTCGTGGCTCAGTAGGTTTTTCTTCGTTGGTCAGCACATAGAAATTAAGATTTACTACCTTTTTCAGTGGTTTCACCATAGCCAAGAGTTCTTTGTTCATTGGTATCTCACGGCAAGAGTTCTTGGTCTTTGGGCTGTTGATGACTAATTCTGTGTGCCTGCGCTCACCTTCTACGACGTAGATACGCTCAATGGTACGGTTTACGGTGATTATACCGCTGTCCGTATTGATGTCCGACCATTTCAAGCCGCATACCTCACCAATCCGCAAGCCTGTTGTTAGACTAATGTAGATGCCAAGGTTGCGAAATGTAAAGTTCTGCTTGATGAATTCGAGAATCTTTTTGTGATGTGTCACTGTCAGCACCTCCATTTCTTTATTGATTACTGTAGTTGGATATTTGATGTCCCATTCGCAATAGTTCATCCAACCGTTCTTTACTCCGAACTTCATCACCATTTTCAACACAATGAGAATGTCCTTCACCGTTTTAATGCTGAGACCAGCATTAAGTTTTTGTAGCACAAATTCTTGTACAAGTTTTTCACTAAGACTATCACAATCACCAAACGATGAAAGTATGTGATTTTCCAAAACTAACACATAAGCAGCGTATGTGGACTGCTTGACGTAGCGTTGCTTGTCTCTTTTCCAAGCCAACGAAATTTCTCTAATAGTTTTTGTTTTCATATTTAATCCTTAATATAGAAAAGGTACATAATAATTAGAGAAACGTATTAACTAATGTCCCAAATCTAAGATTCCCTGAGTTTGAGGGAGAGTGGGAGGAGTGCAAGTTGGGAGATGTTGCGATAGTAGTTGGTGGCGGCACTCCAGAT
>NZ_AJIN01000013.1:0-21946 GCF_000257925.1 Prevotella sp. oral taxon 306 str. F0472
TCCCATTGTACAAACTTAATTGCCAACACTTGCTCACTTTTTTCAGCCGTAGGGTTAATGCGGTAATGAGAGGAGGAGCTATATCCTTTTCTGTTCATCGAAGATGTTGTATTTGGCTTTCCCTTCGGTCGCCCTCTTCGAGTTCCTTTTTGCTTATCCATAGCGACATTTTTTTTATGCGTCCAAAGATCGGAGTATGCTGATTCCTTTTTGTAGCAAAATAGAGGTAGCGGGGCGGGCTTGCACAAGGTTTTGGCGGAAAATACAACCCGTAGGTGTGGAGATTTTCCAGACAAACCAAGCGGCTTAGACCTTTTGAAAGCCACAAGCCCCGTACTACCTTTGCGGATAAAAAGGGAACAGCATCCGTCTCCTTGTCATCGCATATCGTGGAGCATAGGAAAAGAAGCAAAAGTGCAACGCTCGTAGTGGAAAATAGAAAAGGTGGCTATCTCAAAATGCGAGATAACCACCTGATGAAATCAAATGGAAAGTTTTACTGAGCTGTGCTTCTCAAAGCACGCATAGCAGGATAGCACAGAGTATCGCCAGCCAGAAGAGAATGCTCAGCAGCGTAAATGTTATTTTCAGAACTATCCGGACTATAAAGCGTAGTATCAGAAAAACTGCAATGACTGACACGACAGTTACGACTTGCGGCGTTACTATCTTCGAGATAAGCCAAATGGCACCGATAACGACGGAAAGCAGGATAGCGAGTTCGATGAAGCGTGTCCAACCGAAGCGGCGGACTTGCTTGGGAGAAGTTGGCTGCTGCTTGTTATTATCGGTTTTGTTTGATGCGTCTGCCTTGATGAAGGCAGGTGTGTGGACATCTTGATTCATGATAAATGTATTCATATCGGAGCTTTTTATAG
This sequence comes from Prevotella sp. oral taxon 306 str. F0472, assembly GCF_000257925.1. Lineage (NCBI taxonomy): Bacteria > Pseudomonadati > Bacteroidota > Bacteroidia > Bacteroidales > Prevotellaceae > Prevotella > Prevotella sp. oral taxon 306. The sequence continues at coordinate 879 of NZ_AJIN01000013.1, forward strand.
TTCAAGAGCAATAACAAGATATTCTGCCTCACAAAGCCAAGTGTTTGCCCAAACTCTTGGTGTGTAGGGAAGAATAGTTATCTTGGCTCTTGACACTACAAAAGCTCCCGATGGTGTTACATCAAGTCATGTTCTCACTATTGACTGTTGGTAGGCTATTGACCTCGATGAGCAGAACGATTGTCCCTGTCAGTTCGGTGTAGAGTTTCTCATACTCTGGACTTGCACCAAAGTCGTCTGTCAGTTCATACTTATCGAAAACGCTTTGCACAGCCTTATTCTTCAGAAGCATAGGTGTTAGTCTTTCAGGAAGAGGAGAAGGGAGTTCTTTCTCGAACTCATTTTCCAAGACAGACACAAGCGTGTCGTACTTGGAAAAATGCAAATCTTGGTATAATACTTCACTTGCCATTGTCTCAGCTTCGGGATGCGAGAAGCCCTGTGTCACTGCATCGCAGTAAGCTGTCAATGCTTCGTCGGCTCTTGCCGTTATGAATGATTTGTCACTTAACATTTCGGGGAAATGCTCACTGAGGTAGTTCTCTAACTTCAAACGGAAGTAAGAAAGCTCTTTCTTTGTTGTTGTCATAATCTTCTTGGTTTAGGGTTATACATTATTTTGAGTTGATGCCCATAGCAACATTGAACTTGTCTAACTTGCCAGCCAACTGTTCCATATCGTGTTCTATTTTCTTATTGGTAATGCGAGCATAAATTTGTGTAGTTTTAATGTTGGTATGTCCCAGCATCTTCGACACGCTTTCCATTGGAACGCCCTTACTTAGCGACATAGTGGCAAATGTATGCCTTGCAAGATGAAAGGTCAGGTTCTTCTTGACACCGCAAAGGTCGGCTATTTCTTTCAAATATGCGTTGGTTTTCTGATTCGTTAAGATGGGAAACAGTTTGCCGTTCCGATAGGTCTTATGACTGTACTTGGCGATGATACTCTTTGGAATGTCAAGAAGCAACACATTTGTTTCCACACTTGTTTTCTGCCTTCTGGTCATAATCCACTGCTTATCATCAAGTGTTACGATATTGTCTGGTGTGAGATTGGAAACATCAATATATGCCAGACCTGTGAAACATGAAAAGATGAAAACATCCCTTACTAACTCCAAGCGTTGAATAGCAAGATCCTTGTTGGCTATCTTCATAATTTCCTCATCCGTGAGAAAACCGCGATTAACAGGTTCCAGGTGAAAACGATGATTGAGGAAGGGGTCGTGAAGAAGATAACCGCGTTTTTGTGCATAGATGGTTACGGTCTTGAGTGCCTTCATTTTTTTTACCGATGTATTGTAAGCGCAGCCTGCCACTGTACTCAGATATAACTCAAAGTCTTGTACCACGGATGGCGTAAACTCTGTAAGTCCAATATCCTTTCTTCCATATTTATGGATAAGGAACTCTGAGAAATGTCTTCTCAAAACACTGTACTTTTGCAAACTGTCTTTGCTGATGGTGTGTCCGACACGCTGTCTGACATCTTCGTTGAACTTGTCAAATATCGGGAGAAAAGTCGTGTATTCCCTGTCTTTTCCTACAAAGAAAGAACGGATTTTTTCCAATGACAGAGACTCGTCATCCTCAAACTTGCGGTAAATTCCATTCAGTGTAGTGGAAATAGAGTCCAATGCGGCATTTACGGATAAGGCTTCTGCTGTCCGACCTTTGAGCCGACTTGTGGCATTATTCCATACTGTCTTGTCCACGAAGATTTTCGTAGATCCAAAATTTGACATCTCTCCGTTAAGGAATACACGGAGCATTACAGGCGACTTTCCTTCTTTGTTCTCATAGTTTGAGCGTAGGTAGAAGGATACCTTGAAATTTGTTCTCATAATGCATCATTCTTTTGTGTAGCACTCGGCTGCAAAGTTAATATATAACATACTGAAACAGAAAGAATTGATGCCTTCAATTTGGTATTCAAAATCCCGTCATTGCTACATTTTTTATTGCTACAATTTTTGTGTAGCAGTTTATGTAGCAGAATTTGACCGAATGATGATTGTCAAAACATAGGTTTATGCCGTCAGGCGATAGAGGTATATACAAAGAAAAATCGTTGTAAAACCTTTGATTTTACAACGATTATCTAAATTTTGAAGGCTAAAATGACAACTATTGTGAAGTCCTTTTGAAGCCTATTAGCGGAGAGAGGGGCTTGTGAACCTTCGGATTTTGCAACCTGTAAAATGGAGGAAACGGCATGAAAGCAAGCAATAATTCAAAGAGCAAAAATAGCACGTACAATCATCGCAGTTACTTTGATTGGGGGAGTAATATGCAGGTTGTCCACAAGGGTAAAGGCGAGATTGCCATGACGGAGGGAGAACTTGCGAGGTTCTTCGGTGTGACGTGGAGAAAACTCAATCATAGGCTTCAAGCGATAATAAAATCTTCCAACTTGCATCCCGATGAAAGGGGTGCAGGCCAAGAAGAAGTTATCAATGGTAGAGAGTGTGTTGGTTATGCATCACTTTATCCGCTCTCAACAATCATTGCCCTGTCCTTTCTATTGGACAGCATGGAAGCGCATTTATTCAGAAAGTACATCAGTAGAAGATTGCAGACAGAGTCTGCCATTGTAACGCCAATCTTCCTGTTAGGCAATACCAAGAACTAATGAATATATTTCCTTTTTCTTTCACCGATTATATCTTACTACATTACTACAATAAGAGTTAAAGCGGTGAAAGAGAAAGGATTAACGTGTAGTTGGCTGCTCAAAATAATTGTACTACGCAGTAACTACATTTGCCTTTCTTCTTTCACTGCTTCATTACGGTTAAAAAGGGAATTATATGCTATTTGTTATTTGCTTGACTATCCTCTGGAGCACGCTTTCATTGCTTATAAGTATAGATGCCGTGCCCACCATTCCGCTGATAATTTTATACCTGCAATCCGTTATCCTTACCTGTGCCGTGAATACGCTGCCTTCTGCCGTTTGTCGGGGTGTATGCGATGTGGCTGTTATTACACCATTTGCAACTCCGTATGTTTCTGCATCGTAACCCTCAACTTCGATGTTCGCTGTCATTCCTCTTGCTATCGTATTCACGTATTTATAGGGAACGGTTATTGTGCCTTGATGGGCATTTGTCATCTGCACCTTTGCACTGATGGTTTCGGGATAAGGTATAAAATATGCGCCCACCAATAGTCCCAATATCACAATGGTGATTATCGTGATACCATAACGGACAATCCTTGACGGTATCTCGCCAATGATATGCCTTACTTTCTCGCTGCGGAGTTCTATCTCGTTGTCTGCCATAATATTCCTTTCTGCTGTTAGTTGCCTAATTCTAACTGATTTTTTACGAGGTTATAGTATGCACCCCGCTTTGCTGTGAGTGCTTCGTGGTTGCCAATTTCTACCACCTTGCCTTTATCCAATACCACTATCTGATCAGCATTCTTCACCGTACTTAGGCGGTGTGCCACGATAACCACCGTCTTGCCTTTGTAGAACTCATCAAGATGTTCTACTATCATACGCTCATTGTTGGCATCGAGCGAGTTGGTGGCTTCGTCAAGAAAGATATAGTCGGGATTCTTATACACTGCCCTTGCTATCAGGATACGCTGTTTCTGTCCTTGACTCAAACCAACGCCATCGCGACCGATCTTAGTGTTGTATTTTAAGGGCAGTCCCATTGCATAGTCATGAATACAAGCTATTTCAGCAGCTTTCTGCAATCGCTCCTTGTCAATCTCGCCGTCATCTACGGCAATGTTCCTTGCTATACTCTCGGAGAATATCACACCGTCTTGCATCACCACGCCACATTGCCTGCGCCACCATTTCTTATTAAGTGCGTTTACATCTGTTCCGCCAATAGTTATTTGACCTCCCAATACGGGGTAATAGCCTAACATGAGTTTGATGAGCGTTGTTTTACCGCTGCCCGATGCGCCCACAATGGCTGTTACCTTACCTTTGGGGATAGTGAGACTAACATCATCTATAATAGTTTTCAGTGCGTGAGGGTCGTATTTGAAGTTTACGTTTTCAAGGTCTATGCCTTCGTTTTCTTCTTTCACTGCTGTTTCCAATCCTTGCTTTCCGTTCTCATCATCCATACGGTGGATTTCATTGATACGTTCAAGGCTTATCTTTACATCCTGCACCGAATAGAAGAAACTCATCAACTGCTCGACAGGTGAGTTGAGTTGCCCAATGATATACTGCACGGCAAGCATCATACCCAGCGTGAGTTGTCCATGAATGACGGCTGTTGCTGCGACCACCGTGATGACGATGTTTTTCAGTTCATTGATGAAGATGCTGCCTGCCTCTTGTGTCTGTTGGAGTTTCAACGATTTCATCTGCACTCCAAAGAGGTCTGCCTGCACGTCCTCCCATTCCCAGCGTCTGCGCTGCTCGCAGTCTTGGAGCTTTATCTCCTGCATGGAGGTGATAAACTCGTAGGTCTTGTTGTTGTTGATGGCTTGCTGCTCAAAGAGTTCGTAGTCAAGTACCTTTCTGCGCCTGAGGAAGAGTGCAAGCCAACCGCCATAAAGCAGACTGCCGAGCATGAAGATGGCAAAGACGAGCCAATTATAGGATAGCAGTACGATGCTGAACACCACAAAGGTGAAGAGTGAGAACACGATACTGAGCGTCTGTTGCGTCAGAAACGTGTTCACCCTACTGTGGTCGCCCATACGCTGCATGAGGTCGCCCATCAGTTTGGTATCGAAGAATGACATCGGCAGCTTTAAGAGCTTGATGAAGAAGTCGCTTACCAATGAGATGTTGATGCGCAGCGAGATGTGCAGCAACAGCCAACGGCGAATAAAGTCGATGGCAGTACGGCTCACGGTAAGCATCAGTTGTCCTAAGAGTATCAGCCATATAAAACCGATATTCTGGTTTTTGATGCCCACATCCACGATAGACTGGGTGAGGAAAGGCAGAATAAGCTGTAACAAACTGCCCACGAGCAAACCTAAGACAATCTGCCCGAAGTACTTGCGATATTGCTTGATGTAGCCAAAGAGGAATCTGAACGAGCGTTCCTCTGTTGGCTGTTCCTCCATCTGCTTTTCATAAAATGCTGGTGTGGGTTCCAAGAACATGACTATTCCTTTCTCCTCACCGTCCGATTGAGTGCTGACCCAATGCTTCTTAAATACTTCGAGGTCGTATTTTACATGCCCTTTTGCAGGGTCTGCAATGTAGAATCCGTTCTTTTTAACTTTGTATAGTACAACAAAATGATTTTGGTTCCAATGGAGTAAGCAAGGATAATTTATGTCTTTTATTTGATACAAGCTTGCTTTTCCACATAGCACATCAAAACCTAAGGCTTCTGCCAATTGTTTTAAAGCCTGCATTGAAACACCCTCATTGGTTATAGTACAGGTATTTGATAGAGTTTCAAATGAACACTTTCTACCATAATACTTACAGACCATAGCCATGCAGGCAATCCCACACTGCATGGCGTCATGTTGCCTATAAAAATAAAAGGACATTTATTTTGCTGTGTTGTATTTGGTAAGACCGGAGTCGTTGTCTCTATTATTAATGTTTTTACCCAGATGCCTTCGTGAATTGCCTTTTGACAAAGAATAGACGAAAGTCAGTGCCACAAGATTTTTGAAATTACCCCATCGGGTCTTTTCTACGAAATGGAATGAAGGAGTGTCCGCATAAATCCTGGAAGGATCGGGATTGTAAATGAACATGGCACCCACGGTGATTGCACCTAATTTATAGGTAAGGGATGCGTTCGCATTATACCCAATCTTCTCAAAGACATCACCTTCAACAGTGGTCATCGGTAGATTGTGGTTGGTAATGAACTGCCACTTGCCTGCCACCACCTGACAAGAGATTCCGACATTGTTCAGATTGTGGTTGACACGCTGATTAGGCGTATTGTATTTGGAAGACAGATAGTTATAGTAAGGCTGCAAAGTTAGCCAGGAGAAAGGTCTGCAACTCAGAACAAGCGATGCGCCATACTCGTTGACATGGCGGATGCCCACAATCTGGTTCACGAAGTCCGAACCGTCAGCGGAAACAACTGTCATATTCTTGCTGGGATAGTAGGCATGGCTGACGGAAGGTTTGACAAACCAGATATTATTGGCCGACGCATACTGGAAGCTAAGTTCGGTGCGGTAGAAATGGTAGGGCTTCAGACTGCTGTTGCCTTGTAGATAGAATCGTTCATCCACGACGGTACGACTATCTGTGAGCTGACCGACGTTAGGAACCGCAGATGCTATGGACGACGTCAGGCGTAGCGAACTGTGTTTGTGCAGCTGGTAATTAAGAGAAACAGAAGGCCGCATAAGGATGTAGTTGGCTATTGCCTTCGTCGCAGTTCTATATCGGTTGTTCTCCACACCGATTCCCAGGTTGTAGGACAATGCCCCCCATTGATTGGTGTAGTCGGCGTATAGGTATTCCTTTTGCGTATTCACTGTCGACAAATTGGATGCCCCGTCTGTCTGACGCAGGTTTTTGTATTGATAGTAGGCTCCTATCTGTATATTTCCCTGCCACAGTTTGTCAGTATAAAGTGCTTCTGCTATTAGCGAGTAAGACTTGTTGTCGACGACGTTGGTAAACGTTCCCGTTCCCGAGGTGTTTGTTAGATTATTGTTCGAATTGGATTTGAAATAAGTGTTCACCACATTGACCGACAGACTGTTGCCTTTACGGAAGGTGTGTCCGAAGTAGATGTTGGCCGATATGGATGAAAAGTCACTTTGAAGCCTTCTGTGGTTGGCATCTTCCAATGTACCCGTCCGCAAGAGCTGTTGACTGTATTGCTGGGTAGCCGGAAACTTACGATATTCTAAAGTGATATTGAAAAGGTTGCTGTTTTGGAAACGCTGATAGAATAATTGTCCTATGTGGTAGGTACCAGTGTATTTACCCGACAGACCCTTGTAATCGTTCGTCACATCCGGATAGACATAACGGTTTTCCATGGTGTTCCGGTCAAGATGTCTGTAGTCCAGAAAATATGCCGCAGACACCTTGTTGAGCGAATCGCTATAACTGGTGGAAATCAAGTTGGTACCATATCCTGTGGTGATACTGTTTTTGGTGTCGAGATATAGTGAATAGTGCCTTTTGTTGGTGCGCTTAGTCGCTACATCTAATACAGCACCTATCTTCTCATGCGCAAACCTTGCAGGCGGATTGGAATAGTAGTGCAGGGTCTTTATTTCGTCGGCTTTGAGCAGCATCAGTTCACGTACCGACCTCCTGATTCCATCAATCAGCACCAAGACAATTTTACCATCTGCCGTCAGCAGTTCACCGCTGTTTGTTGAAAGTCTGAATTGCGGCAGGCTACTGATGGCCTCCAAAGCGTTGTTTCCCATCTGTCTGGCACGCCTGTCTAACAGGATGATGTCTGCGTTGCCGAAGCTTCTTAGCCCTTGAGCCGACACAGTGACCTCTGAAAGGTTCTGTATGCTTTCTGTCAGCTTGACCACTCCGACATCGCCACGCTTGCACGTTAGCTGTTGTGGCCGATACCCTAAACAAGAGAATTTCAACAGGAACTGTCCGTCTTCGTCTACATTCAAACTGAAGGTTCCTTTTGAATCCGTCAACGTGTGAGCAATGGCTGCCGTGTCAGATAAGCTGGCCAATACGCAGTCAACGCCGGCTAATGGACAGCCAGACGGATCGGTCACCGTACCGTATATCCTGTTCTGTGCGTTGCTGCTTATCAACGAGACTACAAAGGCAAACCATAACGTTGTGAAAATTCTTGCCACCATAATATAAATTATTTACACATTGAATCAATGTAATTTACCATCGAATCTTCCAAATTGATATCCATTCCATCGAATTTACACGCATTTACATATTCATTATCCCTTGGACACACCCCCATACAAATTGGAAGTTGTTTGCATTGTAAGCACCGTTTATTCTCAAAGGATTTCACCTCATATTTTCTGATAAAATCCATGTTCCAAGAAATAGAACCATCGTTTTGAATAATGCCATGAGTTTTGTTCTCATACAAATCATTGCATGCCGTACATTTTATAACATCACCATTAAAATTAATGGCATTATAATACTTACGACTAGCGTAACATGGAACGAAGTTTGTGATAACGTCCAGACGTATTGTGTTATAACCAGATTGTTCAAATAAATTAAGAAGTTCTCCGATGTCTTTATATCTATCTTTCCTTACCTTTTCTTGCCATACTTTTTTGGGGGTAATCGTTATTCTTCCCCGATTAGCCATTGTAATGTGATGGTTGATTTGATCTACTATTTCATAATTTAGATTCTCGTCAGTATAGTTAATTCTCAATAGAATATTAACAGCCTTTGTATTGCTGAGCAATTGGTTGATGTTGTTTAGAACATGATCGAATGCAGAATCACAACCTTTCTGATATTTTACTTTATCATGGTTCTGTTTGGGTCCATCTAATGTAATATGAAACCGCGTCATGCCAAGTTTTTGAATTAATGGAATGTTTTTGGGGAAAATGAAGTAACCATTTGATGTAGCTGTTGTTGAATATTTTACACCTTTTTTCTCACATTCTTTTTGTGCGAATTCACATATTGGCTTTATAATTTGTTTTAAGTACATTAACGGTTCACCACCAAACCATTCGATTTGAAGTGATTCTATATTCTGTACATCAATCATATATTTGATGTGTGTCATCACATTCTCCATTGTACTCTTCGACATTCTTGAAGGTATATGATTTTGTATGCAATACCAACATTTAAAGTTGCAATCCAAGGTTGGTAGAATGATTAACAGATAGTTCTTCTTGTTTACTGAATCACAATATCTTTTCCTAATTATTGAAAGCTCATCAGTATTATCCGGCACAATGAAACCACTTGCTGATAGCTTGTCTTTTAGAACTTTAGGGATGAACTCAATTCTTTCTTTGTCTGTGAGTAGCCTCTCTATTTTTAACCCTAAATCCTTGGGAAGCTTAAAATAAGTGTGTTCAAGCCCATTGTACCAATAAGATTGGTTATTTTGGTATATTATATAGTTATAATTACTTGCTTTCATATATTACAATACTTAATTAACATCCCGTAAAAAAATAAAAGAGCCATATCAAGTATGGTAATGAACGATATGGCTCTTAAAGTGTTGAAGTTTCATTATCATCTACCACGAAATACCTTCAGGTACACGTTGAAATGATGTAGAACTGTTCATTAAGCATGTTGTACCCCCGGTTGAGATTGATCTGTCACAATAATAACATCACATCCGCATCCGGCAACATTGTTAGAACATCCTGTCTGAGAGGCTGCCATTTCAGAAGCTCCACCCTTGACTTCAAGCGACTCCATTAAGGATAATTCCTCAACTGAAAAAAGTTTTTGGTTTTTCATTTAATGTAACATTTAATCGCCTTCTTACTGCTTCAGGCATTGCATTCTTTTGTCGTCAAAATTAGAAAAATATATAGTTGAGTTCAAATAATTTCGATGTTTTCTTGCAGGTTTCCTTGCAAAATCATACTTTTGTATGATAATATATAATCTTTCATGTAACATTATATAGTCAAAAAACGTGAACACGTAAAAAACTCCATAGAATGACGATTTTCGATATTTTAAAAGGGTTAAAAGAGGCAGACGACAACACACAGAGTATCCGGAGTCAAGCCACCAGTGATTATTCTCCTTATATAAAAAGTGCCCAAGCTACTGATAGGCTTGGATATGGAAAAATAGTTCTGATTGATTTCTGTCAATATACTTTTCTATATATATCACCATCTATTTTTTCAACTCTACAACAAAAAAGATTTAGAGATAACGGAGGAAGAATTGATAATATACTTGATGAAAGGCAGTTAAGCTATTTGAGCAATATTCTTAAATCGTATTTCGCGTTACAAAAAAACTATGCCCGTATAGAGTCCTCTGTCTTGCATTTTGACTTTTCAATAAATACCTCTTTATGTAAGCAAATGATACATGCCTCGTTGACCCCTTGTTTAGTAATGATAAAAAAATAACTTGGTATTTTTTTCTCTCTCTCCATGAAACCATATAGTTCCATTTCTGGAGTTTTTCATCAATTGAATACACTGCTCAAGACCGATGCCTCGGCTCCGAAAATGTACCAAGTTATTTTTTAATCATTACTAAAAACAAGCTGTGGCGCTTATTTTTTTGAGAAATCCTTGCATATCTCGAAGAATTTCCATATATTTGCCACACATTATATATGTGTATTTTGTAAATGAAATATATGAAACAGTCCTGGCTGTGTAAACAGGAGCGGATACCGAAAAGCTTACGAGTAGGTTTCTTTAAAATAATACAATTATGAAAACGAAAAAACTACTAAGCCACACAAATTATGCAGCTAAAGTTGTTGCTTCAGGTTGTTGCTGTAATTGCAATTCATGTTGCTGCTGCTGGTCACTTTTCTCCTCCAGTGCATCCATGGAACAGGCTGCTGTAGCCTAATAGTAGCCAAATGAGTGTAGCTCGTTTTGAGTCAGCTATTCTCTAAATCATTAAAAACGAGGTTGTTGTGAAATCACACACATATACTACGATTATTAGTTTATGGTACGATTATTCACATTTATCTGTTACGCAGAATGAGATTTTAGCAGTTATTCAAACAACTATCAAAAATCAACAAGTCTGTTTTTGAAGCCAGACTATCTTTCGATTCATCACGAAAGGAAGAAGCGGAAGATAGCTGGTTTCGATTTTACCCATTAAATTAAAAAACAATGAAACAATTTGATATATTCTTCGATAATGACAATAAACTGTATCAAGTAAGAACCAAAACAGATACAACAACCATAGAATTTACAGATTCCGAAAAAGAACTGATTTTTAAAGACTTGATCAGATTGTACGATACACGGGATAAAATATCTTTTTCAACAATCCAAAAACTATTAAATAAGGCTGACTATAACAAACTTTTGGATGTAGTAAAAGAGTTACAAGAATGTGGAATTCTAGATGAACTGAATTTCGAAGCAGAAGGTGCCACTGTTATTTCTGATATATATAATGAAGTCAATCACAAACCGGTTTCAGAAATGAAGATTGCTTATATTGGCAATACAGATTTTGGCAACCAAGTGAAAGAGAAATCATCCGAATATAACATAGAACATTTTGTTATCTACTCAATAGATGAATTGTCGGATGAAACAATTGAGTCAATCCTCTGTAACAGCGATTTTATCATTGTTGATTCTTTGACTTGGAATCCGTACAAAATGCACATTATCAACGAGAAGGCATTGAAACACAGCAAACCATGGTTATTGATTGAAGGACTGACTTTCTCTGGAAAATTCAGTATTGGGCCGATTTTCCACGGCAAATACACAGGATGTTATGATTGTTACAAAAATAGAATAAGGAGCAATGACGAATTCATCAACTTCAATGACTCTTACGTTAAATACCTTGAAACAGAGAAAGCATCAGCAAAACCAGACTTGAATATCCAACCGGTAGTAAAGGATATGGCTTCCGCTATTGTAATTGCAGATATGCTGAAGTTTCTTTATGCCTGGTATCCCCCGGAAACTTGGAAGTGTTGTATATTGATAAATCCGTCCAATTATGAAGTAGAAAAGCATACTTTTATAAAAGCTCCGATTTGTCATGTATGTAAACCAGCATTGGATTATAATCCGGCTCCGTGGCTCGAATCAGTAACTCTTTAACATAAAAAAACAATGGATGCAGTCAACAACTCTCTGATTAAAGGTACAATGCTGATTTCCAATCAGTTTGGAATCGTAAATCATGTATCCAAATTACCCAGGCTCAATTACGATCCTAAACTTGTAAGCTTTGGTATTTGGCCCAGCAACACTCTGGCTTTCGGAGCAGAAAAGTATGAAGGAAGAAGTAGCGGATGTAACTTTGATCTGCAAAAGTCATTTATGGGAACTTTAGGTGAAACGGTAGAAAGGTATTGCCCCGTATTCTACAATAAAGAGAATATGATCCTAAGTTCTTATAAAAATCTAAAAGTACACGCTATACCGCCCTCGGAATATGCCTTGTTCCATGAGAAGCAATATGCCCAGGAAAATTATCCTCTCCATCGGTTCGACGAGAATATCGAATTACATTGGGATAAATGCATGGATATTACTAATGGGAAAGAAACCTGGGTTCCCGGAGCATGCATCTATCTTCCCTGGTCATGTGAAAAGCAATGGATAAATGTAAGTACATCAACAGGCTTGGCAGCACATACGAATTGGGACAAGGCTTTGCTGGTTGCATTACATGAAGTCATTGAAAGAGATTCGTTTTCTCTCACTTGGTGGCAGAAAATAAGCGCTCCAAAAATTATTATAGACGAGGATATCAGCCATTTTATCCATGAGCGTTTTCCAGCAAGCTACGAGTGGCATTTTATGGATATAACTTACGATTTAGGTATTCCGACAGTTTATGGTATCTGTTTCGGTGAAGCCGAATATGGTAAATTTGTAGCCGTAGGCACTGCGACAAGAGACACCTATGGCGAAGCATTGAAGAAAGTTATTCTCGAAATGGGGCAAAGCGTCAGCTATTTCAGATATTTGTTAGGAGAGAAAAAGAATTGGCAGCCTTCTGAAAACTTTCATACATTACTGGATTTCGAAGACCATTCTATACTATATATAAAAAAACCAGAACTGTGCGAGGTCTTCAAAATCTGGACGGAAACAAAGCCGACCAGAAAGATTGATTTTCTTGAAGAGTCTGCACGCTCAACCAAAGAGAACATCCGGCACATTACCAGCGTACTGAAGTCCAAAGGTTACAATGTATTAGTAAAAGACATCACGACTCCTGATGTAAATCAGGCAGGCTTCTATTGTCTGAGGGTTATCGTTCCTCAATTAATACAAATGGGTGGTGCGTATTCCTTTTATTTCCTGGGCGGAAAAAGACTATATACGATACCGCAGGAACTAGGCTACAAATGCTATCCTTTTGAAGAATTAAATGTATATCCACATCCATTCCCTTAATAATATGAAAACAATAAAATCAAAAGCATTAATAGCAAGCTTAGATTCAGGACTATATGGAGCTAAAAATTTTGGTGAATCGTTGGCTTTGATTTTTAACGAGAATGTGAAATTTGATAAGTTTCTGATTCGCAAACAAGTTGAAAGTATCCAAAGTTTCTCCAATAAATACGTCCACCAACGCTCGTGCCAACCGTTATAAAGTGTTTCCCACCAGCAAAGAGTATGATTTGAAACCTTATCTCAAAGAGATGCCTGGTAGTGAAAAAACCAATCTATTCAATATCCTTGCTAAGCGCCGTTCCGGAAGAGCCTATTCTCCTTACTCCATTTCGCTCAACGAGCTGGCGCTACTCTGCCATTATAGCTATGGAATTAGCGGAGAAGACTTTAATAAAGAATCAGAAGCTACGTTACGATTCAGAACGGTTCCATCTGCAGGTGCCTTATATCCACTTGAATTATACGTATATTTGAATACAAGTGTATTGCCTAAAGGAATTTACCATTATAGCCCCAATAAGTCAGTTCTCGAATTCATCAAAGAAGAAGATTATATGGAATATTTAAGAGAAAATCTCGTAGCAGAACCTTTCGTGGATTTGCAACATTGTAGTTGCGTGTTCTTCATCACGTCCTTCTTTGAGAGAGTACTTATCAAATATGGCGACAGAGGCTACCGATTTATACTTCAGGAAGTTGGATTTTTAACTCAGAACATCTCGTTACTCGCCGAATTTCTCGAACTTGGCTCTTGCGTTCTGGGAAGCTACGTTGATGACAACATCAACCAGATCCTCTCTGCTGACGGAACCTTTGAAACTGTGCAAAATGTGATTGTAATTGGAAAAAACAAGGAGGTTCAAGATGACAATGTTACAAGCAAATAATATTTCTTTTTCGATTCAGGGTACTTCCATCCTGCGCAATGTATCGCTGGAAGTTAATCCTGGAGAAATTGTAGCTCTATTAGGACAGAACGGTTCCGGAAAGACAACATTCATTGAGTTGTTGTGTAATATGATGAAATGTTCATCCGGCAATTTCGCATTTTTCGGAAAAGGCAACTTCGACCAGAACAAACAGAATATTGGTGTGCTTTGGGATAATCCGGTTATTTTCCCCATGTTAAAAGTCAAAGAAATAATCGGATTCACTCGAAGAATCTATAACATATCGGAATTGCCACGAGACATCTACGATTTCCTTGAATTAGATAAGATAAAGAATAGGTTCTTTTATCAACTTTCAAAAGGGGAAAGAAAAAGGGTTGCCATTTTTTTGTCCGTATTACATAACCCGTCATTGTTGATTCTGGATGAACCGACCGCCGATCTCGATCCGATGATAAGGGAGGTTATCTGGAGGAATATTTTCAAAAGCAAAAACCGGGGTGTCCTGTTCACGACACATCTTTGGGAAGAAGCCGGAAAATATGCAACCAAAATCTATTTTATCTACGAAGGGAAAATTATCTCGAAAGCATTGAGCCCGCAGGAATTGATAAATGAGTCGGCATATCAGCAAAAGATTGTCATCTCTAAAGAACTGTCCGGCACTGATCCTTTTGAAAATGATGAAAATGTATTGGTCATCCCAGATGATAAATTCCTCAAAATATACTTGAAGAGAGAAGATACCAAAACATTACAAAAGGTTCAGACCCGAACCTACAATTTTTCACTTATGCCTGTTGAGTTAGAGGATATATATCAAATTTTAGTAATGATAAAAAAATAACTTGGTATTTTTTTCTCTCTCTCCATGAAACCATATAGTTCCATTTCTGGAGTTTTTCATCAATTGAATACACTGCTCAAGACCGATGCCTCGGCTCCGAAAATGTACCAAGTTATTTTTTAATCATTACTTAACAAAATCAGAAAGATGAAAGTACTCATAGCTTCAATCTATTATCAATTGCTTTCTTCCATGAGAATCAAGCAAGCCGTATTTTTTACGGTGATATTTCCGGCATTTATTTTCCTTATATTTTCCAGTATATGGGGAATCAACAACAAAGAATATTGTGTATTCTTGCTGACGGGAATTTGCGCTATGACCATAGCCAGTGACGGATTATTCGCTATTGGCGGGGTTATCAAACAGTATTACACATCAGGAGTCATGAAGTTCATAAAAGTAATGCCTTACAACATCATTACTCATATTATCAGTTTGGTATTCAGCCGGATGATTTACATCCTGTTTTCTTTTGTAATACTGTTTATATTAGGTAGAGCCATATTTGGCGTGACATTAAACGTGCCGCAATACCTTTCCATACTGTCAGGATCAATATTGGGATTAATAGAGTTTTCTTTCTTGGGCTTACTGCTCTCTTTCACCAACATGAAAGCTGAAAGCGAAAAAGGATTAATCAACATCATCTATTTTGGACTGATATTTTTAAGTGACACATTTTATCCGATGACAGAAATAAATCCCGTATTCGAAGGCATTGTGGAATTCTCCCCGATTACGCCCGTGTTGAAAGTTCTCAGAGGTGATTATACCTATACATTGTATTTGGCTTTGTGGGCCGCGGCTTTCATGATAGCTTTCTATTTTTGTTTCAAAAGATTTCAAGTAAAAAGGAGTAAACAATGATCACATTTATAATTACTTTCATTATCCTGATGATGCTCCACGAACTGGCTCATGTATTGACAGCAAAGGCCGTAAATATGAAAATAGACAAAATAGGGGGCACTTGGAAACCTCTGCCTCATATTTATGTTTCTGTCATCAACGCACAAGTGTCTAATAAAAAGAATTTTTTATTCCTGATAAGCGGCAATGCTATGACATGGTTCTTATTCGTTATGCTAATGATTTACGGAAGTATGTTCAAAGTCCCTTATCCGGTTTATATGGCATTCGCCACTCAACTGATTTTCGAAACGAATCCATTCTTCTCGGATTACACAAAATTATTTTGCTATTACAAATACATGAAATGGTTAAAATTACAACTCAAAGTAGGTAACAAATTAACTTACAAAGAAATAGAGGCTAACCGTTCATTTATTATTCAAAAATATATGTATAGCAATATATGGTATTTGCAGTTCGTAGGCTGGGTATTTGTGGTGATTGCTCTATTATCACCTCACCTTTTACCTTCTATCATCCTGTGAATTGACATATATCTTTAATTTATCAACTCGTTAAAAAGAAAAAATATGAAAAAGTTTATCGTTTTGTTTGTTACTTTCTTTGCCATTGCAACTATCACTACAAGTACGCATGCAACCGGTATGAACCGTAATTCTTCTGTCGGAACTCCAGAGAATATATTAAATGGCATCCAAGACAAAATCGAGACAGCCATGAACAACTGTTTCGCCCGGAATTCCGTTTCTCCTCTTGACAGTATTTCCCAAAAGCTAAATAAACTGAAAAGTCAAAATAACATCGTACTTTATTGGAAATCTTACGTCAATTATTATAAAAGCGTCTTTTATGCAAAGCTGGGAGATAAAGACAAAAGCAAAAAAGCTATCAAAGAGGCATATATAACTCTGGAAAAAATGAATAACAAGAACTCGGAAGATTATGCATTGCTGGCTCTGACCCAAAGTTTTTATATACAATTCACTTCAGGAATGGCCGCCGGAGTCCTTTCATCTAAAATCACAAGAAATGCAGAGAAAGCTTTGAAGCTTGATTCAACGAATCTGAGAGGATGGTACGTTCTGGGCAGCAATGATTTCTATACACCCGCGAGTTTCGGTGGTGGGAAAAAAGTGGAGTATTATTTGAAAAAAGCTATTTCAACAGTGCCTAAAAGCATAAAAAACCCATATCTGCCTACTTGGGGAAGAGAATATGCTTTCGAACTATTAATCCGATATTACATCCAGAACAAAAAAATGAACGAAGCCAGGAAATATGTACAAATGGCGGAAAAAGAATACCCGAACAGTTACTTTATTGGTGAGTACAAAAAAATAATCAATAAATAAACCCTCCACCTACATAGGTAAGATAAAATCAAACGATTTATAAATAGCTAAATATCCGATCGAACATGAGAATAGACTTCCATTTATTCAGTTTGTTTCTCCTGTTTTTAATCAGGTCATCATATATATATGCGCAGGATGCGAATATACAGGGAAAAATAACAGATAAGAAAGGTGAACCTATATTGGCGGCCAATGTCTATCTGAAAAAAGAACCTGATAAGGGAACCATTTCTGATATAAATGGATATTTTATTCTCCGGTGTCAAAGCCATAGTTTCAACAATGATACGTTGATCATCTCTTTTTTAGGTCTGAAAACCAAAATCATTCCAACAGTGCACTTAGATACAAGCAAAGAGATATCAATCGTTATGGAAGAAGATCAACAGATGCTTGTAGAAGTAGTGATTATGGCTAATCCATCTTTATCAAGAGAATTCTCAATAAAAGAAGTTTCTAAATTTGATATTTATAATACCCCTTCTTCTGCCGGTGACGCATTGAAAATGGTCACTGTCCTTCCTGCATCCACCAATGTATCAGAAAGTGCCAATGTCGAATTGAGAGGAAGTGCCGGCGATATGTCAAGAGTGATGTTAAATGAAGTACCGGTATATAAACCCGTACGCAATTCCCAGATAAATGGAATCGGAAATTTCAGTCTGTTCAATACAGAAATGATAGAAGAGCAAAACGTCTATGCCAGTAATCCCCCATTGGTCTACAGCAATGCAACTGCGGGCCTGGTAGAGATAGGCACAATAAAGAAGTTGTCAGCAAGCGAAACGGCTCTCTCTCTATCACTTGCAAATATCGGTTTCCTCCACTCTCAGCCCATTAATAAAAAAAGTTTTCTTCAGATATATGGAAATTATCAATTTTCTAAACCTTATTTATGGGTCAATGCAAATAATAAGGATATTAATAAATTTTCATCAGAAGATACCGGTTTGAATTTTCATACAGAATTAACCAAAAGGTTAAGCATCAATCTTTATTCCTATTTTATTAATGAAAAGTATCTGGCTAATGATTATTCTTATACTTTTTCAGGGACAGTGGATGCAGGTAAAAGACGAAATTTCAATATTCTGAATTTCAAATACAAATTGGGCAAAGGATTTATCTCAATAAACAATGGCACAGACTTTTCAAACGAGGACTTTAAATTTGGCAATATTTTATCCAAGCAAAAGAACTGCTATGTATACAGTAACTTCGATTTCAAATATTATTTCACTCCGTCATGGAATTTACAATCCGGTTTTTCACATGAATATACCAAGCAAAATTACCGGAGCCGGTTTCCAAAGTATTATTTTGCGGTAAAACCTGAAAACCCAAGTTATTATTTTGAAAACAGTATATCAAACAACAACCTCGAATTTTATCTGTATAACAGAGTGCAGATCTTTAACGAATTAACTTTAGGTGTAGGAATCAGAAAAAATATACCTGTCAAGGAACAATCCGGATATTGGTCTTATCAAACGAACATAAAATATTCATTCAATAATTATAATTCTATATTGGCCTCTTTAGGGAAGTATAACGGATATGCAACCCCATATTACAACACACAGGAGTTTTCCTCCATATCAACGAGGCAGTATTCATTGGAGTATTCATTTTCGAGAAATGATTTCAATCTCCGGTTGGCTACATATCATAAGAAAGAAAATCTGAAGGAAAACTTTTCTGAAACAGATACTTCCGAAAGATTATTAAGAAAAATATGGGGAGCGGAAATCAGTATGAGTAAGAAATACGAAAATTTGACAGGTTCACTTGCATACACTTATCTCTATTCCAAATTCAGAAATGGGGGCAAATGGTATAACTCGTACAACCGGATGGACTATTTAATAAAAGCGTTTATTTCTTACTATCATAAGAAAGCAGGCACTGTCTCACTGTCTTGCTTAACCCGGCCCGGGCTTTATTATAGCCCGATAATAAATGCCGAGATAAATGAAACAGGGGCATACAAACCTTTATATGGCGATTATAATGTGAAACAATATTCAGGATATTGCAGCGTTGACTTCTCTTACAACAAAGTGCTGACCTTAAAATCATCCAATTTAATATTCTTTCTGACTGTCAACAACATCTTTGACATCAAGAATGAAAGCGCCATAATGTTCAGCGAAGACTATTCTACGATAACAGGATACAGACACTATAACAGACGTTCCATCTACACGGGAATGCAACTTCGTTTTTAAAACCATTTAGTAACGTTTAAAAAATAACTTGGTATTTTTTGTCTCTCCATGAAACCTTGTAGTTCCATTTCGGTAGCTCTTCATCAAAGGTAATATGCCGTTGACAGACATCATCATAATTGCTATCCACACAACGAGAAGTGTCGTACTTCTTTCTGTTGATGTTGGTGAAGACACAAAGGCCGGATTTCGTTCTGGCCTCTGCGGCAAGTTCGCATGCCTGCTCAACGCTCTCGAAGGAAATACCACTCCATACTCTGGTGATTTGAGAGAAAAGCCTGTGTTCAATGGGGTTCCACTTCGACGTGTACGGGGGATAGTGCGCCACTATTATGTCAATATGGAGGTCTTCGGAAAGTTTGATCAGCTCTTGCTTGAAAAGCCTGCTGGAACTGCTGTTGGAACCTCCACCGTCACAGAGCAACATGATGGCAGTTGCATGTGGATAGATGTCTTGGAGCACACGATACCAGTAGTACTTGAAGTTGTCGCAGAAGAACCCGGCTGTGTCATGGCTTATTCCGAAGCTCATGTATCCAGTATTCTTTTGAACATCGTAGATGCCATAGGGAATGATTTTGCCGCTTGCAAAGGAGGGGAAGTCATGGTCCCTGCATCGCGGCGACCTGTCGCAGTATACCTGTCCGCCTCTTCTGAATGGGCCGACCAACTCTTTCTTCTTCGTGTCTATACTGAAGACGGGTATGTGATTTTCTTCACACATGCTTCTCATTGCGGAGATTTTCTCGAACTGTTCGTTTCTTTTATTGCACTCTGCCATCGAGGTACACTTCTTCGGAGTGCGTTTCTTGAATCCCTCTTTGGATATGATTTGTTTGAGGGTGTGATAGCTTATGCTTATTCCGTAATCCACCTCCATCTTGTCTCTTATGATGCCAGGCGAATAGAAAAGCATGCGTACGCTCTCATCTTGCGGCAAGCCGCCTATGGCATCTTCCGTAATCTCCCGGAAGATGTCGATATACTCGGGATGAACACTGAGAATACTCTTTCTGCCTCCACCTTTCTTCCTTATGTGTCCGGCAGCAATTGTGTCCCCGCTCTCAAGCTCGTGAATACCTCTATACACTGTATTTCTGGTGACATGATATGTTTTGCAGACCAGACTCACGCCGTGCGTTCCAAGTTCCATCGCCTTGTGGGCACAGAACAACCTGCGTTGGCGTTCGTCCAGATTGGCGACTTCTGGGAAACTCCCTGATTTGTCGCACTCGCTATGTCTTCTCTTGTATGCTTCCACCTGCGCCCTGCGCAAGGGCAAAGATACAAAAAATAAACGACAACAAAGAATTAAACAACAACGTATATCATTACGTATCAGTTAATTAAACCTTAATTCCGCAACACTATTATAAATTAAACTTTTTAAGTACCTGAGCAACAAAAAGTTGCTCAGGATTTTGCCATGTCAGAATTTTCACTTATCTTAGTGTTGCAAAAAAAAACAAGAGAATCCAACGATAGACATGGCGAAGATACAAATTAAATCTGAGAGACTCACTCCTTTTGGGGGATTATTTTCAATCATGGAGCAATTTGACTCCACATTATCATCTGTCATCGACTCAACCCTCGGTCTAAGGTGTAGATCGTTCGGTTATCAGTACAGCGAAATCATCCGTTCTCTCATGAGTATCTACTTCTGTGGCGGTTCATGTATTGAGGATGTCACTACTCATTTGATGAACCACCTCTCACTTCATCCGACACTTCGCACTTGTAGCTCTGATACTATCCTCAGGGCGATAAAGGAGTTGACGCAAGAAAACATTTCATACACATCAGATATGGGCAAGACCTACGATTTCAATACGGCTGACACTCTCAA
>NZ_AJIN01000014.1:0-57441 GCF_000257925.1 Prevotella sp. oral taxon 306 str. F0472
CTGCAGACGTTCACGCTGCTTGTCATATGTATAGGTTGTCTCCGTGCCATTACCGAGTTTCGTATAGACCGTATGACCCTCCTTGTCGTAACCTATCCTGTCAACAATAACGCTCTGACGTCCCTGTTTATTGCTCGTAAGACTCTCAACCTGTCCTGCAGCATTGTAATGGTAGGTAACCACTTCACCATCAGGATAAGTCATCGTCTGCACACGGTTCCAACTATCATACGTAGCACCATAGACATAAGTCCTGATATCCGCCACGCTCGCCATCACCGTACGGACAGTCTTTGTCACCTCACCCTGACGACCATAGTAATAGGCTTCACCGCCCGAAGCATCCTCTACAAGGGCAAGACGACCGGCACGGTTATACTTATCGCCAGCCTTACCATAGGTATAGGTAACACGGTTGAAGAGATTTTCAGGATAAAGCACCTCGTGCAATCGTTCGAAGTCGTAGGTGTAAGAGATATAACCCTTGTCAGATATCGACTTCCTAAGCTCTGCCGTGAGCTTCGTCAGGAGGTTACCCGCTGCATCATAAGTCATATCCGTCTCACCTGCATCAGGATGATTCACCATCAGTTTCCGACCAAGCAAGTCGTAGGCATACTTCGTCTCCCTGCCGTTAGGATGCTGAACCGTCATCACCTGTCCGACAGGGTCATAGCTGTACTTCACCGTGATATCCTCACCACGGGCATGCTGCACCGTCTCCCGGTTGCGTCCCTTGGCATCGGTATAGCTCTCCGCATGTCGTCCCAGTGCATCCGTGACCGTTGTCTGGAGTATCGGTTCACCGTCATAGCTGCCGATAGAGTAAGCCGTACGTGTCACACTACCGTCAGCAAGCGTCACACTCGTGGTACGGTCGTGTGTATCATACTCCGTTTTTGCCTGTAGATCACCCGTAGCATGGTTGTAAGTTCCGATGTTACCATAGCTCTCCGTCATTGGGTAATAAGCTGTAATGTTACGTCCGAAGGCATCGATGACAGCCCTTCCACTGACAATAGAGACCTTTTGATTGCTTCCACCAGACCACACCACACCCGTCTGCTTCGTTTGGACAGCACGCATCAGCGAGTCGGCAAAGGTATAGGTATCAATGTTTCCATCCTTAGAATAATGGATGGTATGTGCCTTGCGCTCTGCAGGGAAGTACTCAAAACGGATAGTAAACGGCTGACCGCTTTCTATCTCATACGGAGCACGGATAGTCTGCTGACGTCCTAAGGCATCGTAGGTGTATTCCATCTTCTGCCCGTTAAGGTCGGTCGTTACAGACGGAGCATTCCAAAGACCATCATAAGCCGTGCTGGAGCTATAGCCGTATGCATCCTTGACACTTGTCACAAGACTGTGATAGCGGTCATCATACGTATAAGCATAGAACATACGCTGATGATTGTAGTTCTCCGGCTTTGTCATCCGTGTGATGTTACCATAGCCATCGTAAGTCATGTTATAGACAGAAGGCTTGTCACCGTTATGGAGCATGATCTCCGTTATCTCACCGTTTCCGTCCACCTTCGTGCTGCGTTCACGGTAAGTCTTACCACCACTGCTGACAGTGATATGGCTCGGAACACCGACGATATACTTGTCGGCTATCTTATGATAGTTGATGTTTGCCTCTAAGCTATAGCCCGTTGTCGTCTCCTTATATCCCTGTAGGTTACCATAGTCATCGTAAGTATTATTGACAGCAACCGCCAGACTGTCCCCACTATTTACATCAAAGTTACTCTGAACAAGCGTCTTTAGGGCAGGGAAGACAACAGCGTCAGCCGTATTATGACCAACGGCGAGTGTCTTCAGGTCGTAGTCATATAGAGACCCCTGCAGTTTCTTTCCATCAGCCGTATAGAGATACTCGCTCGTAACAAGACCATGCGCATAGTAATCCCTATTCTTACCATAGGTCTGTACGGAGTAACGATAGAGTCTGTCACCATTCTCTGTGTCTATCTGATTGGTACGTACCTGCTTGAAACCATAGAAGTCACGCTCACGACGGTCACGATAGCCACCGCTGTATTCGAAGGTGTTCCTGCTTCGTATTGCTCCGTTCTCCTTGTATCCACCCGTAGTCTCAACAGATGACATCACCCAGCGACGTCCTGGCAAGTCGTAACTTGGAGTTGTCTGCTCATAGTTGATATTAATATGTCCGCCGAAAGGAAGCGTCACAGAGCGGAGCATGTTTGTTCTTCCCGTAAGGTTGCGGTAGACGATAAGCTGCTTTGCCCCGTCAGATATGATAAGATCGGGACGTCCGTCACCATCAATATCTCTCAAGGCTGCTTCGGTATAGCTAACACCATCAGAGCTAGACGCAACAGTCTTTATGGTGAGACGGAATTTAAGGAAGGCTAGTCTGATGGGGATACTTACAGAGAAGTTACCATACTTAGAAACTGATGTTGCTAAAGACCCATTTACCTGTCCCTTTATGGCTTCTCCCTCCGATAGGAAACCAGCACCTGTATTAAAGTCTATGCTTAGGTTCTCACCCTTACGAGTAACCATATCAGGAAGTCCATCACCATTGATGTCTACAAAGCTGTTATTGTTCTTCGTTGTCGTACGTGTACCATTAAAACCAAAGGAGATATTGGCACTACCCAAAACATTTATACTCGTACCCAGTCCTGCTCCCCAGGTTGTGTTCTCGGAGGATTCTATCACACTGGCACCACTATTTCTTGCAGTCGTAAAATCATAACCAAGACCATATTGAACCTTACCATCATAGAGCATATCAGGCAATCCATCGCCATTTAAGTCCACCCAATCTCTTTCTGTGTGGGCTTTGCCAGAGCTAAAATCACCACTAGCACTCACCGAAACACTTGACACCTTGTTTCCATTAGCAGCATTCTTGCCACTGGTGTCTGCATTGCCACCATTTTCCGACTGGTTTTTCTCGGGTTGAGCGTTTATCGCTACGGCAGTAGAACCGTCAGCATTTATTCCTTTCTTCTTAGCTTCTTTTAATTCCGGTTCACCTGAAACACTAGCACCGATAGTCCATGAGCTAGACTTAAATTTGGGTTGCCCAATGGGCAAAAGCATTTCTTCATCACTAAGCGTTCCTGTTGAACGAGTAAACTGGGTGGTGATGCTGCCATCAGCATCAGAAAGCCAATCAGGGTAACCATTGCCATTGATGTCCATCAGTGCCACCCTACTATAAGAGGTTTGGCTACTCTTACTACCATTTGCACCCATAAATGAATAGCCACCACTCACACCATAGCCATCACTCTTAGAACCGCTCATAAGGATAGGAGCTGACAACTCGCCAGCCTTTTCAGTGTAATGAACACTATCCACATTGATGACATCTGAACCTAGGCGAGAACTACTCATCGTATCAACGGCTAAGAAAGCATGCGCAGAACCACCCACGAAGGCTCTTCGATTTGCATTATAGCCCATCACAAAGAAACGTTGTTCATTGACAGGAGTAACACTTTCAGAGAGCCTACGAGCATCGTGGGTCGTCTCATAATGCTCGGCGATATTTCTATATTTCTCCTTGTCTATCGCTAGGGCTGTTATATCGATTGGCTGTGCGGCATAGGCTTTAGTGCCGTTGTAGGCAAATTGTCCCCAACCACGATAGAGTCTACCGCAATCAACGGAGTTATAATCAGAGAAAACACAAGCCTGCAATGTGTCAACAAGTATGCGCCGCTCGCCTGTTACTACCATTGATGTTGCACTCTGGTAAGAGAGGCTGTCACGCAAGAAACTAACCTTTGCTTGCGTCACGGCTGATAGTTCATTGGCTAGAGCAAATGTGGCTGTTATCTCACCAGTGCATAACCGCCTAATCAGTGTGGTATCTGTAACCGCAAGCGTATCTGGGCGAAGCGTGTTAGAGCTATTCAGCTGGCAGGTATGATGCAGCACAGGGGCTCCTGTCTTATCATGTAACGTAAGATAAACACTAGCTGTATCTGTGTCATTTTTCTTATCTTCACGTGTCGTAAAGAGTGTTGGAACGATATAAAGTGTTGGACGATATTTCCTACTCAATGCTGCTACATCCTGTTTTAAGATTTTACGTTCTGCAATACAGATAGGCTTATTAAACATACTACGAGAGGCAACAAGGCGCACAGCTTCCTCATCACCATCATATCGATAGCTTCCGTCCCACTTTACTTTCGTCCAATCCAAAGGGGATGTACTTGTAAGAGTGAGACTGATAGAGGCAGAATCCTCTTCTTTTACATCGCTGATATAGTCATAAACACCATCAACTACGCTATCTGCGGCGAGCTTTATACGCTTTAAAATCGTCTCACCGTGATTATCCTCTCGACTAACAATGAGCGTAACATCGTCCGTGGTCTTGTCTTTTCTATAAGAGGAATAGAGCATTACCCTGCCTGTGCGATTCAAGATAGCTACATTATTATCGCCTTCCAGGTAATCACTCTTACTGTTATAGCGCTTTAAATCTTCCTGCAGGTAATGTTCTTTACCTATAGGCAAGGAACTATAAGTAATCGTGGGATGCCAAACAACGGCGTCATCATCACCACCATAGCGAGATTGAAGACGGAAGAAGATGCGGTCGCCTGCCTTTACATTACAAGTAAGATGATTGGTTTTGCTGCCAGCTTGTAACAAGGAATCACGCACCATAAAACCATCTCCCTCATGCTGTATGCTATAGATGATACCATCACCTTGGCTATTTAGTTTCTCAATCGTGCTTTCAATGGTGATTACTCCTGCAAAAGGAGCGCGCCACTGACGCACCACATCATGAAGAGGATGTATCTTCTCTAAAGAGTCACGGATAGCACTATAGTCTGGAATAAAGCGGTTGTTGATGGCAGCACCAGAGCCTATCAGCGGGTTAGCTGTTACACCACTTTCTGCCGTAAAGACGGGTTTACCATCTACGATATGATTGAAATATACTCGTCCATTGACGGCTATATCAGTGAGTCCATCGCTATTAAAATCATAGAGGTAGGTTTTTGTCTTGTCTTTACTCGTTGTATGTAGATAGCTGATGCCAACAGAACCCTTTGCCTTACTAGTAGCCTTACCTATCTCAGCTGCCACTTCTGCACTAAAAGTAAAGCTTGAGCTTTTACTCTCTGAGAATCGATTAACGCCCTCTAGTGCTATTGGCGCACTAAAGGCGTGTGTCATTGAACTTGCATTAAGGTTCTTACGATAGAAAAGACGACCGTTCTGCTGGAACAACTTATCGGGTAATCCATCGCCATCTATGTCCACAAAGGCAATCTTACCGGCGTTATCACTTGAGCTATAGGTACCTGTTACACCAACATTGAGCGTACCTATTGCCAGCCCAAAACCAAAGAGACTTCCTAAACCTGCCGTTGAACCATCTGAAAAACCACCGCCAAGCATACTTAAGTTATCATCACAGCCACGAACTCTGTGCGGCAATAGGGATTCATAATCAGTAGAGGACGCTGTCCAGAGTTCTGCCTTTGATGAGAAAAGCCCATTCTTGAGGTCATTGTAATAGTCGAATGTCTGTGTGGCTACCTTGCTGTCCTTGCTGTCGTTTTGGTCGATACTCTTTAACAGAGTCTTGCCAAAAGAACCCTCTTCATAGTTTAAGGTGTAGCTGCGGTGCTGTTGTCCGTTGTTTTTCACCGTGACCTTACGAAGCAAGCTGCGGTCACTTTGCATAATACCAAGGCGCCCACTGCTCGTTACGTCTTTACGCTCTGCGGCAGTAGAATCAAGCTCAAACTCAAGGCTATACAGTCCTTCCGTCTCCCCGAATCCTGTCCATGTATAGCGTTCCGGATAAAGGTTATTCCCAGACTTCATGTAATGGAAAGCAGCAAAGTTTCCGTGAACATCGGTAACACGGTCAAGTGCCCATTTGATACGGTTACCCTTGGTGTCGGTAAGGGAAGTAGCATCACTGACATGACCACTATGACCACCATAACTGTAGACTGTACCATCCTTGCCCGTCACTTCCCAGTAATAATTCTTCGGGCTGTTACCCTTTCGGATAATCCTACTGAAACCGCCTTCTGTCATTGGATAGAACTGCTTGTCAGCTTGTCTTGCCAGAGAATCAGTCCTTCGATAGAGTCGGTCACTGAGTTGCTGTCCCATGAGAAGATAACTCTCACTCTCTGACTTATCATCAAAACGTGGTACACCCCATCGGGTCTCTATGTCAATGCTCTGTACAGGAAGGCTCCATCCATAGCCAACAAAGCTACTGCCTCCCTCACTGCTGTACTGTAAGCCGGCACTTACACCAATATCATTACGCCCTGCAGGAACTTCGAAAGGATAGGACAGTGACGCCGTACCATTCTGATTAGCTGATGGGGCCTCAATCTGCTGAATACCCGCTGCTGGGTCAGCAGCCTTCAGTTCACTGATCCCTGTAGGGACATAGTTCTGTGTTTCGGGACTCTCTGGAACTTTGATGATACCATTGATGACATCCGTAAAGTGTGAAGTCTCTGCCATTGCCACCTCACGCTTGGTATCAATACCTTTTGACTGGAGCTTTGTCCAGCGTTGGTGCAGTTCATCATAATAATAGGTGTGGATATCATCTACAGTATAGCCTTTCGGTATCAACGTGCTGTCGTAGGGGACAGAAATACTTGCCAGATGATGGACGAAGTGATTACCATGAGGTAAGAAACGATAACCTGATACCGTATCTGTTCTTGCCATTAAGGTGTCACAGCCACCTGTAACATTCACCATACCCGTAGGCAAGGTTGGTAATTCACCCTTTCTAAGTGGAGTAATACTGAGAACTTTACCCTTTTCCATAGCCTCACGTGGAACGGCAAGCTGGGCACGCCCAACATTGAGCGTATCGCTGTCGGAATTGGCAAAGAACTTACTGACGGTACGTTTGCCTAAGTCTGCAAAAAGTCTTGCAGATTTCCTGTTCGGCTTGTGAGTATCTACACGATTCCCCTTTTGATTTCTTATAACTTCTTTGGAGAATCTCTTCACAGAAGAGTTCTGTACACTGTCCTTAATTTGTTTTCGTAAGGAAGTAGCCTTTTGGGAAGTGCTATCTTTTAGTACAGAAGAGACTGTATCACTGGATAGAGAGTCACTGGTTACAGTTTCTTTAGCAGAACGATTACTTCCACCATTACAGGAGTTTAGTATGATTCCTGCTAGCAACAGGAACGGAAGGAGGAGTGAATGTGTAGAATACTTCATTATTCTTGCTATTTTGTTTCAGGCCTAAAGGTCCTCAGTATATATACTTGCGTTGGAAAATTTATAAAGGATAGAAAAAGAATTACTTTCTCACCAGTTTAAATGTCCTTTCTTTGCTACCACTTTGCAGTGTCAATAGGTAAACACCCGGCTGTGGAAGATAGACTTTAGTGGAGAAATATGTATCAGGCATATTGGTCTGACGACTGACAAGAGCTCCACCCGTCGTATAGAGTGCCATGTCCAATGGAGCTGCTTCGCTCAGTTCCACCTGGACACCGACATATCCATTTGCCGTTGGATTAGGACTTACACTTACATTCGCAAAGAAGTCACTATTTCCATCGGAAGGATTCATGGAAGAAATTTCTGTGATACCCGTCTTAGATATCTGAAACTCATTCTCAGACTTATTGCCCACATGATCTGTCGTTGTAAGGAGGTATTTCCCTTCTATGAGTCCGTCAGCAGACTGTATGCTGTCACTTGTGGTACGATTAAAAACAGACATGTGTTCTCTCTGTAGGGTCATCTTGTAAGGGGCGATACCACCTGTTACCCTGACAGAAAGTGTTCCTGTACTACCGCTCTTCTCCGTTGGTTGCTTTACTTCTATTGTCGTAAACATATCTTTGGCAGCTCGTAGCGTGAACACATCACGTTTGCCTAACGGTATATTCTTAAAGACAATACTGTCACCAACAGTCGTATTTGCCTTATGATAGCTTAGAGTTTTGACAGGAAAGCTACCCGTTCCTGTAGGGTCAACGGCAAGATAGTAGCTCTCACCTTCTGCAAGAGGCTGTATCTGGCGTAGCTGCTTACCATCAGCTACAATATCAACATTAGGCTTGTCAACCCGTGTTGCTGCATTCATCCATCGTCTACCTAGCCACTTACCGTAGGCCTTACTCTGGCGGAAAGAAAGTTTGCCATTGTTGTCACCCCAAAGAAGGCTCTCACCATCTTCAAGAGGCTTGCTCATACTGATTGTAAGGAAACCATCTTCCTCACAGCTCTTGGCTCTTGTCTTATGCAGGGCAGAGGCTTTGTCTGAGATAAGACCAGCTATACGGTGGCTATAGTCCTTGTTGGTATAACCATTCCAAATAACCTCACTTCTTGAATTAAGGTAACTGCTGCGAAGGCTCACGTCATATTTCAAAGCAAGATAGCTTTCCACACGACACCGTTCTGTATCAGAAAGGCGGCGATCGAAGACAGTATATTCAACAGTTCTACCATCAAGGTTCTTTACAGGCAACTTAGCGTTCCCATTCCGACCGATATGCAAAGTCTGACCATTACCCATATTGGAAGAGGTCGTATAGCTATAAAGTCGCATTTCAGGCAATGAGTCCTTGGCATAATTCATGAAAGTACCATCGCCAAGGTTAGCAGCACGTTCAGTTGTCTGTATACGGGTAATAGCTTTTCCACTTCCAAGAGACCATATTGCCTGCTCCTTTTCGCCGTATACCTTACTTACGCCTATATAGGTAAGTCCAGCACCAGCAGAGACACGGACAGAGGTGGAATCGTGTGACCATACCATTGGCTTATCTACACCACCAGGGGTCTGAGCTGTAGCAGAAAGGGTGGATAGAAAGAAGAAAACTGCTGTGAGGTATTTATGTTTCATTTAAAGACCGTTTTAATATGATTGTAGTTATGCTGCTTATTTAGCTTTGCCAATAGGAAGACTGTAACCAATGGTAAGGCTGACAGTCTGAAGATTATTCATACGCTCCTGATAGCCATAGTCATTGGCACTGGTGCGGAGCATATCATTAAATCCGAAACCGTATTCCAGTACTGCCTCAAGACCGTTCTTTATATCAACATAGCCAATTTTTATAGTAGGAATGAATGTCACTCGTGCTTTGACAGATTCTCTCAGATGATCCTGAGTACGTTCAGCCTGCTGTCGGTATACCTCTCCAATGCGGTCATTGGTGAAGTCGATATTACGGCTACCAAACGGAATAGCGGCACTAATTCCTGCTCCCATATAAAACTTTGGGAAAGCATAGAAACGAAGTAGGACTTGTGGAGTAATAAAATTATAATGAAATCGTGTAGTCTCGGTTACATTTTCAGGTATCTTATGCTCTGTCAGCTTGCTGAGAATACGGGTGTAATCAATGCCAAGCTCAGCACCTAATCTACGATATTGCCATGTGCCAAAGATTCCAATACGAGGATTTATACCACCACGTTCACTCATTGTGAAAGTAGGGCGTATATCATAGTTTTCAATAATACTGCTTAATCCTGTTATCTTTGAGTAACCGATGCCCGTACGAAGTCCTATGCGAAACAAGTGTGTGTAAGGATAAGAATATCTTTGGGCGTTCGAAAGATTTTGTTCTGTATTGGAAGAACTCGTTGAAATATTGCTTTCTGTTTTGTCTCTGGCAATATTATCCTCTCCCTTAATCACAGATTGTTGGGCTGATTCAGTTTTTTTATTTTGCTGATTGTTTATATTATTTGTTCCGTCTGATGCAGGAACTGATGAAGAAACACTTTGTTCCTTAGTACGTGATATCGTTTTAGTATACTTTGTTTTTCGCAGTGAATGACGTTTATAACTTCTTTTCGTATTTTTCTTCATGGTATAATGTGTCCGACTCTTTACCTTATTATAGGTATGGCTGGAGACATTCTGTTCAGATAAAAGAGGTTGATCATCTTTGATAATAGGTGGAGGTAAGGGCGTAGAATGGTTACTTTTAATGGGTTGCTGAACATCCTGTACCTGTTCTGGTTTGTCATTTTGCAACCCATTGCAACGAAAGCAATTGCAAATATAACAAATATGATATTAAAAAGATGGTAGTTTCGTTTGTTAAATCTGTTATTCATAAGGCATTACAATGATTTACAGATTGAAAAGATAACTCACACTGAGTTCTATATTCTGACTGTGAGTTGCGTGCTCTGTCCAGTTATAGTCATTATGCTCTGTCTTGATAGTAGAGTTTAAACCATAAAAATAACGTAGGTCCACAGCCCAATGATGGTCTATTTCATACCCGAAGCCACCTCCAACAGCAATGTCTGGCTGTCCTGTCAGCTTCTCTTTCATTAGACGTTCCGTCTCAGCGACTGTGGCAAAATGATAGTTTGCAAACTTACTGTCTTCTTGATTACTCTCGTAGGATATGCCCTTGCCATTAAGGTTAGCTCCCGCACGTCCACCAATTGAGATATTGAAGCCTTTGCGCCAAGGATAGATCTTCAGCAGAGCAGATACGCCAATGTAATTATAACGAGGTGTAACCTTATAGTTTAACTCCTTATTATCATTATAGACAAGCTGTGATGCCTGCTGCCAATAGCTAAATCCACCTTCAACCCCAATGATGGAACCATCGATATGATACTGAGTAAATACACCAACTGTTGGAGTCATCTGCCACTTGTCTTTGAAAGCATAATTGGAATAATAGCCTTCTGGTACAAGAATCTTATCCATGCCCTTATTCACAGATACGCCATACCCCAAACGAATTCCAAGTCTAAAAGAGGTGTTTTGTGCTGGGAGATGAGTACTTACTAAGAGTATAATAGCTAGAATAGCGTTTTTAGAAATCATATTCATTGCAATAGTTATTTTATGTGAGCAAAAATACATAAAAATTAAACGATCGCATAATATTTACACTAATTTAACTTTTATGAGCAGGGGGAGCAAGGAAATTACGCAAAGATTCAGCAACTTGTTGGCTTATAATTTCCTGATTATCTACTGTATGCTGTCAAGTGTGAGGATAGCCGTAAAAAACTTATCTTTAGGAATATGACAATAGTAAATGATTAGTTACATGTTCTGCTATTGCGGAATAATTATCATTAAAATGAAGAGGGATAAGTTTCCCTTTTTATAGTTCTAACCATCTTGAGAATATGCTTTTATATCCCATCCATATTCCTGCAGATTTTTAGTAAAGACAAAGTTAATAAGACATTTGCGTTGATATGATTTATTTGCATTTTTAAACTTAGGTTGTTTTTGCTTCTCATAAATAACCTGGATTACCTGAGAGTAACTTTCCTTACATCGTAGCTGTTCTTTATCTATTTTTTCCATGTAATAATCTACTTCATCTTTATCTAAATAGCTGTTAAGTTGTTGTAATATGGTATCTCTTTGAAAAGTTTCATCAAGTTGAAGCCAGTTGGTTTGCTTGATTTGTTTTCTTTTAGCAGGACGTTTAATTTTATTTTCTTCATAGGGAAAAAGATACTCCCCATCTTTGCATGGACGGTCTAATTCTGGGTCTTTAGATTTAGGGTGTTCACGTGTGTAGATATAAAAGCGTAAAGACTTTGGAGAGCCATTACGCCCACGTCCATAGCGTTCTGCAACCTCATAATCAAACCATACATCTGAACGTTTTTCTCTATATAACTTATAAAGTTCCTGTTGTGCAGGAATAATAACCTTCTCGACCATCGTTTTAAATCGAGTATATTTCTCTTTCTCCAGCAACTCACCAGTTTTTGGGTCATGCAGCTCGGAAAGTCCAAAAGTAAAACGAAATGCTTCAACAGACATCTTGAAAACTCGTTTTTTATATGTTTCGTTCGGGGTAGATGGGTCTACAAAACGAAAATCACCTGAGTACTGACAACAGAACTCATAGAATTTCTGTGAATACTTTGATTCGAGTAAGATGGCAGTGTGAAGATTTAGAACTGTAAATGATTTAGTTAGGCAGATAACATAATCATATAGCTCTGGTGAAACACGCACAGTATAGTCATTAGTTGCTGTATTCCAACGAAAGGCATCTATCCAATGAAAATAGTCAATGACAAGTTGATCGTTCTCATTATTATGAAATTGAATGATTGCTTTTTGAGCAAGTGAACGAACGGTTTTATAAGTTCTAACAACATTGGTATTGCCTCCTATCGATGATAAATCCTTATCTGTCATATTAAAGACAAGATTTTCCCAGTTTTCACGCATTTTCAAACCCATTTCCTCATAGCGCATTTTGATTGCTTCTGACAACTTATAAAGAAATCGTCGTTCCATCATGGTATAGCGTAATGGAGAACGCATCAATAGATTGCTGAAACTGAAAGGACTTCCTTTCGTTCCTCCATTCTCAATCAAAGTAAAAATCCGCTTTGTCATTTTTAAACCCTTTAATAACTTTTCTTTTGGATAAATCCTTATAAGGTCGAAGCGAAAAATATATTAAAGGGTACTGGAGGCGACAACTGTCTACTATACCAGCAATTGTATTAAAGTGTCTCGAAACGACAATACAAAGATATTTATTTTCTTTCATATACGCAAAGAAACTTCATCTTTTCATAGTGAAATCTAAGTTGTACTAACAAGCAAAAAGAAGGTGTTATTCATTCTCAAAAGGTTACATAATGGTTCTCAAAAGGTTACTTATTCATTCTCAAAAGATTACATAATGGTTCTCAAAAGGTTACATAATAACAGATAAACAAAATGATAATCAGGGAGTTACATGCCTCTAAAATAAAGCTTATAAATAAAATATATAAATAAAGCTTATAATGTGCGTGCGCAAGGAAACTTTAACTAAAGGGACAAGAACATTAAGGTTTACATTTCCTTTATCTATGTATATCGAGCAAAAACAAAGATGAACCTGATAAAATAAGAATTTGAGACATTCTTAATAATAAGATTTGCTCTACCATCTCTTACCTTTTTATCTTTTATCCATATATTGACACTTTAATATTACAACACATTTTCTATATCGTTTCTGGTTGAATTTCTGCACACGGAAGGCATAACTATGACTTCCCCTTTAGTTTTTCTCAAAAGGTTACATGAATATCATCCTTTTTCCCCTATAATGTTTTGTTATATCTATAATAAAGAAATAACATCATATTTTATTATAGTTATTGTATATTATAGTAATTATATAATTGTGTTATGAAAGCATAAAATATGCTTACTTTATAGATGTATTTTATTATTGTCATATTTTAATAGTGTGATAAAGGAATAAATTCATAAAGGTATATTATAAAAGTGTAATATAGCTATTTATAGAATATCGGATAATAGGTATAAAGTAATAATAGAATAAAGCTATATAATAATATTAGCATAGTTTATTATTATCACATTATAATCATAAACTACTTATCATTTTAGTATATTAGTATAATGTAATACAATTATACTGATAATAAATATTATTATCATGATGTTAAATAGAAAAGAAAAATCATTTAAATGGTTTATTAGTATGGTTTATACTTGGTAAAAGTGTTGATTTCAATCGGAAGCAAGTTGTACCTTTATGCACCTATTTTTCAAATTGGAGCATAAAGGTTACTTGCCCACAGAAGTGGGAAAATATACTGTCGCAACTCCAGTATAAGAACAAAGAGGAATAAGAATTTTATAGTTTGAGCAATTTTTTAAAGATTGCTGATTGCTGTTTTTTCACATCATTTGTTAGCTCCTGCAATACTTTTACTTGAGGGAGAAATACATTTTCATAATAATCCTTGTCTAATTCGCCAATATAAATAAGTTCATTTGCACGCTTAGTTATTTGATTTAAGTTACCTCCTTGCTTAGAAAGTTCAGTAGAAAATTTGGATATAAGTATAGATAATTCGGTCAAAGATTTAATCCATCCTTTTGTTTTTGTGTCATCTAATTGAGATACGGCAGCTCTAATCATTGCAGACATATTGCTATAATTAGTGGCTTTCTTCTTAAATAATTCTAACTCACTATCATTTAGATTGAGAGGAACTCTGTTAATTCTTTTATCTTTCTTCATTGTTATTTCTTTGATAATTACATAAGTAAAGATACAAAATTCCATCCAAATTAAATTATTTTCTTTACCTTTGTATCATCACTTCAAGAGGCTTTAATATAATTGCTGATATTGCTGACAGTAGTCTTCACAGTACCTTTTAACATATGTCTTTAAGTGAGTATAAGTATAATCAAAGGGTAATTATGATTGCAACTATTTTAAGGTCAAGTTCAAGTTTTAATGCAGTAGAATATAATGAGGCAAAAGTCTCAAAGGGAGTGGCAGAGCTTATTGAAATTAAGAATTTCGATCTTCTTCAAAATACAGGTAATGTAACAGCTTCTAATTTACAGGAATATCTTATTAATTATTCTTCGCAAAACGACAACATAAAAAAGCCACAATTTCATCTTGCAATATCATGTAAGAAAGATGAATGTGATTATGATGAGTTGGTTAGGATTGCACACCAATATCTCAAAGAAATGGGTTATGGTGAAGAGGGGCAACCTCTTTTAATCTATGCACATTATGATACAAGTAATCACCATATCCACATTGTGACAAGTAGAATTAATCCCCAAGGAAAGAAGATAGATCATGATAATGAAAGATTAAGGTCACAAGCTGTTATAAATAAAATAATGGGGGTTAAGCCCAAGCAAGATGTAAAAAGCATAGTACAACGGTCTTTAGGTTACTCATACGAGAACCTAGGACAGTTTCAGGCAATTCTTGAATCGAATGGATACGAGAGCTATACAGAGGGAGACAATCTGAATATAAAGAAGGGAGGAACTGTAATCGAAAATATATTGATTGCAAAGATAGAAAAACATACGCAGAAACGTTCTAAAGAGGAAACGCAAAAGAGACGTATGCAATTAAAAGCTATATTGCTTAAATATAGAGATATTACATCAAATAAGGAAGAACTCAATGCTGTTCTTAAAAAGAAGTTTGGTGTTAGTTTAGTTTTCATGGGGAAGAAGGATACACCTTATGGATATATCATAGTAGATCATAAAGAAAAAGCCACCTATAAGGGTAAAGACGTATTAGGTATAAAGGATTTACTTCGCTTTAAGAAAGAGGCTGTAACAGAAGAAAATAAGGACGAAATAGCAACTTTCATACATAATCTTCTGGAGGAAAACAAGAGGCAAACAATAGCTGAGCTGAATGAGAAATTATGGAGAAAATATAAAGTTAATGTTTATCATGATGGTTTTGTGCGAGATAGACATTACAAGATGGTTTCACAAGTAAATGCTAAGGACTTTGAAACTTTAAGATATAATTTTAAAGTACAATGGATTCAGTCGTTTAATCCTTCAACCGAGGAAGAACGAGCTATTCTATGTAAGTTTGGGCATATTGAAGATGTAAATGACATTCTAATAAAGGAAAATAATGATGTGGATAAGATAAACTCAACAATTAACCATATCAAGAGTATCGTAGATTCAGAGAAAACAGATTCTATATACAAGGAACTTAATAGGACAAAGATAGTTATTATTAGAAAAGAAGATACTTTACACGCAATTGATATAGGAGCTTCTACTATCGTAAATCTAAATGAAACAGATATTGATATAACTAATCTTAAACGGCATAGTTCTGTTGGAGTAAATGCTTCTGTTGGCATTATAACAAATAGAGACAGTGGGCAAACGCAGATAGCGAAAGTTGAGAGCTTGTTAAACTCTAAAGATACTGGACATCATTCTAATAGAGAGTGGGAAGTTGGTGGCTCTGATAATTGGGACGATATAGATGATGAAAGAAAATTGCGTCAATAAGTTATCACCATGTGGTGATTTTTTGTTCTCTCTCTGTCGGTTTGAAGTATTTTTCTAAATTTGAATATGACAACTCCTTTTCATTAAGAAAAGAGATAGATACTGTACCATTACTTGATATACCCAGAACTATTTCCATACCATTTGATTGCCATTTTGCTCTTGGAAGGGAAGCGCCTGAATTGCACAAGGAGTACCATTGTGCATTATACTTTTGAGACGTATTATTTTGCTTTTGAGAGAGTTTCTTAATTTCATATTCTTCGATTGGTTTCCCATATTTCTCAGAGAGATATATAAACAAATTGTTTGCTTGATTTATGAGCTTATTGTGAAGGGCTACATTTGATATATCAAACACAGCACGATTTTTAGGTAAATCCATAGTAGAAAGGAAATTAGGCATATAACACATCATACTCTCATCCGATGGGAGAGAGTTGATAGTTATAGACATCAGTTTACCATCAAGGAAGTATGAATCTCCTGTAAAAAACACAGGTGAACTGTTACTGCTGTATTGCTCGAAATCCATTGCACGTACATCATGACAAGATGAAACATCTGTACAATCCATATTGAACTTAATACCATTAATCAATATTAAGTGTCGAACAATTCCAATAGAGTCTTTCATGGAACACTCTTCTTTCATCTTGCTTGCCTGATTATAGTGTTCTTCATAGGTCATATCTAACCTATAATATCCTAAAATCGGATATTGAGAGAGGAGAGTATCTGTTTCCTGAGAATGTACAGATAAGGTAATAAATAATGAGAATACTATTAATAGACAACGCATATTCTTTATATTTTATGGTTTATTTAATAATAACGGTATGATAAACATTTTATTACCCACTATCAATTATTTCACTATTTTATTTACGATACACTTAGTCTACCTTTGTACTACTATTACTTTTGTATCCTGTATAAATAGAAATTATACATATTAGTATAAACATGCAATATAGACAAATTAGTCCAAATAAATATAGTCTTTTCATCTACTCTTTAAGTAAGTTGATATATTATATCATCATATGTTTGATGAACGATAGCAGATAAAACTGCTTCTTTTTCTTCACAAGAAGGCAATCTGAAATAATAGCCACCAACAACACTTGATATTTGTTGTTCAGGAAGTGAATAACCATTAAAAACAGCTGAAATTGTAAAATCCCCATTCATATGTTTGCGTATTATAGTATCTATATACGATATTTCTTTCTTATATCTAATATTTAGAAAACTTTCTTTAAGTCCCAGACTATACAATGGAACGCCTTCCGAATAAGAGATAATAGAAATATTATTTTGTTGCTTACAGAGTTTGATAATTTGTGTTGGATTAATTATCACACATATATTTCCTCTCACTCCTAATGTCTTTATATCATACAGATAGGCATTGTTTAATAAGTTATGTACAGCAATTGCATCATCATCGAACGTCAAGTAATAATCCGTGCATTTCACGCAGACTATATTCCCGTTATGAATTTCAGACTTCTTTTTTAAAAATAAATTATGCAATATTGAATTTTTTGACTGCTGAGTTTTCACGGCAATATTATAATGTTGTACCATATATAGAATATATGTATATTGCTCTTGAAATAAAACCTTTAAAGATTCCAATATAGTTTTCTCAGTTTTACTAAAATTCCATTCATATTCATTCGCTAAGGTGACTGTCTCATAGTTATCTATTAATACAGAAATATTATTCCTATCTATGTGGAGTGAAGAAAGGCGAAGTGTCCTTATAAAGCTCATGCCCTCCACAGAAAGATTTTTAGCAACAATAGGGTAGTCTATACTCTTCTCTGTGGAATTAATTCGCAAATAGTCCAACGATTGTTGTAACTCGGCAACTGTTGAAAGTATATCATTATGATAGATAATACTATCATATTTCACTATGTTATATTTCATGGACTCCAATACCTTTATACCATACTGATTAATAATCATAAAGGAATATATAGTATTATCGTCCTCGAAGTCAATTAACTCCCAACCCATCTTTATATACAACATGTCAGCCTCATTATTGATAGCGACACAGCATACACCAATATTAAAAAGCACAAGTGCCTTCTGCTCTATAATCAGATTAGAATGACACTTGTATAAGCTTTTAATAAGATTTGTAAAATCTTTCTTTAAATCCATTATGGCAAAGGTATTTCAAAAGTTTTAATTACATTCTTACCATCTTTATCAAAAAAGACCCATCGTTCAGCACGATATTTTAGTCCGTCTTTATCGACGCATTCATAATCAATTTTGACTTTCCACCCTGACCATTGTCCTTTTGGTACATTTTTGAAAATCATGTTTTGAACTTCTGTTGCAGCATTCATTTGACGACGCATCAAACCAATAGTATATGCATCGCTATTAGAAATATCACTAATATCTTTTGTCTTAGCCATGAGTTGTTTAGTAACAACAGCCATAACCTTCAACATACCAGTGATTTCATTGCGAGTGAAATAGGTAACTCCAAAAGCTGAGTCAGGTTGTGAATGGGCAATTATCTTTAATTGCTTTGGATAATCAAGTGATGCTTCAAGATTCTCTTTGGCTCTGTGTGTCATTTCGGACTTAGAAGACCGACATGAAACTATCATAGTTGCAGCCAAAAGGATAATTAATATTGGTAACTTCTTCATTGAATTTAATATTTTATATGATACAGGAATATGTTCTTAGAGGGCTTAAAACGGACAATTTGATGCTTTGGAACAATAACTGGTGTATTGTGTGGTGGTGGAGGAGTAACTGTGCGTTCCTCTATTGTCCTTACACAAAAACTACCGAAGTTATCTAAAGATACTCTTTTACCTTCATCTAACGCTTCACTTGTTGCTCCCAAAAGAGCTTGTAAACTCTTTCGTAAAGTTTCTTGTGATAAACCAGAACGAGTCTTTGCAAGACGAATAAGTTCATTTAATGTAATTGTTCTTTTTTCCATATACTATCTTTATTTATTTGAAACTATTTGTATTTCGTTATGACTTCCTAACTGTAAATTAAGTGCAAGTATGTGACCATACTTATCAAAAGCTGTGAAAGGCTTTTGTAAGTGACCATTGGAGAGAAGTTCTTTTGCATCTTGCAAATTAACTTTGTGTCCATAATAATGCTTCCATATTTTGAAGTTACAACCATGTTTATAGTTTGAACAGTTGAAAGCAGTTGTACCAACAAGAATATCACCTCCACATTCTGGACACTTGCCAACAAATGATGTCAGTTCAACCTCTCCATGTGAGCCTCTCGACAAATAGGCACAAAACCACTTTCCTTGCTTATTATAAAACCCATCAAGTATGTCTCCTCTTCCATTGCAGAAGGCTTCTGCTTCGTCTGGAGATATAAATCTATTACAGATGAAATTTGAAATATGAAAGGTACAAGTCGAATTTACATTAATACTATTCTCACACGCATATCCAAAGCGAGTTAATACAATCTTACCACCACAGTCAGGACACATAGCATTGAGTGTTATCTTTTTTGTTTCTACACTATATCCTTTATCCTTAACAATAGTAAGGTGTCCCCTATATGAAAAACCTCTTTGATCAGATAAAGTCAGTTCCTCTGTTCTACCATTCTGTATCAGTTGGTGTATTATCGAATCTGTAATTTCGACACCATGCAAATGTAATGGCAGCGAAAAGCGACAAGATTTCCCATTACCTGATGGCTTTAGTTTGTTCGTACACACATAATCCTTGTTAGTCTTAATAATATGTCCTTCACCACATACAGGACACAATCCTAAACCTCTTTCTATTTTTTCCATTAAAGTACCACTAAATAGGATATGATTATTCTAAATTGAAATTATATTTTCGTAAGTTGTAGTTCCAGTCAGAAACGACACCTTCTACAATGTTTTTTCCTGACATTACAGCAGCCCATCCTTCTGGATCAAGTTTGAAAAACAAATCTCTCCAACGCATAGTTTGGATTTCCCATGCAAGAAGATATAGCGATGTGTTGATGTTTTCTAACTTGCTTAATACAGTATTACAGATGTAATAGCGTTCTGCTGAGTTAAGTAGGTTTACCTTATGTTTCTTATCTATTATATTTCCATTCTCATCAAACTCTTTAGTATTGTACGTACCACTGGTAACGAGCTGCTCTAAGAAAGGATATAAACTCATCATTTCTGTTGTCATGTTAGTAAGTTCACTACCAACCACAGTAGAAAGGAAAGTTCCTTGAAAGCCACCAATGCGAATAGCCTTACGAACATTCCCAATATTAGCAGGAATATCTTTTGCTACTAATTCACCAGCTCGTTTGATTTGGTAAAGGTTTTGAAAAGCTCCTTGTACATTTGCCATATATCCAAGTACTTTATCTTCTACCTTATGCATTTTGTCTAATGCTACTGTCACAGCTGCTTCTGCTGCTATAATCTTCTTTTGAGTTTTATCACGTTTAGAATAAATACTTTGAAGAGTTGTCATTTGAAGGGTTATAGCACTTGTTAAAGCTGGATCTACTTGTATTACAGAAGCAGATATAGTTGTTCTATTGAGACATAGAAAAATAGCAATAATAGCTATTGCTTTATTGATTTGTAATTTCATATATTCTTTTGTCTTGTTTACATTTTTCTACTCGATTACGAATTATCTGTACCAAAGGGAGAGTAGTCTTTACTCCATATATGCTCATTAAACTATCAGTTTTGTCTGTTGAGATTATGCTGATAGTCTTAACTTTCCATATCTTTTGCCAGAAAGTTTGTGACTCTCTATAATCCACAACACGGTAAAGTTCAATATAGTCCGTATGTCGTGAGAAAACACCTTGAATACGGCTCAAAGTAGAATTACCAACAATCCATATAACAGCTGTAAGCATAATGTATCTGACTATGAGAACAACTGCCAATATCAAAGAACAAAAAGAAATACCTATTTGTATATATTGGCTATCTATTACCCTTGACAAAGGCATAGCAACAATGCTTATGAAGAAAAGACAGCATATCCCTAAGTTTTCAGCAAGGAACTCTCTATAGTTTGGCTTTATTGATATATCCATAATACATTTACATCTTAATTCCTCCAGTCCTTCTTTCACGAAGATTTTCGTCTCGCTCATACTTGTTTTTTGAAAGTATTATAGTGGAGGGCTTATTCTGAATAACATCATTCCAGTCTTTGAAGGCTGCAGGAGCCTTTTCTATTCCGTATTCTCGTTTAAAAGGAATAATAGAGCGCAAACTATGTAAGTTGGCAGTTTCTGCATCAAGGATATGAGTTACTCCATTATAGTTTACATCTATCATTTTATCATGCAGATTGATTGAAAGAGGTACTTTCTCAACAACACCAACCATTCGCATTCCATAAATACGACCAGGAATGTCATTGTCAAAGCAATCTACAGCACGGGCATGTGAATAATAGTTCATTATTCCTGCAACCTGTTGATTAGAGAATGTTCCACCAATAGATACAAAGACAGACTTGTCTAATTCGCCCTGTAGTTTTGCTTTGTTTGCTTGATAGAAAGCCATGATATCATAAGCACTTTCTGCGAAAAATACGTGTTTTATATCTTGTGGATTGTTGTTTTTGGAGAAATCAACAATCCATGCAGCCGTAGTAGAGTTTGTTCCAGTTGCTTTTCGTTTGAAACTCCCATAACCACGTATCTCATAGCCTTCAATTTTATCACTTCCTGGTTGTTTATAAGGAAAACCTATATTGAAAAAATCCTTCTCAATTCGATTGTCCTTAATCTGCTGAATCCAAGGAGCAAATGTTTCAACAGTTTCTCGCTTTATACTTCGTTGTTTGAAGATGTATTGAGTCTTATCAAGATTCTGCATGATAGGTTCTGTCTGATAAAGTTTAGGGTCAAATTTCTTACTATCATTACTTAATTGCGCATAAGGACGAGGGACTTTTTCTTCAATAGGCTCGTTTGCAAACTTTGCCATTACTTTACTGATTAAATCCCAGTTGTTACGTCCCGATATGCCAAAAGAACCAGCATTCTCTTGAATGAAATTAATCACATCGCCACGTTGCCCATTACGACGAAAGAATGTTTGTTGTGCCTTGTCATTTAAATGACTAACAATAATCGTATCTTTCTTTCCGCCAGCACCATCAGGAAGAACAAACTCTACATATCTTCCGAGTCCAGCCTTCCTATCCACTTGATAACCTAAGCTGTAAGCTACGTCATCAATTCCAACCTTTGACTTCAAAGCTTTGAAGTCTACTTGATATTCCTTCATAAGCTTATCATATCTTTAATCCTTGTGAAACATGCTGTGATACTCTTGGCATGGATAATTCTTCTCCATAATGCTTTTTTACAATATCAGAAAGCATCTTATCTTTTTGAGAATTATCATCGATTTTGAGGTAGGTAACAGCTGTTTTGTTATCTATAGGCTTAGGCTCTAATTCTTGACCATCTACAGATGCACGAACGACATAATTACCTGCTGGTTGCTTATATATCCCTGCTGTAATTGAAGATTTTTCGGAATTGCTACGATCTATATGCTGTGAGTTGATATCAGCATAGACGAGTGAAGCTATAAGATCAACATTTTCACCTTTATGCAGTATACTTGGATAACCATTGTTGCGTAAAGTTTCTTTTTCCGTTGAAACATTACTTAACCATGTTTGCAAGGTAGCAGGAATATCCTTTTGGTTCAATTCGCTCATTTTATCATTATTCTTGAAAAGAAAACGATACCCATTTTCGTCCTCTAATATGCGAGCATCAGTAATGTGGGAAGTTAATTTAGAAGCAGCCTCATGTAGACGCTCAGTATATGCTTTTACGTCTTTATCGGTGTATGCTCTATCTGTTTCCATAATATTCCACTTGGGAATTATGGATTCAGTGGGAACCTGCTCTAACTGCTTTTCTTCTTGCTTATTATTCAATATAGGTTTTTCGCCTAAGGCAAGTTTTTGCTCATCAATTTTTTCAAGAATAAGATTTGAAGCCTTATTCACGTCTGCCATCACAGACATGATAAATCGAGGCTCTTCACGAAGTGTATGAAGCCAACCGTCAATATAAGCTGCACTATTATCAGTAATTCGTTTATCAAAGCCCATAGTATTACCAACCATTGCCGCTGACAGCTCTGCAACAAGCTCTTCTTTTGCATATTTAGGATCTCCATAGCGTCCTTCCATATTTCTATTCAGACGCTCAGCTGTTCCTGTAGAGTGTGTCATTTCATGCAAAGCAGTAGAGTAATACTCCATACCATCCTTGTAAATATCACTTTCTGTTTTTCCTATCTTGAATTGCTCTTTTTGTGGAATTACAATAAAATCATGAGTGGGGTTAAAGAAAGCTCCAGCTGATGGTTTATCGCAGTGAATTTTACATAACCATTCCTGATGCTCAAACATTCTATCAAGTGCAGCATTCTTATACATTCCTTGTGTGTCTGCAACTTTAGGGGACTGGAACTGTGCGACAAGTTTATCGTATTTTTCTTTATTGACCTCTTTCATGTTAGTTTGGTCAATATTGTAGACACGGAAGGAGCGAAGGAAGGGACGAGCTTCGCAGTGCTCTCGTTCTTCTTTCGACATACTTCTATAATCAGTCAAAGAGACTTTCTTCCCTTCTGCATCTTTGATATTCCAGTCCCAATACACTACAGGCATAGCTTTCGCACCTTTATTAAGGCGCAAACCTTCTTTTTCTTTCTGTAGAAAAGTAAGATATATAGGAGCTGCATAGTTATTCATTGCGGTGTGCATGAATAGGAATAAAGAATTTGTACCCGAATAAGTTCTACCATTCATATTCTGTGGCATTCCTTGGTATCCATTTCCTCCAATCCACCCTTTCTTCCATTCACTTGCCTTAACTTCTTCAAGACGAGAGATAATCATTGCTGCAAATGCTTCTACAGCCTTATCACTGGAGCTTTGCGAATTGCTTTTATTGTATTGGTATGCCATAGTCCTTACATAAGAAATTCTTGATTATCAAAGAAAGAGGCATCTGTTTGTTCAAGG
Organism: Prevotella sp. oral taxon 306 str. F0472; assembly: GCF_000257925.1. Lineage (NCBI taxonomy): Bacteria > Pseudomonadati > Bacteroidota > Bacteroidia > Bacteroidales > Prevotellaceae > Prevotella > Prevotella sp. oral taxon 306. Next base: position 23,875 of record NZ_AJIN01000014.1, read on the forward strand.
AATAACTCTGCATTATCCTCATCAGCTTCTGCACCTCTGTCATTAAGCCAAAGCTTGTAGCTCTCTCCATACTCACTTTGCAGGAGAAACTCTACCCATCCTATTCGTCCTTCCTGCTTAAGCTGTTCTAACTCTTCAAAAGATTTTATTTCCATATTGTTTATTGTAATTTTGAAGTTTGTCACACCTCACTTTGTAGTGAGGTTGTGGCAATTTGATTTTAAGTTTCTTTGCGATTGCTTACGTTTATATTTTTAAGCCTTGTGATCGTTCTAAGGGCTTACTTCGAGACAAGTCCTTAATATCCTCGGTCAAATACTTTGCCGCCAGTTGTTCTCTTGTAGCTGTCTTAGACTTAAAGAGGGAGTAGAGGTCATTACTTGAAACTTTACGTTCAGGAGTCTGTCCTTTATCTCCTAAACTGGCAGAAATTAGCCAGTCGCCTTCAGGAACTTTCCGAACACGAACTTCTTGTACTGGTATGTTTTCTGGTAATTTGTATTTCTCATACGCAGACTTTAGATGAAGCTGTTCACCAACTACCTTTTCTGCTATTTGTCCTTTACTTTGTGTTCTATCAAAGTAGGCATCTAATTGGTCATGACTTAAAGGTGTAGCATGGAAACGCTTATTACCCATTTCGGCATACAAGAGATATTTTCCGAAATGCGATTTATTTTTATCAAGTTGTTTATATACTCTGACCTTTGTTAGTTCGTTCCCATCGGAAAGTCTGAGACTATCAAAGTCTTCTTTACTCAACTGCTTTGCCATCTTAGTTGGATAATATTTTTCAAACATATCCTTTACAGATAGTTCTTGCTTCATAAAGGCTTCTACATCCTGTGACTTAACTGCTTTTGGATGTAAACCAACACCATCAAGGCGAGCATAGAAGAAGTATTTGCCTTCCTGTTTCGGTGATTCATAAAGATTTGCAGATGTAACTTTCTGACCATTCTCTGTAATAAGCTGTGGAGCAGTAGCTTTCTTTACTTCGTTAACAAGATAGTCATAAAATTCAGGACGTATATTTTCGGGATGATAGTATCTACGCTTTTGAGCATCATCACCTGGAACTGAACCTGCAAAAGAAATGTTGTCATTCCAAGCATATACACGACTTAGAGATATACCCTTATCTTCTCCAGTACCTGCAACAACACCCTTTTGAGTTCCAAAATCAGGAAGAACCACCATTCTTGTGGTGCCCATGGCAGCTTTAATATCATCTATAAATTTTTGTTGCTGAGCCGATGTCACACTTATTGTATCTGATACTTTTTGAGAACTTTGTTGTCTATCAAGCTTTATATCTTCCTCATGTCTTTTACTTGGATTTTCTTGCTTTCTCTGTACCATTTCTAAATGATCGACAATTGCAACACGTTCACCAGCTTTAATCAACATTGGAAGATATTTATCGAGGGCATTGTTAGGGAAGCCGATTACTTGTGTTCCATTTTTCTGCATTGTTAAGTCAATGCCAAGGTATTTCGAAGCTTTCACTGCATCTTCTTTGTATGATTCATAAAAATCACCAACTCGGAAAAGAAGTAAAGCGTCTGGGTGTTGCTCTTTCAATGAATTATACTGCTTTATGATAGGTGACACCGAGGCGTTATCAGATAGCTTTTGTGCATGATGTTCATTTGACTGATAGAGTAGTTTTACATCATTGGTTGCGTTTTCGGGCAATCCATGACGTTCTATGTTTTTCTTTACTTCCTGTTCTTGAACTTTTCGGAAAACCTCATAAGAACCTCCTTCTGTGTTGTTGTACACAACTGCATATTTTTTATTTTCACGCAAAAGCTCGTCTCCTTTTTTCTGTAATGGAGACTTAAAGATGTTATCTAATGTTATGGCATTGCCTTGGTCATAACTTGTAACTGTAGTAAGCAGTTTGTTTAAATGACCTCTTTTGTGCATTGCACTGATGTCCTTCGCATCCTCTCCAGCTTGTAGATGTACAACCGAGAAATAAAAGACTTCTGATTTCTTTGCAGTCTTTTTATCAGAAAGGCTCTCTGAATCTCTCCGAACGGCTTTTTCCTGCTCCACCAACGGTTTTACTTTTTCTTCCATAAGAATGATTGTTTATTATGTGTAGTTGAAAGAATCCTCCATTCGCAGCGCACAAGTATATCTATCATATCCTGCCAGTTCAGCCACGATGTGGACATATTCTTCCCATTCTGTTTCTTTGAAATTTTGAAAAGCCCAGTATTAGAATCATAGCTTTCAATAGAAAGCAAATAGTTGCCGTTTTGAATATTTACATTAGCATACAAATTACCAACAAGTGCTTGTAAACCACTATCAGGTCTTAACTTATAATTACGGCACTGTGCAGGAGAAAGTAAATGATCAAAAACGACTTGCCCAAATATAGTTCCTGAGTCTTGATGACGTACGAAACCAAATTCGGGCTGTGTATCTCTACCATATGGACGTGCCATAAGGGTATAGATATATTCTTGCTTATCAGAAATACCTTTAAACTTCTGATAAGACTTTAATTTATATAATGATTGTTCCCCTGCGACAGGAGATAAGTCTTCTCTGGGCATAAAACAAAATCTTATGCTCCTTGAACAACAGTCTTTAAAACTGGGGAAATATATTAAAGACTACCGAGAAGACTACTGTCAGCTAATTCGGTAATTGTATTAAAGTGTCCCTATCAAGGGTGAATTAATTATTATCTTAATCCTTAATAAAATATAGGACTATACTTGTGTTAGTAACAGGATATTTAGTGCTAAATCTTAATACCTGCTGGCTTTTTTTGTCCTTCTTTGATTTCCAACTTATTTTCTTTATGTTGGAGTTTATCAACAACCTTTTGATATTCCCATCGGTTTTGATCGGTGAGAACATAACCCATAAAGCCCTCATTCGCCATATCGTATTTAATCTTTTGTTGGCGTTCCCATTCCGTCATGTCTCCTTTTACAATTTTGAAACCTTGTGGTTCTTTCAAATCGACACCAACGGAGACTTTCTCATAACCAATCTCCAGTTCGATAGGCTTCCCCTCTTTAATGGCATTTTTCTGATTCTGACCAAGCTGAATATCATTAATCTTCTCCATTTGTGCAATCTGCTCAGGAAGGCGTAAATTACTCACATTCCGTTTAATAAGGGATTTTGTCTCATTATCCATTTGAATGAATTGCATTCGACGAACTCCATTCTCCTTTATCTCCTTGCGAATGGTATCACCCTGTTGCAGTCTCTCTCTCTCATTTTCAGAAAGAGAAATATCACTCATTAAACTCTTTCTGACAGGGTAAGTCATCAAATCTATCTTTCCCTCTCGATCTCTTATAAGTTGCAGTTTAAGTGGAACTTCATAAGTTATTCCACTTTCTGAACGAACATGAGCTTGAACGAGGGGAGTAACTTTACCACTCATCAAACTCTCTAATAAATCTTTTGGCATAGATAAAGTCTTTTCTCTATCAATACCAAGATTGGCTAATTTGCCGTATGGAATGTCTTTTTCCAAAAAACGATTTACCATTGCCATATCCATATATTTGTATTAATTTTGATTCAAAATTAAAAAAAAACATTGTAAGATGAAAGTAAAATCGTTGATAATTGGTACGACCTCTTTAGTGCTATTTCCATTAACAATGAAAGCACAATTCTACACTATCATGAGGGAAAAAGAAATTAAAATTACTAATAACACTGCTACGAAAAAGAAAGCTGTACGTGGTAGTCATGAAGAGTATTTCTATGCTTATCAAGACTCTATGAAATCAGTAAAAGCATCTACGAAAGAAGATGATTATCTAATCGACTTCTTTTCGACTACAGAAGGGCATGAAATCTCTATAGAAAAAGATGTTCCAGTATTTGTCAATGTTAAAGATAGCCTATTATTTGGTTTGATAAAGCAACGTATGGACGTCTGTCTTCCTTTAGATTTTATTAGTGTTACGTCTAAATATGGCTATAGAAAAGACCCTTTTAAAAAGTGTTCTGCCTTCCACGATGGAATAGACCTTGAATGTAATATGAAACATGTTTATTCAATGCTTCCTGGTAGAGTTTTAAAGGTTGTGTATAGTAAAAAAGGATATGGTAATCACGTTATCCTTGATTATGGACATATACAATGCCTCTATGGGCATCTATCTGTAATAGCGGTAAGACAGGGAGACGAAGTATATGCAGGAACTATTGTAGGAATATCAGGAAGTACAGGACGCTCTACGGGACCTCATTTACATATTAAGATTTCCTCTAATGGTAAAAGCCTTAATCCTGCTCCTTTCATAGCATATTTAAATAAATATATTACAAGTTTACGTGATAAAATTGCATATGTTAGATTTGGAACAAATCCACCTAAAGAACTCAATATCAATAATTTATATCAGATATTAGATAAATATGGCATCCTATATCCGAAGATTGTAGTAGCACAGGCTTTACTTGAAACAGGGTACTTTACTTCTAATGTATGTCTTAATTATAATAACTTGTTTGGTTTACGTCGCCCATCAGATGGCTCTTATTATAGATTTAATAACTGGGAAGAATCTGTAAAAGCATATAGGGATTATGTTCAGTATAAATATAAGGGTGGAGATTACTTCGGTTTTCTTAATAGAATAGGCTATGCTTCTGACCCAAATTATTTGTCTAAAGTAAGAAGTATCAGTAACTCATTATAAGAGGTTTTAGTTGTTGTCATAAATAAGTGATGGGAAGTCGTTTTTTATGCTACTTCCCATCTTTTTTACCTTAAAAAAATATACCTATCATGTCCACAAAATGAACTTGATTATAACAATATCTACTTATTGACCTTTTTAAACTACCATATTATTGAGGGCTAAAAGATCTAACTTCATTTGCTCTAATCTTATTTTTCTGATAGTATTCGTAAACCTTACTATATATAAATCTTATTATACGAAAAGCAATCTTACTTATAGCCAAAACGCTTTTTAATAGCATTTTTGCTATAGAAACTAACAATAGTATCATAAAAACAATGACTTGGACGATGAATTTACCAAGACAAAAACCAACTATACAAGCAAGAAGAACTATCATAATATTCTTTTTTTAAGTGCAACGATTGGCTTTTAGAGCCAAGATGTGATATATTTGTATATCAAATATACAAATATATTTCAGTAAATACTACTGTTTCCCCTTAAAGTAAATTAGCTGTTTCTGTGAGCTTCTGTATATATTCAGACTTTAACTTAGATAATTCCTTTTCAAATTCTTCTCTTATCACTTCTATTTTTGCTTTAACAATAGTGTTTAAGGAAAAAGATTTAGTATAATTATCAGCATCTGCAACATTGAAATCTTTTGCAAATAGGAAATCCGCTGATATGTAATTAGAGTAAAAAAGTAGTAAACGCAGGAATGAGTCTGAATTAACTACCTTATCGTGTTCTATCTTAGATATTGTGATAACAGATATATCAGTTTGTTCAGCAACTTCCTGCTGCGTCATCATTAAATACCTGCGCACATTCTTTAAACGATTACCTAATTTCTCTTGCAGCAAATCACTTACATTTTGTGTCATATGTTTCTTCATTATTTTACAGGTTTACCAGGCGGTAAAAGTTCATTAATCATGTTTTCTATTTCAGACTCTATTCTATTAAAGTTGCGACTAAGTATAACTTTCATATTTCGGTCAGATCCAAAGTCATAAATAGGTGGAATCTCCTCATATTTTTCTTCCTCTGTCTTTATCCTCTCCATGTCGAAGTCTGTCTTACAGAAATACTTTGAAGTTTTAAACTCTTCTGAGTTTTCTATCTCAAAAGTGTTCATAGCTCCATTAGGAGTAGGGGTAAAATCTCGAGCAACTTGCCCTGCCAACCACCCAGTAGCCATATCTGCTATTTTTGCAGCAGGAAGTAGGTGATCCATTTTTTCAGATATAGAGGTAGAAACCTTTTGGTCATTGATAGAAATTGATTTGCTTGTCTGTTTCACTTTTCCAAACACATCATTCTGTGCCCATTCAAGCGTTTCTTTGTTGCGTGCAGCACCCATAAATACATTACCACATGTAGCTATGATAGTTTGCATACCATTCTTTCCATAATCTGCTTCAAGTTGAGGTAGTTCCTGGAAACCAAGTGTGACAGATACTTTGTTACTTCGTGCTGTACCTATTAATCGATCTATCTTATGAAAATAAAGTGTTGGCAACTCATCTATTATCAGACTACAGGGATAGTTGTTCTTACTATTAATCTTAACCACAAGGCGGTTTAGAATTAAAGCATTTAATGAGCCTATAACCTGTTCCTTTTCAGAGTCATTAGCAATGACAAGATAACTTGGATTTGTCTTATCTGATATTTTTAAGTCAAAGTCATCACCTGTAAAAACCCAGTAGGCTTCCTCTGTGGCAAGGCGACCTGCAGCAACACGAAGTGTTCCCACCATACCTTCCAACTGATCCATAGCCTTGTTCTTAAAAGCAGATTCAAAAGGAGCCATGAGAGGCTTAATAGCTTTATCACTCATTAATATCTTGAAAACACTATCATACGATTTGTTAAGGAATTGAAGCACGTGAGCCATATCAGAATATTCTCCTGTTATAGTGTCAGGCGTGACTCTATTCCCTTTACTATCTTCATACCATGCTTCGGTAATGGTAACAAGACAATTATCACTGTCTTTGTAAGAGAATCCCTCGAGTTCTACGAAGATTCCATCTTTGTCTAATGACATATTGACAAAATCTTCATTGTTAAAATCAAGTATAACTTCTCCCTTTTCGTTAATACCAGCATAATCCGTCCATTGTTTATACACAAGTTGCAATGTACCTTCTTCAACTTGGTCAATATTGATTATTCGTGTATAGTGGAAGAATCGTTTTAGCTTTTTTCCTTTCAGATAACCTGTAGGATGAAAATTAACAAAGAAGTATATGATAGCTGCAAGAAAGTTTTCAGAAGCATTCTTAAAGAAAGCCTCTGAACCACCTTTTTTATCTCCACCTCCTTTGTTGAGAGACTCTAAAAGCGTTGCTGCTGTTTCTGATGCTGCTGCAATATCAGGTATGTATTTCTTTTGAATAGGATTGATACGATTTGAATATCTTACATTTGCAAAATTGATGATGCAAAATCCACAATTCTCAGGTAAATGACCATACTTCTTGTTCTTACAGTACTGATATAGTAGGTTCTTTGCAAGAGTTGGAAATTTGAAATCATATACCATCATTGTAAACCCTTTAGCTGAATGTTGACGAATAAAGGGGTCTATGATTCCAAATGACTTACCTGATCCAGGAGTTCCTAATACAAGAGTTGCACGAAAGGGGTTAATAATATTTATCCAACCATGGCGCATACGCTTCTTAAAGTAGAAAATCATTGGTATGTTTACAGAATATGGATTATCAACCTTATTCTCCATCTGTTGAAAGCTCTCATTTTCAAAGTTGAAACGGTCATCTCCAAGTTTGTGATTGAAGTACTTACTTATAGCATCCAATCCCTGATGAACAAGCATGATACCAATGACAGAACAAAAGGCATATATTATCCTATTGGTAGGTAAACCTAACATTGTTCCACCCCAGTTATCCTTATGTACCAATACACTTGTTAGAAGGAGATAAAAGCCAATACCTAATGGTATGACTACCATTGTCTTCATATTGAATTTCAACTCCTTCTTTGCCCTTGTTCCTGTACACGTAACTGCTATGCATACCAATTCCATAAACTTACAGCCAATAACACTATTAAAGAGCTTTAGCTTGTATAAGAAGGATAAAAGAAATTTTGTTATCGGATCACCTGTAAGAATTGGTAAATTCATAACAAGTTCAAGGATAAGGATAATATAGATACAACTTCTAAAAATATTGTATATCTGCTGCTGTTCCTTAGTTTCTTCTATTGCCATAGGTTAAAGTGTGTGTTTATTTATCTTACTTTTATTCTCAACATAGGACGTATTTGTGCCGCATCTGTTTTAAGGATAGACGAAACATAACCTGATTGAAGTGTTATACACTTTGCGTATAATTCTTCTGTCTGCGAAGAAGATCCGTCTGGTGTAGAACTTAAATAAGGAGAAGTTGAGAAAACATCTCCTTTGATAGTCTGCATAGATTTTCTAATAGTCTCTAAATTAGCTGATAACATTTTAAGTTCACCGATAGATGGTAACGACCATCCTGTAACAGTAGAAGAATAAGACATTACTACATTAACAGCAGGGCTTTTTCTTCCTGACTTAAGGATTGCAGCAGTGTTCTCTAAACCACACAAAAGCGTTTCATTTGAAGAAACATCAGAGACTGTACTTAATGTATCAAGATAAGAAAATCGTCCTAATTCCTTAGTATTGACAACCCATACTGTATCTTGTCTTGTTCCGATAACAACACCTACAGCATTCATTTTTGTTGTATCGAAGGACTTTTCTGAAATAATCTGATTGTTTGATAATAAAATACAACCAGATGTTATGTTACCATGCCATTCATCATCTATATGTTCTGAACATGAAGATAATTGAAAGGTTAGTAGCATTGCAACTACAAGCCATATCATTGATTTTGTTTTCATACTCTTTTTCTAATTTTATCGATAATATACTTTTGTAATACATTACTATCTCCATCTTTTCGCTGACAAAGGAAGTGAATATGAGGTACACTGTTCCTTTGTGTAAAATGAGGTAACATGGCAATCAGACGTTCTTGCTCTGTACAGAATTTGCTTACAATATCTGCTATCTGATTATATACATTAAAGAAACCTGCAATGTCATACTCAAAGGTTGATTCCGCTTTAAGATAAAGGATAAATGTACTAACATCTTCTCCTCGAGGTTCCCTACCAGTTATATCTTTCATTCTACCTATGAAAAGATATAGTGCCTTTTTTCTATCATCAATAGAAGAAAATTCATATTGTAGGATTTCATTCCTAATAAGAATATTGAATTTATAATCAGGTATATGATGATGGAGTCTAATGAAGCCCTCTCTTGTAATAAATAGATAGGCTTCAAAAGAACTAAGATTTTCTCCCAAAGGGTAATCTGATAGAGGTTCGATAATCATACTCATCTTTCTTACAAAGGAATTTTAATTCCTACAGTTAGTCCATTTCGGAAGGTATCTCCATGCATGAAGCATACATTGTTTTTCTGTTTGAGAACGAGTTTTACTCCACTACGTAAAGTATAGCTATATTCAAAACTACCTTCTGCACCAAAGAAATAATCACCACGTACAGCTCCTGCTATGGGACCGACATTGAGACGCAATGTTGAATTACGCCAACGGACGAGACTTTTCTTATAAACTATGCCACCATTCCAGTAGTAGTTTTTCCAAAAAGACTTACTACACACCTTACCACATTCGGGGTCCCGTTCCCAACGGTTTCCAGCTTCACCAAATATCTCGAAGGCGTTGTCATAACTCAATTCTTTTTCATAGCCAAAACTGGCGTTCAGAGTGTTTCTAAACATAATACCAGTGTTTAATGTAAAGAACTGGTCTCCATCACCTGCATAGGTATTTAATGTTACGGTGAGTAGTAACATTAGGGGTAATAGTATTTTTTTCATGTTCATATATTTTTCTCTTAAATTATCTATTACGTGAAAGACTCTTCATTAGATGTTCGTCAAACCCATCAGCATGTAATATATCTGAATATTCTATTGGAATATACAATACACGCCCTGATATTTGATTTTCAGAAATTTCCAAATTGAGTATCTTTTCATCAGGGAAAGTTAGCTTGTTCAACACAATAACATTACGATACCCTTTTTTGAAAGAAGTTGCTTTGTTAAGTTCATATACAGGAGTTAGCTCTAAAGTTTGAGTATTAGTAGCTTTACTTTCTTTCTTATCTGTTAGCTTAACTCTTATCTCATCAATATCAAACTTAATGTTAGTGTTATTATACAAAGAGAAGTCTATGAAGAAATAATCATCTATAGAGTAGATATTATTAACAACAGCCTTTATCCCATATTTTTTATAATGGATATTATGGAAACGAGCAGATGTCCCATAGATAGCCCATGCAAGACGTGCCATATCAGCCTCTGGCATCATCACATCGGGATTAGTGTAGCGTTTAGTATCATATAAATCTATATTATAGATAGAATTTGCAAGTGCCGGACCTTTCACATAGACAATATTTAATTGTGCTATATGGCGTTCTCCAATAACAGTCATTGTACCTGCAAGTTCATAGTTATACATTTTCCCTGCAGGTTTAATTCTTACAATATTATCTGCACATTGGTTGCCAATAATATTATTTGTTGATATATCTACGAGCTTAATATTTTCGGGCATGATAATGTGAGTCGTAACTTGCTCATTTACATATACAGTATTTTTGCGAAGATCGCTATCAAAGATATAAGCATCTTCTACACTCCCACGTTGGATATAATGCACCTTTGCAGTATCAGGTACAATTTCTTTATATCTCTTTTGCGCCCATACTGTTATTGTACTAAGGCACACTAATGATAATAGCATTATTTTTCTCATTACTTTTTCTTTTATTAAGTTATTCTTCATTTGATGTATTGATAAGATAAACGATAGTATTGTACTTAATACGTGCTTTGTTCTTACGCATATTGGAAGAAAGAGCACTGCTTGCCGACTGATAAATATTCTGTAGGGCTTGTAAAGCTACAGATTCTCCATTTACAGTACTTCCTGTATTATTGCCAAATTGCATATTCTGTTGAATAGCCTGCGCACCAGCTTCTTTCATCATGTCTCTAAAAGCAGACTCAGGAACATAAAATCCCTCCATACCATCATTGTCATATACTGATAAATTCACTTTAATGAATTTATTACCTACAAGAACACTTGTGATGCTTGCAAGTACACGTTGCTGACCAAAGCCTGTAACAAGTCCATACAAATATGTACCTTTTTTTAAAAGGATTTTATTAATCGTTACATCATCAAGGAGTTTGAAACGTAATCGAGTTCCCTCATGTGCTTTAGTAGTCTTATCTATCATTGCTTTGATTAGAGGGGAATCAATACTTTTGTTTGCAGTAACAGTATTGAACTTATCTGCATTTTGACTCTGTACCTTTTCTACCGTTTGTGGTTTTTCCTCTTTCTTAGTCTTTTTATTCTTTGAGGAATGTGAAGGACGTTGTGATTGCCCATTTCTATATCCATAGCTTGGAACATCATAATCATCATAGCTACCTCCATTATAACCATTATCTTCTCTAAAGTTATCCTCTACGGCTTTCTGTGCAGCACGACTTCGTTTCTGAATATATTCAAGTTCCTTTGCATAATCATCTAATTCGTCTTGACGACTACGAGTGCTATTCCTGCTTGATACTCTTCCTCCTCCATTATAACTATTATACCCTCCGTTAGCATAAGAGTTAATATGCTTACGGGATTCAGCAAGACTTCGCTCCATTTCCTCCTGAGCCTTCTGTTGTGCTTGTCGTTCAGCATTATCTTTGTCTATCTGATTCATTTCGTCCTCAGAATAGGCATTGCCAAGAGAATCTTTCTGCTCTACATCTTCTCCAAATCCTCCAATCGCGGAATAGCCATCGGCACCCATATTTAAATCTTCCATACCTGCCATTTTATTTTTCATCTCACTATTCTCTGCATCAGGAAGAGCCATGTTCAGAGAATCGGTAGCTACTTTCCCTGTTGTTGTATTTCCTCCATCAAATACTGATGAAATCTCATAGGCAGAGAACGTTAAAGGGAGAAATATTACCAGAGGAAAAATATACTTAGGCTGTTTTAAATTTAGCTTTCTCATTATTTTCCTTTCTTTAAAAAATTGACAATACGTTGTAATTGACGATAATCCTGTACTATACGTATAGAATCTTCATGACTTTTATCTTTAATCACCAAAAGAGAGTCAAGTTCTCGATGAATAGATACTCCTTTATCAGTAACTTGCTTAAACTCTAATTTGGTTGTCTTCTTTGTTTCTTCAATCTGTCTAAGCCCATTCATCATAGGAGATATATCTTCGATAGAGTTCTCTTGCTTACTCATTTTCATCTCTATATTATCAGAAGACTTATCTCTTGTCATATCATAGACAATAGAAATAGCAGTTGTCACAAAAGCAAAACTAAGAGTACCTACAACTAAGGCAAAGAAAGTCTTTCGATTTTCTAATGCCCATTGGTTGCCTTGGTCTATTCTATCTCGTAGTTTCCAGCCATTGGACGCTTGCCTGCAAAGATACCGCAGCTGACGTTTGTATCTTGGCATATTCTTTTCGTTTTCTTTTCCTGTCATAGCTTTAATATTCAAGATCTGTATTCTTTAAAGTTCTCCAATGTGTTATGAGTAGTCCATGTGGATTATTCTGAGTGCGTGGTACAGTTTCTATATCACCTGTAGTAATGAGCGAACGTCTTATACTCTTTGTACGTCTCTTGATATTTTGGGTCCCATAATATGTGAATCTTCGTGTTCTTTCATCCAATTTTATACTATCACACATAATTGTACAGGTCGCAGAGGAAGATACAATATCAGAGAAGAAACCATTTTCTTCCATAGCTTGCTTCTGCTTCATAGCTGTGCCATCAGCCATATACATCGCTTTCCCTAATGTCCATTTGATGTAGTCATCATCAGGGGGGAGCGTGAAGAAATATTGGTGAAAGAGCTGTATATGGGCTTTTGCTTCCATAACGAAATTAGCTTCCTGTTTACTACGTTCAGCAAGGAATGGTATATCGCCATCAAGCACATATACTTGATTACGTTCATCTGACAAGACCTTAGCTCCATATATAATAAGCATAGCGCAGATAACTACGTTGCCGACAATAGTCAGCAACACTGTCATCAAGGCAAGTTTTGTCTTCTTTTCTAAACTTTGTATTAACATATTCAATTAATAATCTACAATTCTATTTTTCTTTCCACTATTATTAAGTTTTTCTGCTCGTTCTGATCCTGATATGAAACTCTTACCAATACTTGAATTACTAATTGCACTATTGACAAGAGAACCAGTAACAGAACCGCCACTTGAACGGCTTTGGTTATAGGCTCCAGCAACACTTGCAGCAGTACTTGCACCACCTGTTGCAGCTCCAACAGCGACACCGACTGCTGCACCAGCAGCACCAGCAGCTCCACCTGATGTACCGGCAGCCATAGAACCAGCACCAGAAGAAACACCTCCAGGAATGAGCCAAGAACATACCTCAGGTACCATACTTAGAATCTTTGCACCTGCTAACATTCCGACAACATACATGCAAGTCGTTCCAATCGCTTGCATACCAAGTGCACCTATATTATTCCAGCCAGCTGCGTTATGAAGAAGTTGATTATACGCTGTTAAATCTGACTTTAAATAGTACATTATTAGGAAGTCTATATAATAGACTATCAAATAAACAAGAAATCCCCATAGAGAAATTGTTAGATACTTTGAAATCCATTGTGACCATGCACTTCTCCAGGGTGGGACTATTGAAAGCGCAAACATAACAGGGCAGAAGAGTTTTAATACACTTAGAAATATACGTTGTCCAACCAACATTCCATAGTAAGTCATTTGGAATATTATTTCTCCTATAAAACGGATGATGTCATTTGCCCACTCGCTTATCTTCGTTTCAAGTAATACAGCAGCTTGTTTTGCAAAGTTCTGTATGCTTATACCAATATTTTCTACTCCATGCTGAATTTTATCCCAAATCCCATCTTCTGTTGCAGCATCTTGGGCAGCCTTTTGCTCCTCTTGCTTTGACATTTGACTTCGAAGAGAATCCATGTATTCTTGTTGTTTTGTTGCAACAGCTCTTTCTAAAGTTGCAACCTGCTTATTTGCAGCTTTTGCCATTCCTTGCGTTCTACTTTCAAGCCAATTGCCTGGGACATCTAAAGCACTACAAATCAAAGGAGAAAATTGAATACAAATAGCAAGACCTAAAATACGGAGTATCTTTAGTACGTCCATAGCACGTCTTCCAAGAATCATCACCCAGCATTCGTATGAGCCAACGCACAAAGCAAGAGTTATTCCTAAGCCTCTTGCCATACTTTGCATTTCTCCAAACAATCCATTTGTCGGAGCCGACTTCATAACACTCATAAGTTCAGCCAAACTTTCATCTATGACAGGTAAGCCCATTGTTAAAAGTTGATTAACAAAGGCTGTCATCATCATATTTATGCTCAATAATTGGTCTATCATAATCATCATTCTTATGAATTAATAAAAAGCTTTTGCGAGACGTGCAAGAGTAGTTACCTTCTTTACAAGTTCTTCCATATCTTTCTTTGCTTTAGCAAATCCTCTTTCTCTCTTTGCATTCTCAAGTTCATATCCAACTCCTGTTTTGCGAAGGTAGGCTATGTTTGAAGTTATCACTTCATTTCTATCTGTGAGTTCTTTAATACTTCCAGCCATCTTACCTTTACTTTTTATCATACAATAAGTCAATCCTTCTGTAATGGACGATTGCATGTCCGTGAATAACTCCTTATATTTCCCATATACCAGGTCAGAGTTTCGGTCAGCTGCACGTGCTATTTCTTCATTATTGAGTTCTTCTATCTTTTTACGTTCTTTTTCTATAATTTGTTGTTTTAAAGCTTGAACAGCGACCTGCTTTTCTCGACGTGGGGCAACAGTTTTAACGTTAGAATCACTTTCCTTGAAGACAACACGCCAGCCTGATTTAAAGCCTCTCCATTCCCATTTTTTGCTTGCGCCACTATAATTTTTATGGAAAAGAAGGTACCACCAATCGGGAGAGAAATCCCAATGTCCTTGTTCCATAGAGCGAATCTGATGCTCTTTCTGTGAATCGTGAACAGGCTGCTGAGCTGTTACAGTTAAAGTCACAGTTAAGAAGATTATAAAGAAAAGTATTCTTTTCATATCTCTGTAAGATTTTTATTCCATGAGTTTATTATATCGTTTGCTATGCCTGTATAGACTTCGCTGTTGAGAATGTCCCATATATAATCGTATTTAAATCCTCCAATGGCAACACAACGACTCCAAAAAAGTGCTTGGTTGATAATACCACGTATGATTGCTACCTGCTCCTGAATATTAAAGATAATCTCCATACGCTCATCCATTGATGCTTTAAGAATGTTTGTTTCAGAAGCAACGAGTAAAGCTACAGATTTTTTTAAGAGCGACACTCTCTTACTTACATTGTAGTTCGCCTCTGCAAAATACCATGCTACCTGTGGTTTACGTAGTAGATTCTTTCCCATTAATTTTGTGAATTGTATATATTCCTTTACTGTACTTCCTACATCAAGTGTTGTCTTTGACATAGCAGCAGCAAGAACTATCCATTGATGTGCATTATTGAGCTTTGTATTTAGGGTGGTTCTAACACCATTAAACTTAGTAGCATTATCTGTTACAAGTTGCTGTTCTATATAACTTGTGTTCACTTGATTTACAGAAGCATCCTCGGCTTTAGCCATTTTCTTATGTAGATTTATAAGTGCTGTTATTGTAGGCATATCAGCAGGAAACTCGATTCCAGCATGACTATATGTAAAGGAGCCAACTATAAAAAGTAGTATAAGCAGAATCTTTTTCATTCTTTACAGGATAAAATGAGAGTGATAAACTTTATTAACCTTGCATTTCATACTTCCAATCATTGATAACACCTTGAACCATGTTTGCTCCCTGGAAATATGTAGCCCAAGTCAAAGGGTCTATATTGTACATGAAATTACTGAATGTACGACAATATTCGCATATGTAGACGATTTGGTTAAGCCGTGTGTTAATATCAACGATATGAGCTAACAATTCATTAGCTAATGTAAGGCGTTGATACCGATCAAGGAAGTTATATCCATCTCCTTTCCCTAAGTGAGCATTTTGTAACAGGGTGGATATCTTGTCGTTACTTTTCCCACTTGTAAATGCGGAAAAATCAACTTTACCATTATTTACTATGTCTACAAATTTTTCTACTAAACCTACAACATCTGTCTGAATATTAACTATTTCATTTAAACTATTGACGTAGTTAATACCAGGACAACGATTAATAGCCTTTACAGCTCTTGCAGTGTTACCAGGTACTTGTAAGAAGTTGTCAACCATTTGTCTATAATAGGCTGATTCCTCTCCAAATCCGCTAATATTCTGCATTGACATGCGATAAAGTTCTTTTATGGACTCCATCGAAGCTGTATAGGACATAATCTTTTCTTGCTTCTTACGTATTTCCTCCAATGTCTTATTATGGATAATTTCTATGGAACTCTGAATAGCAGTATTAGCCGTTACTGCTGCTACACTTTTCTTATCAATTACTAATCGCACTACAGTAGCATTACTTGAAATGCAGTATAACAATAAGACAATTAAACTCAATAATATTTTTTTTATTGATTCCATAAGCTCATAATATTTTGATGTTTATTAACGAGGACTGCAAAGTCAAAGTACCTACTAATTTTCATAGCTTTCCTGTCAGCCTCTATATGGGCAATTGCTTGCTCAATATCATCATTGAAAGCTCTTTCATAGACTTTTAAAGCCTCTTTCTCAACACGTTCTGTGGTAAAAGCCCAGTACCATTCTGGAGGGACTTCTACAGAGTACACATCAGAGTATTGTCCACGGCTTATCCATACTTCTTTATGATAAGGGATACCTTCTTTTGGAGGTAAAGCATTAACAGTAAAAATCTGTTGTCGTTGGACATCTGTTAATCCAAGGATTGCTGAAATATCCTCATATCTATCCTTAAATTTACTTTGATCCAAAAGTATTTTTATATCAGAGTTATTGATGATTGCCTCCTTAACAATAGGAGAGTCTATCACGTCATTAAGTTCCTGTGTAACGACACCTGCAATACCATTGAACTTACGAACTGTTTTGTAGAGATACTTAATATATCCTGCCATCGTAGGGGAAGATATAGCTTTCCACGCTTCTTCTATGACAAGAGCCTTTCGACCTTTTTTTAGACGCATTTTCTGTAAAAATACATCCATAATAATCAAGACGACAATAGGGAAAAGAATAGGGTCATCTTTTATCTTATCTATCTCAAAGACAATAAACTTTTCATCAAAAAGAGACTTATCAAGGTCATTATTTAGAGTATGCTCCAATTCTCCACCTTTATAGAATTGCTCCAAAATAGCTGCAAAGTCATCTATATCGAAGTCTATTTTCTTTTCAGCCATTATTTGAGGTATACGCTCTAAAGCAAATTCATAATATGTATTGAATGATAGGTTGGTTACGTGTAGTTTACGACGTTTCTTTTCCATTCTATCAATCTTCTTTTCAATACGCATCAGATATTTTCCCTCGATAAGCTCTGGCATTAGGCGAATTAGTTGTCTATTAGCATTCTGCTTTTCACCATCAGATGCAGCCTTATCATTAACTATATTGCGCAGCTTATTAACTTGACGTTCTACTTTTGCGTGATGATTCTTTTCTTCCGTAGTAAAGTCAAAGTCATCAGCGTTATTTTCAGAATTAGTTTCTTCTGAAATATTATCATTGTCCACATCGTCTATATTTCCCTCCAGCTCATCAATACGATAATCATCACCGTACTTTTCCTCTAATTTCTGCTCATACTTTTCATATTCGCCATTCTTTTTTTCCTCAAGCAAAAGACGTTCACGAAGACGTTCCCTGTCTTTCTCAGAGAACTTTTCAAATGGGTGAAAGTATTCTTCATAATACTCTACAAGAGTTTGATTGATGATTTTATCTTCAATCTTTATTGGTTCTTCGTTTCCTTTGAATATAAGGAATATTAGAGATTTTAAGAACTGCTTTTTCTCACAAAAATTTAGATTATACTCATCAGTTGTAATACTGAATGGGTTCATTGATATTGGTCTCTCTTTACTATAAGTGATATAAGTACCGTGGAAATAATGGCTTATCCCCTCATAACTATCTCCAGTATCAATCATAACGACATCAGTATCTTGCATGAGAAGCTGTGCTACAACTGAATTCATATGGAAACTCTTTCCACTTCCACTCGGACCCAGGCAGAAAAAGTTAGCATTGTCTGTCATCTTAATCTTTCCTTCCTTTCCTGTTATATCTATAGAAACAGGTATTCCTTGTCTATCTGTATAATAGACATTCAGCCGAGATTCTTCGCTATGTTTCATATGTTCTTTATAGAACAAACATATTGCTGCATCTGCAAGGGTAAGAAATAAATCATACTCCTTATTGAGAGAATAGGACATGCCAGGGAAAGAGTTGGTAAACAACTCTAACTGGTTATAACAAGCCTTTGATGGCATAATACCACAATCATATAGTTTTGTCTCTAAAAATGAACTTACGTCGTTTATTTTGGCAAGCGGACAAGATGTTATAATATTAAAGTTACAATATACAAGCAGCTTGCTTTCTTTAGCAAGTAGGTCAAGAACGAGGTCTATATCTGCTTTTGCAATCTTGTTACTTGGGTCAGGCATCGAATCATGACGTTTTGCCTTACTTTGTAACTTGCGCATTAGTGGACGCTGTTGGGGTATCTGTATAACCTGATTATAGATAACACAGTCAGTAGATGGTATATCTGCAAGAAATGATAGTAGGTCAGTTGCTATATTAAAGCCATTGACAGGCATTGTATTAAACGGACGAATGAATGTAGGTAAATCTATGGTATCTATATTAACCAAAGAAAAAGATTTGATGGCTCTTTCTCCTGATTTAATATATTCATCAGTTACATTCATATTGTTCAAAGAGAAAGGCTGTGGTTTAAAATCGAAAGCAAGAAAACGGTGTACATATTCTGCGACCTCCTTTTTATTGAGTTTGTAATGTGGTATGTTTTTTTCGGATAAGATATTAATGACCTTACCGACTTTTGAATGAAAATCAAGCCATGCTTTAGGGTCGTACTTCACGAAGGAACTCTGCTTGAATTCCTGTGTAATGATTAGGAATGTGCGAATATTAGTATATTCACGTCCCTTGAAGTAATTGAAGTATGATTTATAGAGAAAGCTCATGTCATCAGTGATAGTATGGTTGTACCCCTGTTTGCAAAAAACATCTTGCTTTTGTATACAATAGCCTTCTCCTAATGTTTGGATTATGTTGCTTAATATATCAGCATAGCTATAATAAAGCTCAGCATCCGTACAATATTGTTGGATGGGGTTCTCTATCTCGATAATAACAGACCAATTACCATTCTTTGAAAAAAGAACGGTATTCATGACCTCTCCACGTGCATCCTTGATTTCTTCAAGTTCTGCATACAACTTATCAAATGGTCTCTCTTTTTTCTTTGCCATAGCTAATAATCAAATAACCCTGTGTAATGTACAATTCCTTTATAACGTTTCTTTGCGTGTAATCCAAGTTTTTGCTTGATAAAGATGATGATAATTCCAGTACCAGCAATAACTGCAAGGGCAATAGCACCGGCAAAGAAATTAATTATAATGTTAAATACAAGAAAGCCAATAAAACCTAATAAGAATGTACCAGCAGCATAATAAATAAACTTTCCACGAATTCCCATCAACTCTAATGGCTTTTGTAGCCCCTTAAAGACAGGATAACTATTGAACTCTTCCATATCAAACAAATAAATATAGATTGATGAGATATACACCGATATAGCTATCGTTAAGCTATATCGGGTATATCCAGCTCAACCTATTTGAAGAACATTGGGAGTGCTGTAGCCATAGCTACCATAGCAACACAACCTCCAATAGTCATCATAATGGTCTTCTTCACATCTTGGTCACCATTCTGCATCTTAAAGTAGACATTAAATGCACCTACCAAAACAATGACAGCAGCGATGGCATACATCAGTTTTTTCACAGGGTCAGCGTAGCTGCTGATCTCAGTAGTAGCTGACGTAAAACCACCAGCACCTCTACTCTGTGCAAAAGCTTGTACACCGCCCATGAAGCCGAGCATGAAAAGGGCGATTCCACGATTGAGAGAACTCTTTGATTTTCCTGCCATCTTCTTGGCAGAGTTAAAATAATGCTTTAATTGAAACATTTAAATTATATTTTTTGATATTTCGAATTAAAGTACCGATAAAAGAAGCCTTTTAACAATTACCGCATAGTGATAAATCGTCTGGACGGCTTAGAACCTATTGTGTATTTTAAATGAAGATATTATATAGAGGAGGGTGTCATAGCTTTTACTACAATATCAAAGTTAGAGCCTTCCTCTTTGTTTTCTAACGAAGTTATCAGAGTAGAGAGGGTGTCAGCTTTAATACCTCCTGACATTGCAAAGGTAGTCCCACCTTCATCATTATTAGAATTTTCTGTAGCTTGTTCTACAGTCTTACCCTGAATGACATTTGAAGGAGAAGTCAATACAGACTTATCTTCTTCACTCCTGTCTTCATCAGCATTAAACTGGGTGAAGTCTCCTAATTCATCTTTAATATCTACTTCCTGCTCATCAACAGCAGCAGTGGTCACCACTTCACCTGACTTGTCGAAGTAGAGGTCATAAACGATATTGTAACCATAATAGCCAATATAGCCAATTATGATAATGGTCATGGATGTACCAAACATAAATTTAAATCTTTTAAATTTCTTCGTTTTCTACAAAATTTTAAAGTTCAGGTGAAGTGCTTTGCAGAAACTTTCACAAAAGTATAGCTTAATTTACAACTACACGTTTCCCAATGAAAAATACAACAATGAGGGAAATGAATTAGCTATAAAATAACATTTTACATAGTTTAGAATGCAATAATAACTACTTATAGATACAAAAGAAAAACGGACTACCTTTCAGTAGTCCGCTTAAATTAATTAACCATCTGGTTATTGCTGCTCCTTGACAACTTCCCATGGACGATTAGAGGGATAATAGTTACCACTCTTTTCTGTAGAACGCGCTGTATATTTTACAGTCACGACATCACCAACATGTACGTCGAACTTACTAATATTTTCTTCTCCAAAGGTTTCAAGTACCCAATGCTCGGGATACTGTTGCCCCTGTTCTTCAACAACCCATTGTTGAGAAGACCATTTCCCTCTCTGACTCTCACCTGTTTTTACTTCACCAATGGCAATTACCTTTCCATTACATTGTGACATAATTTTCTATATTTAAAGTGTTTATTGATAAAGTTAGTTCCTTATAAGCTCTTCTGCTATTTGATTTTCAGCCTCTCCATTCTCAAAAACAAAATCTATAGGATAGTATTCTTTGATTGGAGTAATGATATTGAAACCCAGCTTTTGAGCTTCATTTTCAATGTTATCGTGGCGACGTGTTTCGTCATCTATATAGACATTGATATCATTTCTTTCTACATCATATCTACATCGCTTTAAGCGGTCACGCATACGATATTTCTGTTTATTAGGGATTACTTTTAAATTTGTCTTAGGGTTTAAACCAAAGATTGCACGAGCACGTTCCTTCTTGATAAGACGAATACGAGCTTCTGACATTATTTTTTTTGTTGCTTCCTTGCTACGTTTCTTATAGCCCTTACTGGTCGCTTTGTTAATAATACTCTTTACTGATGACAATGATATATCCAATTTATCTGCAATGGATCTATAAGAGTTTAGTTCAGACATTTTAAGTACATTTGCTTCCAAAGCAGAATGTATCTTGCGTTTGGCACACACTTTCTTTAATCCTAACTCGTAAGCCTTCTTTTTCACCGAGGGAACTGAAATACCGAGGTGATTTGCTAAATTTCCATTAGTTTTAAAAGCATAGTTCTCTTTCAAGAACTGCTCCTTCTCTTCATTCCATATTGTTGTAGTCTTGCTCATTTTTCTTCTTTCTCAATTATGTTTATGATAGAACTGTCACTATTCTCTTGATAAAACATGGTAGAAGGACTTGGAGCTTTTTCCTCATTATAGAATAGCTTTCCTTGTTCATAAAGTTGCTCTCCTCTTTTGTACATAGACGGTGAAATGGCTACAACCCATGTCACACCAGCAATTAATAGTACTAAAATGTATTTTGCCATTTTTGATACTATCTTTGTTCCATATTTTTGAAAATAGTTCTTAATCATAGAACGTACATTTATAGCAATGATTTTTCAGACTTCCTATACTCGTTAAAATTCTTCTTATAATGAAGTATAAAACTTCGAAGAATAGCATTAACTACTGTCTGAGTAGTATAGCCTCCAACTACGTACTTCTTGAAAGTTGCAAGAATATCTTTGTCTACTTTGCAGAAACTTACATTTCCATCTTTCCCTACAGTTTTAGGCTGTTGGCTCTCTGTGGCACATTGTTCCCAAAAGGCTGTCCATAAGGCATCACCATTAACTATTTTTGGTTGCTCAAGCACCTTGGCTGATGTCTTGGAACTGTTCTTTTTTTTAGCTTCTGTAGGGGATGTTGATGATGCAATAGAAGGAACTGCTGCTGGTGATACTTCTACTTGACCATGAATGTCATGTAACATTCCCTCGAGTGTTCCCGGAAGTTCCATCATTGAAGATGCTGCTGCTGCGATATCTGTTTTATACTTAGTCATTGTCGTTTACTTTATAAATGGTTTTAAAGATAAAATCAAAGCACTGTTTTGTGAGTTTATCAGCTTTATCACTATTACTGATAGTATTGTAGCGTTCCAAATCGGCATAATTACCAATGCGAGGAGCAAGAATACCATATTTTTTGAAAAACTCATCTACAATCTTCCATGCTTGTAATTCACTTCCTTTACCTACTCGTACATCATACTTATTGCATACAAAGATAAATTGTGCTTTAATCTGTGGATAAGCTTGTTTTAAACGCAAGACTGCAAGAATAAATGCACGTGTTGAATCTATCGTATTCAAGTCATAGTGATAAGGACAAACAATATAATCCGCATTAGCAAGTAATTCTTTCATTCCCTCCTGTGTCAAACTTCCTGGGGTGTCTATGATAGTTGTTCCTGCTAATCCTCTTAAAGTTAGCATGATGTTTCGTGTGCTGGAAGGGTCTTTTATCGTAACAGACTGTACTTTATAAGGTATATCTTTCTGTCTACGACTATCATCTTTACGACGATTGGCAAAAGTTTGCTGGGGATCTGCATCAATGACAAGTAGAGACACGTTGCGTGTGTCTGATAGATAATTAGAAAACAAACCACATATAGTAGTCTTACCAACTCCGCCTTTTTGATTGGCAAAGAGGATAATCTTATTATCTCTGATTTGATTAGAATTGTCTACTTCCATATCAATTCCTCCTATTTTACTTTTGTAAAGCCATTCTCTGGGATAAAGCTGACACTAACGATATTATTTGTTGGCTTTATACTAATGCTAAGATTTTCGTTTCGGATTAACTTATCATCCTTGAAAACCTTTGCATGAACAGATACCTCTCCACTTTCTTCCATTGAATTAGTGAGAACAAGTGCTGCTGAGAATGATGAATACGCACCCTTTATTTGAGCTGATGCATACGAAAAAGGAGTGTTCTCATAGACTTGCTTCCAAATCATATTCACGTCCTGTCCAGTAGAGGTGTGCATAGTCATGCCTTTCCCCTTTAAGTCCCATACATGAAACTCAAGAACTGGATTAAACTTAGCATAGTCGCCCGATAAAGACAATTCCATTTTCATGACAGAATTGCTGTTGTTGATAACTTCCTGCTCATCGTCTGATTTTGAACTACACGATGTTAGAGCTATTGGCAAAGATGTACATACTACCAACACTGCAATAATAAAATAAGATTTCTTCATTTTTATCATATTTAAAATACACATTACTTTACTATGAGTTCTTAAAGAACTTGATTGTTACGGTTTTAATGAAAAACCTGCTAAAACAACAATCTCCATAGTTTGGTAGGTCACTTGAACAAATGTTCAGAGGAGCGGGACCCCATAACATGTAATTCGCTGACAACAGTACAAGTCTGCCTTTACACCTTAACAATAGGGGTCAGCAATGAAATATGATACTGCAAATATAGGTATAATATATGAGACCTGCAAGAGATTACACGATTATTTTATGATTGAATTAAATTATTATGTTTTTATGATTATTCTATTATACTGTCATATTATTATAACATCATCAAGGCATATTATAATTGTTTATGACTTGATGATGATTGTAATTTCTACTATCTTTTAAAGCCAACTCTGCCAGTATTAAGGTCTTCTTTTGTCTGTTGCTCATTTCCTTCCACAATACTGTAATCGTTTTCTTTAAGCTTTGCAAGAAGTAACTGACCTATTAGTTTTACCTCATCGATGAAGTCCTGACCCATATTGAAATTCCATACCTTGTTCAAAACGATTCGTAAAGTGTGTGATCTCTCGTCGGGGAAGTCCTATGTCCTCTGCCATATTCTCCCAGTACTTCATGTTTCTTGTTACATCCTTGATAATACCTCTTGCTGTCGTTTCATCCAACATATAAAACTCATGGGCATTATAAAGACTATTGAGAGAACTATCGTTCGAATTGGCATCAATAAGCAATGCTTGAAATATACTATTCGTAGGGTTCATGTCGTATGCAGGAGACAATTCCCAACCCTCCCTTCCAAGTAGGAACGAATGATTTCTAAAGTGATCGTCGGTATTACCAATACAGATATTGAAGGCAACTCGCTTGTATAGTTCTTCTAAATTAGCCTCTATATGGTTGCCACCTCTTGAAATGATAAAATCCACAATATCCAAATAGCCTTTTCCTGTTCTTTGTCCGTCGCCATCAGTGAAGCCAAGGATGGTAAGAGAAGAAGCCATGTGGATTCTCTTGTTGTCTTCTGTTCTATCAAATCTCTTTGAGAGAAGTATATCTTGACCATTCCCTGCCCTAATTATCTGTGTTTCGGCAACATTGATACCACATTCCTTAGCCATCAGATGGGCGAAGTGTTCCCATCGAGATACATTGATGTTGTCATTGATGGAAGGGAATTTGGCAAGATAAAGATGACTGCCACTTTGCACACAAGCCTTTGGACGTGCTCCCCCCATTGAGGAACCAGGTTGAAAAAGCCTTTGTACCCATTTCTTTTCAGGCTCTAAATGCTTATACTCACTTTTCTCAATCTCCTTAGCAGCTTGTAAAAGTTCATCAATGTGTATGGCAGGCGGAACACTATAACCAGGTGTAGAACTGATAAACGCTCCGCTATTTGAATCCTGAAAGCGAAAACCACCCATGCGCAGCTCATCTTCCACACCTTTGAGATAGTCCCAATCAGATAAGGTATGGCTTGCTTTCCCTTCTGTATCCAGCGAAGTACGCAAGTCTATCAGTCGTCGCCCCCATCTGTCAGGGAGTGCATCAGAAAAACAACCGAAGATGTGATTGTCTCGGCTATATTGTACCCCTGTATATGGACGGAGGTCTTGCCCAAAGTTAATTTTAGGAAAGGCTTTGAGCCAGTTTTTATTAAATTCAAAAGAAAATACGTCAGAGCCTCTTAGGTATTCATGACCAAGAGTGCCTACCTTCTCTTCCTTATCCATCCAGTCGAAACTGGCAATCACATCTATTTTTTCCATGTGTTACCTTTTTGAAGCTCGTTTCTTATTCTTAATACCTAGGTCCTGTACCATGTGCCCCAGCTTATCGTCTTTAGCCAAATGGAGTATATCCTCTTCAAGCTGCAGAGCATTGAGTACTCTCATAACAACACCAAGAGAAACCGTAGGCTCTCCTTTTTCTAAACGTGAGAGAGTAAGCCTTGTGCATTGCGCACGTTGTGCAACCTGATCCATTGTCAGATCTCTTCGTAATCGGGCAAGGCGGAATTGCTCTCCCACTACATTCAGTTTCTCTTGCAGTGCTCTGGTCATCCAGTTGGCTTTGGTGAATTTTGTCATAATGTATCTTTTGTGGTGCAAAGATACAATAAAATGTTTAGTTTATAATACTTTATTTGTTTTTCTTATAATATTTCTTCATACCACCGTTTTCTCCACTGGTCTATGCCATCTGAAAGTTGCTCCTTAATATATTTGTTCAATTCATTGAATAGTAGCTGAAAGTCTTTGTCATCTATGGTAAAGTTCCATTCAAAATCCACTGGCATAATGTATTTGCTATAAATCTCAATTCCTGGTAATAGATATTCTGCAACCTTTTTTACCGAGTCAAAATATTTTGCGTAAAAGAAGAATTGACTATCTTCCCATGTCTTAAAGTAATAGTTACCTACATTATCCTTTTCAAGATGCAGATCAATGACAAATCCATGTTGAGGAAAATCTACTTTTGTTATCTTACATCCATACTTTGTTACCTCCTCAATGAGCCTGTAGTTCATTGGGATTGTAGGGCATTTTTTAACTGTCTCCAAGTCTGGATCACCATAAGTATCTATGAAATCCCATGAAAGCCATAGGGCTAGCTTGTTAAACGGAACACCTTCCTTCTCTCTGCAAAGAAAAATGGTATCTTCCATAGTTTGCTCACACGTTTTCATTCCGAACTGTCCTCCTTCATCTGATATTACTGGATATACATTTTGCACGGGTATCTGACACTTACGGCAGGAAGCGTTTATACCGTCTTTCATGTCTGTAATAATAAACAAGCTACCAACTTGCAAATAAAGGCTACCCTGGTATAGGACTATTGGGTAAGGACGATCTAACTTTATAATAGAATGTTCCATCATACATCTGTTACGGTTTCTTCTTAAATATGTTGTCCAACAAATGTTTCTCTTCAATGGCTTGATTAACTAATTCGGGATTAACATATAAAAGAGTTTTTAAATCCTCTTCTGACAATATTTCCGAAACTTTTTGAAAGACATGTTGTATTTCATTGTGATGTTCCAGTGACAGATCGTTGTTACGGTCTGATGTGAATATAGCCGCTAAAGCATAGGCTATATCACTAATCTTCGTTTTCATTTGTTTATTCCTTTTGTAATGATAGTATAATACCAGCAACAATAGCTAATTTTGATATAGCCTCTGAAAACTGATGCCAATAGTTTATTTTGCATTTAGTAGCCTGAAACCAATACTTTCTTTTTCTTCTACTCTGATGCCATTTTACTAAATCTGTTGTTTTTTAAGAAATGTAACCATAACTCACACCTTCATTAGATTACGTACCATATTCTTATTAAACCAATACGTTCCACCAACCTTAGATTCATCTTTATAATTGTTCTGTTGCTTCAACCAGTGCCGGACGGATACGCTCCAATAAATTTCTTGCGTGTTCGACACGTGGGTCTTTCCTATCAGATGTATGTTGGGTATAGTCAGATAAGAGTTTCTCAACAATAGCAAGTTCACCCCATTCTGTTATTTCAACTTTTGTCATTGTCTTGTGATTTTTATATTGATTTCTATATTGCTATTGCTTTGGAAATAAGAGCTGCGCAAAGCGACTCGCAGAGTACCCTGCTCATGTTCACTTCAACGGCATTACCGATATACTTCTTCTGTTCGGCCTGGGTTCCCACAAGGATATAATTGTCAGGGAAACCCATGATGCGTTTCAGCTCATTTATATTCAACATGCGCATCTTGATGTCTATGATTCCGTACATGGCCATGAACTCCTTTATCTTGCAAGTCATTTCACTGTCCGTTTCAAATATCCTTATACCGATACCTTCTTCTGTGGAGATAAGGTAAGGGGGCATCTTATCCATCCGGGCAATCAAAGTGAAGCACGGCTTATTGATATCTCCACCTGCAGAGTTGAACTGTGGGTTCATCAAGAAACAGTCAACTACTTTTTGCTTCGGTGTTGTCAATACTGCAGGGCAAGGTGCATCAATGCTGGAAAGTTGACCACCAGCGGAGTATTCATTTGCCAAGAAACGACTTGATACCAATCCCAGCCTGTCTTTTGTGGTAAGCGTAGGGCATGGCGATTCAGCAGAATGGTTCCCTCCATTGCCATAGTAAGCAGTAACAAAGAAATGGTGATCCTTAGTGGTGACAGTTCCGGCAGGAATGTCTATCGATTGGTTCTTAGAATACGGATCTCCACTGAATGCTTTGGACATGAAGCTGACATTGGCAATACCCAGACGATTTTGGCAAGCAACAGTTGGGCAAGGCTCGTCAATTCCAGGAGCGGTGTATTTTCCTGTCTGGTTCATTGAATTATACTTAACAAGAAAGGTTTCCTTTCCACCGGCGACGAATTTGATTAGCCCTGCGTAAATTCGCTTTAAGGTTTTCTCGCATAGTGGCTTCTTCCTGTCAAAGATACTTTGACCTGAATCATCCATGTCAAGCACTTCTCGAACAGGCTTCCATTTCTTGTAGGTATGAAACATGCCACTATCACCATTCTTAGAAAAGGTAGGTACAGGAAATGCTATGGGAAGTCCTTTCTTCGCAAATTGACCGAAAAACCTCTTGCGTGAGGTATATGCGCCGAAATCGGCGGCATTCAGCAAACGCCAGTCATAATGATAGCCGTAAGAGATAACTTTATTTGTCCAACGAATATAGCTGCATCCTTTTAACTTCGAGATAGGGTGTCCTTTATCGTCCATGTCCCCCCAGCTCATAAACTCTTCCACATTTTCAATCTGTATGTAGTCAGGGTTTAGCTGCTCGATATAACGGAAAAGATGTTCTGCAAGCGTCCGACTGTCTGCATCGCGTGGTTGACCGCCTTTGGCTTTACTGAAGTTGGTACATTCAAGGGAAGCCCATAAGACAACTAAAGCTGATGGATATTTCATTCTCATTCGATTTAAGTGAGCTGTAAGACCGATAAGGTCAAGTGTGCGAATATCCTCGGTGAAGTGTAATGTGTTAGGGTGGTTTGCCTGATGCGATGCGATTGCATTCGCATCATGGTTGACACAGGCGACCACCCTCGCACACTTTGTTCCATCTAACTTTGCATGTTCAATACCGGTGGATGTTCCACCGGCTCCGCAGAACAAGTCTATATAGAGTAATTTGATGTTTTCCATTTGCTATTCTATATTACCTTCTACCTTGTAACCTTTATTCCGAAGATATGTAGCAATATACTCATCATCGTCAACATCTTTAAGTACGTCAAAAAGATAACCTTTTACATACTTCGCAATAGCTTCAGGAGAGGCTAAGTCTACGTGTTGTGATATAAACTCACATTTCTTTGTCCTACCTAATTGCTCAAACTCGTATTCTAATCCTTTAGAATTGGTGTCTTCAAACAATTTAGATATATCACCTTGATGATATAGCTTCCCATTAATATCCATTGCTGTACCATCACTGTAGTATTGCTTTAGCTCTACCACCTCACCTGTCTTTCTAAGTTTTGCTTTCATAATTTACTTTTTCAATTCAAGATAACTTCCGTCACATAATGTTGTCTCCAATTTTCTTATACCCTGAAACAGAATCCTGTTATCATGCTTGTCGAGGTAAAACATCTTACCTCCGCAACAGATATCAAGGAATGGACTTTTTATCATATTTGTTTTCTTTTGTATTTAATATTTCTTTACAGACATCTTCTGCTATTTCCCGAGCTTTGTCCTTGGTTACATACTGGTTTTCCTCGTTACCTGTCTTCTCAATACCGAAAATCAGAAAAAGAATGAAACTTAAGAAAACATATAACGGTATTACTGCTATCCATATCCTAAAATCTGCATTCATAAACCATGCGAAATCCAGTGTCGTCAGTGATGCAGACAGATATGTGATGACCGCTGCGCTTGTAAATGGAAATGAATCTTTCATCTTTTTCAGCTATTCTTAATTTTGCTATTGTTCTTATTACTTAATCTCGTTTCTTTCCGATGTTCTGCATCATAACGATTGTGACATCGTTGACACAAGGCACGCAGATTATCGGGATCGCAATGTTCTGGAGTATGATCAAAATGTGCTATTGTCAGAACAATATATGCTAACTTCCCAGTAAGTCCATTTGTCCGATATGTATGGTTCTCAACTCCACAGAACTCACAACAATTATTCGCTCGTTCAAGAATTGAAATTCTGATTTGTTTCCAATTCTTTGGATATCGTGCTTTATTTTCTGGTTTAATCGGCATACTATTGTCCTTTCGTTATTACTAATTTTACAGATTAGAACTTACAATCTGGTCTACAGACTCAAACTGTTGCTCGCCTAATAGTTCCTGGCACACATTGATTATATCAAAAGCCATGTCAGCAGCTTCTTTACTAGACTCGCTGCCAATTTTTTCTATCATTGACTTTTTGATGTATTTTAGTTCCTTATCACTAAACTCATCATCAAATTTAGCCTCAGTCTGTCGTGCTGTTACCTCAATAGTATAGCCATCCTCTCGTTTGAATGACATACTAAATTTACCAGCATTCATTCTTTGACATTGACTAACCATTATATCAAATTGGTTTGACAAATCTGTATTTTCTTTCATATCAAATATTATTTACCGAGTATTATCTAACTAATTGTTCTATAAAAATATTCCCTTTTTCAAGGGTCTATTTTTCTTCTATGTTTCCATCTTGTCGAATATGTTTGTTTTTCTCTTCATTTTTTCTATCTGCGTCAAGCATTAGTATGTCAATTTTATTTTCAACTCTAATTAGCCATTTCAAAATATTATAGAGGATGATTAATAATGATATACCAATTAAGAGTAAAGAAATTATTCCTACAGCATCTTGAATCGTTACACTTCCAGAAGTACTCACATAGTTTAATAATCTTTTTTCCATCTTATTGAAGTATTAATTGTACATGAAAATTATAATCATTGCATAAAGCTGAAATCTGTTTAACCAGTAATGGATCTTGATCACCATATGGGAAGAATATCATTCTTTCTTTGGTCAAACATCTTATTCCTTTCTTTCTTAGACTATAGAGTAAATTAGCTCTTCGTCCCAAAGATTTGTTCATAGTCTAATATGTCTTAGCCTTATGGCTCTATTCGAGTATTACTCAGACTTGGCATTTACCTTTAATAAGGTTCCTACCATATTCTTATTAAACCAATACGTTCCACCAACCTTTCTCATGGCACTATCAATTTTGCCACTCTTTACAATACGACACACCGTAGGTACACTACATTTTAGAAAATTTGCAAGAGATTTATAGCCTGATAACCAGCTATCTTCGTCAAAAAGCTCATTAGAAGTATTACCTTCATAGCTTTTATTATATGTGTTCATAAGCTCAACAAAATCCTTCACTGACAACTGTGCCAGTGGAGTCTCTAACAAACTTTGTGTTAATTCCATATTCTTCACTTTAATACATAAATTAATAATACCTGGCAAAAAGCCAAATCTCTGTCGCCTTGATAATTGTATTAAAGGATATTGGAGAGACTACTGTCTGATAAACCAATAATTGTATTAAAGTGTCTCGAAACGACGATACAAAGATAATAAAATCTATTTCATACTCCTTACTTTTTACTCATCAAATTGCTTCATATAAGAAGACTTCACTTCATCAGCTATATCAATATAAGGTTTCATAGCTTTGTAATCACTATGTCCTGTCCACTTCATAACAACACTGGGAGGAATTCCTTTTGCAAGAGCAGTACATATAAATGTACGACGACCGCAGTGAGTTCCTACAAGTTCATATTTAGGCTTTACCTCATCTATTCGCTTGTTACCTTCATAATGGGTGCTTTTTATAGGTTCATCTATTCCTGCTAATTTGCATAATGTATGAAGCCTCTTATTCATCTTCTGATTACTTATAATAGGCAGT
This sequence comes from Prevotella sp. oral taxon 306 str. F0472, assembly GCF_000257925.1. Taxonomy (NCBI): domain Bacteria; kingdom Pseudomonadati; phylum Bacteroidota; class Bacteroidia; order Bacteroidales; family Prevotellaceae; genus Prevotella; species Prevotella sp. oral taxon 306. Next base: position 55,585 of record NZ_AJIN01000014.1, read on the forward strand.
ACTTTTTTATCAGGGAAATGAATATCAGAATACTTGTCTAAGATAGCTTGTGATTTACTATTTATCTCTATGATTATTCTATCTGCTGTTTTTACAGTAACAATTTCAATCTTTCTATTGTGAATGTCTTCCCATGTCAGATTATTGACATCAGAATATCTTAATCCTGTATAACAGCAGAATAGAAATACATCACGCACTGCTTCAAGTGATGTATATTTCTCTGGGATTTTAAGGTTTTCTACTTTCTCCAATTCCTCTTGTGTTAAGAATATGACACGCTTACTTGCACTCTTCAATTTAGGCTTGAAGTGTTCAAAAGTATGATTAGTATGGTAGTCTTTCTCATAACACCAACGAAGATACCAACGTAAGAATCCAAGCTGTTTATTAATCGTGCTATTCTTCATACCTTTCTTTCCCATATAGTTTATGAAGTCAGCGATACCGTCTTCATTAAAATCTTCAAAGTTCAATTTTTTATTAAAGTCTTGTAAATGGTTACGTAAAGCTGCAAATTTTTCATAGGTCGCTGGAGTCCAATCATTGAGTTTGCCATTAACTTTCACAAACTCATCAAAACACTTCCAAAAATCGTTTTTCTTCTTTTTAGGTTTATTAATATCCACTTGGTGCACATTTATAGTACTATCTTTTTTAAATGATTCTTCCGTGGTTAGAGGCTGTGGATTGGTCTTAACATGAAAGGCATTACGCAATTCTTTAGGCGATGGTATGACCTGTCGTAACTCAAATTCACGAAAAACAGTAACCATACATGCTCTCATCTGGGACAAATGCTCATTAAACTCGTTAGTCACAGTTGTATTGCTATTTAGGGACATTATACGCTGTTGCCTATCGTCCCAATTCTCTTTTTGAATTACAAGTCCTGTCTGGAAATCCAGTCGATTCCCATCATATGATACACGCATACGAATCCTGTAACCAGCGTTTCTATAATTACGTATTGAAAATTTTATAGTTCTTTTTATAATCATATTTGATAATCTTTATTTCAAAGTTAATCAAATATACAGTTTTGCCCCACTTTTTGCCCCAATATTTCCCATTTGTAAAATAAAAACACTTTGCTGGCGAAGAACTGTTTTTTATTGGTATTTTTGAACCCCCTTTATATTGCCCCAAAGTTGCCCCACTTTTTGCCCCTCTTTTCTTCACGGAGTATTTGAACTATAATTATCAAAATATAAAATATCATTTCAAATAATATCAGCAACTTTTTGTTACTCAGTGATTTTTGATATTATTTGATATAAATCTTTAATGATTTTGTATAGAAGTCCACTTCCCTCTCTCTCCGCTTTAGGTGCTCTGAACAGACCAACAGAGAAATCCTAACAAAAACGTAAGTATCATAGCTACAAGTAGTTATGATACTTTTCTTTTATATCCATTCTTCTTCTCAGAGTACGTACAGAGGGGGTAAATACTCCCAAAATACTCTACAATGGCTACAATCTGGCTACACTTTTTGAGGCAAAATAAAAATTGTAGCCAAGAGTTCGTACAGAGTACGCATAGAGTACACGCAAATTGCTGTTATTCAAATAAATATGTCGAACTTTGCAGCGTGGTTACAGAAGTTTATCTCGCTAACAATTCAATCTTTTGGCTACAATTCTATCAGAAGCTGGCTACAATTATTGAATTTTGGCTACAACTTTCCTTGCCATGGCTACAATTAAACAACAGCAGCGCAAATGAAAACCATTTTCAGAGCAGTCTTCTATTTAAGAAGCAACTATGTGAACAAGGAGGGTAAAACACCCGTGATGTTGAGAATCTATCTCAACAACGAACGACTTTCCATTGGATCAACAGGCATTGCCGTTC
>NZ_AJIN01000015.1:0-3671 GCF_000257925.1 Prevotella sp. oral taxon 306 str. F0472
AAGAACTTTCTCCGTGAGCGTGATGCCGCAACGGGCAAGTTGGCAGAGATTGAAAGTTCTGTATCCTTCCATACGGACAAAATTAAGGAGGCTAAGGCGGACTTGGCTTGCTTTGAGCAGCGTGTGGAACGTAATGCAGAGGGCGAAGCCATTAATAAACTCAAGATTAAAGGTGTGGAGGATAGTACGGACATCAAAGTCATTGCTGCACGTTTACAGGAGATTGACGAGAAAGCTCGCACCAAGGGTGAATACAACAAAATCGGTGAGATTTATGGTTTTTCCATAATGGTCAAGACGGAGAGTACTTCCAAAGACTTGTTCGACTGTTCGGTGAACCGCTTCTTTGTAAAAGGGCAGGAGAGTATCTACTATACCTATAATAACGGTAAATTGGCAACTGACCCGAAACTTGCGTGTCAGAACTTCATTAACGCCTTGGAGCGTATTCCAAAGGTGATAGAGTCGCATGAGAAAGAAATGGCAAAGGTCGTGGCCAACAAGACTGTTTACACGAATATTGCCAATGGCTCTTGGAAGAAAGAGGACGAGCTTCGCTCACTTAAAAGTGAAGCTACTGAATTGGACAGAAAGATTGCACTTACGCTTGCACCGCCAGAGGAGGAAACAGAGGAAGCAGAGAAAGAGAAAATGAAGCAAGTAGAGGATCTGTCCGACAACAATCACTCAGTCGGAGTAAAGAACGAGAGTTATCCTGCTCATGACAAGGAAGAAGACAATCGTTCACAGAACTTCAGACCCAAATGGAGACACTAAACGCGCATGTTTATTATCCAATGGAAGCAAAAAAATGTCTTACTTTCATTTTTTAGTAGACATAAATAAAGTACGGGAATATTGCGATTGATATTCCCGTACAAAATTATTGCCAGATAGATTCCCTATTCCAATGGTCTGGAAAACCTATCTTATAAATAGGAATGTTCGGATTTTCCTCTATCAGTGAGATTATCTTTCTCTTATATGTATCCCCAGCATTGATAGCATTGCACAAGTATAACATGGAAGTGATGATTAGAAATGGCTTCTTTTTAGAGAATTCCGAAAGAGGATGTTGCAGCCAAATACCTCTTGGATTACTAATATCCATTGGGCGTTTTACCATATTTCGACTCCATACTCTTGAATGATGAGCTACAATATTTCTCAAATAGGATATGGCTTCAAGCCAGCTTGATAGTTCTGTATGCATATTAAGTCCGAATTCATTGGCAATTCTTGCCTTTTCCGGTAACTGATGATTAAGATTCTTATATATCTTTGAAAGTGTACCAAAAGTCGCAACTTCAAAAATAATCCATGCGTCAGGCTGTTGGGTAAGAGATATACATTTTCTGTCCTCCCACACTCCATATTTACATTTGTAGTCTTTTATAAAAATCTCACCGCTACGCATAAACTCACCCATCAGATCATGTATATGTTGCTGTTGGAGTTCTTCATTGTTGAAAAGTCCCTTATCTATATAGTACAGCCCACCGTATGATTGTGAAAGATGATAAATCATCTTCGACCGCAACGCTATCTCTATGGCTTCAATGGCATCGAATAAGATAAGACGCAACTCCTTATCAAAGAAATATCGTGCGATAACGTCCTTAAAATTGGCGTCATTCTTGAATATATGCTGTTCTTTGTCAGTTTGCATATCCCACCAATACCCCTTCAAACGGTAGTAGCTGATATGACTTAAATGAAGATGGGCAAACTCCTCATCTTCTATAATCATGCCTCTATGCTTCAGTAAATCGATTTGTTCCTGAATGGAACGTGATTCTTTATTCGCCATAGTATCTATAAAAAAATGACTCGCCAGCAGATCTTACGGTATGCCAAGCGAGTACTGTTATCTTTGAGTTGTGGAAACCCACAACTAACTTTCTGATTGCAAAGGTAAGTATTTTTTTTGTTTCAGCAAAATAATTGCAGATTTTTTAAATGACAAAAATTACCAACCATCTCGCTTCCGTATCATTTCATCTATCTCTTCCCGAAGGAAAAGCAATCGACCGTTAGCCTTGAGATAGGGGATTTTTCCAGCCCAAACCCAGTTGTAGATGGTCTTTTGCTCCACTTTAAGAATCTTGGATACATCTATGATGTCCAAGTATTCGGGTTTCAAGGGTGGTTGGACAGTTGTATCAACGGATTGCTCTTGCAGGACAAGCAGGAGGTCGAGTTTGTCCTCAACTTTCATGAGCCTGTCGAACAGGCGTTTTTGCCAAGTCTCTTCTGTATGATGTTCTAAGTACGACATAGTTCTCCTTTTTGATAGTTGCCATTGGTATCTTGTGCTAAGATACGTTGTTCTTTCATGTAGGCGATGTATTTCTTCGCAGTTCTGTCCTTGATTTCCATTTCTCGCATCAGAACCTCACAAAGTTCTTGGTAAGTGAGCTTGAAAGAATTTCGGAAAGCTTCTTTGACAACGGCAATGAGTTCATCAGTCTTGCGCTTTTCCTTGTCTTCCTTGGACTTCTCACCACGATAAACGTGCATGTCTTCTTTCTTGTCCCAGCCGAAAAGCATCATCGGTACGTCCAACGGACTTCCGTCACGCACTTTCAACGCCTTTACGACCGAGTATTCAGGATTGTCGTCTTTCTCTATGGAAAGGATACCCGCCGCCTTACGTTGAAGTTCCGAGCCGATATGTCCCCGAAGTTTGATACCGTTCGGCACGAAGTGCAATACGCAGATAATACAAGTATTGTATATCCCAGCCAAGCGGTAAAGTTCGTCAACAATGGCTATACTTTCCGTTTCATCGTTCGCAGAACGTATCAGATCAGCAATACCATCAATGACAACGAGGTGTATTCCACCATGCTTGTGATAGAACAAGTCCATACTTTCACGGATAAGTTTCAAGCGGTCCTTACGAGAGAGTGAGGCAAGGTAGAGTGAATGGTAGAACTCCGGTACTGCCGTCAATGAAGCCCGGTACAAAGTCTTGCCCAGATTCTTGTGAAGCTGTGCCTCAGACTGCTCTGTGTCATAGTGCAAGACTGCCAAGCCTTTGGGGTTTGCGGTAATCTCCAATCCCAAGGTTTTCTCTATTGGCATCCGTTCTTCTCCCAATGCTCCGGCAAGGATAGCACCCACATAATTGCTCTTACCCGTACCCTCACCCCCGGTAATGCAGAACAGATTGTCCTGCGTTCCCAGCGGAACACCATTTACCGCCACTACTGACTTGGAAATATCCGGCGGGTTTTCGTAGTCAATTTCACAGGAGCGAAGCATCATCATGGTTTGGCTATATAGGTCTGTAAACATCTTGGCAAGCAGTTCTTTCAGTTCCTTCGCCCCGTTGTCTAAGGCAAAGAAATCAGAAATGTCCTTTTCCGTCTTGGTTCCACTAAGTGGGAGTGTAAGATTCAACACCTTGTATTCCGCCAGATATTCAGACTGTTTATGCGCTTCCCGCACACCCGTCTCATCTGCATCATACAAGAGTATGATATGCCGAAAGCGAAGTTGAAGGCTCTCTATGATGCTTTCCGGTATTTGTGCCGTTTCACTGTTGAAGCAAATCGCATTGAAGCCGTGTGCATACAATGAGAGTACATCCTTTTCTCCACCTGTAATGAAAAGCATATCTCCTTTGGCAGGAATCTGCTCCATTCCGAAGCAATACGTGGTAGGCA